>NZ_DASRXZ010000110.1:0-25763 GCF_035687345.1 Microbacterium sp.
CACCCCGCCCGAGGCGACGCTCGTCGTGTTCCACAGCGCGGTGCTCCTCTATCTCGATGCCGCGGGGCGCGCGCGGTTCGCCGACATCATGGACGGGCTCGCCGCGGCGGTCGACCGCCGCGTCGTGTGGCTCTCGAACGAGTCGCGCGGCACTCTCACCGCCGTCGACGCTCGCGTGCCCGCCGACCTCGACACGTCGCAGCGCTTCATCCAGAGCGTCGACGGCGTGCCCATCGCGCTCGCGGGACAGCACGGCGCGACCTACGAGACAGCGCCCTCCCGCGGACGCTGATCCCACCGGGCGGGTGTAACACGCCGTCACGTACGGTGGCGGCACGCGAGAATGGTCGGATGGACTGGCAGACCTCCGAAGACACGGTGCCGAGCGCGCCCGTCACGGAGGCCGACGCGCGCCTGCTGCTCGGGCGTCCGCCCGCGACCGGCGCGTGGCGCGACGGCGACCCCGTCGGCGACAGGCACTTCGCCGCGTTCGGGCCGTTCCGCACCGAGGGCGGCCGCGAGCTGCCCGGCTACCGGCTCGCGTCCGAGACGTGGGGCGAGCTCAACGCGACGCGCGACAACGCCGTGCTCGTGCTCCACGCGCTCACGGGCGACAGCCACGTGCGCGGACCCGCCGGGCCGGGGCATCCGACCGACGGCTGGTGGAGCGACATCGTGGGGCCCGGCGCTCCGATCGACACCGATCGCTGGTTCGTCGTGGCGCCGAACATGCTGGGCGGATGCCAGGGCTCGACCGGCCCCGCGAGCATCGGGCCGGACGGGTACGAATGGGCGTCGCGCTTCCCGTACCTCACGATCCGCGACCAGGTCGCCGCGCAGGTGCGGCTCGCCGACGCGCTCGGGATCGACGTGTGGGCGGGCGTCGTGGGCGGCTCGATGGGCGGCATGCACGCGATGGAGTGGGCCGTCGGCTACCCGGAGCGCGTCGAGCGCGTCGGGATCCTGTCGGCACCGCCCGTGAACACCGCAGACCAGATCGCGCTCAACTCGGTGCAGCTCGAGGCGATCCAGATCGACCCGCGCTTCCAGGGCGGCGAGTACTACGACGCGGATGCCGGCGACGGGCCCCACCGCGGCCTCGCCCTCGCTCGGCGCATGGCGCTGTTGAACTACCGCTCCCCGACCGAGCTCAACCAGCGGTTCCAGCGGTCGTGGCAGTCCAGCGTGAGCCCGCTCGGCCACGGCGGTCGCTTCGCCGTCGAGTCGTATCTGGACTTCCACGGCAACAAGTTCACGCGCCGCTTCGACGCGAACTCCTACATCACGCTCGTCGAGGCGATGAACTCGCACGACGTCGGCCGCGACCGCGGCGGGGTCGAGGAAGCGCTCGGACGCGTGACCGCCAAGGCGCTCGTGCTCGGGATCGACTCCGACCGCCTGTTCCCCATCGACGGACAGCACCGCATCGCACGCGGCATCCGCACGACCCTCGACGGCGACCGGGCCGTCGTCCTCACGAGCGACTTCGGCCACGACGGCTTCCTCATCGAGACCGAGGCCGTCGGGCGGCACATCCGTCGCCTCTTCGAGTCGTGACGGAGCGAGGGCGTCAGAACGAGCGCTCGTAGATCCAGGGAAGGTCGCCGATCGAGAGGCGGTGACGCGCGCGAGCGCGCGATCCGGATGCCTCGGCCGCCGCATCCGCGTCGTATTCGGCGTCCTCCTGCCACAGCATGAACGGCCCCTCAGGGCCCCGTCGGGCGAGCGTCTCGTACGAGTGCACCCCGCCGAGGCGCGCCGTCGCGAGGAGGTCGTCGACATCGGACTGCCCCGCGAGCTCGTGCAGCGTGACCCAGGTCGGCGGGTACAGCGTGAGCTCGCCGCGACCGTGGCGTTCGAGCACTTCCGCGGGGCGTGCCCACGTGGCCGACACCGCCTCGTCGGCGGCGAGCTCGAGGCTCACGTCGTCGGGCGCCCGCGTCACGAAGAACCACGTGAGGATGCGCAGCGGCAGACCCGGGGGCGGGCTCCACCGCGAGATCGGCACGAGCGCTTCCGGGTCGAGCACGAGACCCGTCTCCTCACGCGCCTCGCGCACGGCGGCACGGCGTGCGGCGCGCTCGTCCGCGTCGTCGGGCGACCCGTCGCCCTCGCGGTCGATCGGGTCGAGCTTGCCGCCGGGGAACACCCACGCGCCCGCGAACGAACCGCGGTCGGGCCGCTCGATGAGGAGCACCTCGGGGCCTCGCGCTCCGTCGCGCGCGATCACCACGGTCGCGGCGACCGGCATCTCGGCAGGCTCGTCGACGACACCCTCGATCGGGTCAGGGCTCGTTCCGATCGCCCGCGCGAGCGCTTGCTGCGCGCGGGATCCGGGGGTCTCGTGGGGCACCCGACCACTCTAGGCCGGGGCCGCGTGCGGGCCGTGCGTCAGTCGGCCGAGGCGCTGTCGTCGAGAGCGCGCTCGAGCCGCTCGATCTTGCCGTCGAGCTCGCCGGTCCAGCCGGGACGGATGTCGGCCTTGAGCACGAGGGAGACGCGCGAGCCGAACGGCATCACGGCGTCCGTCGCGCGCTTCACGACATCGAACACCTCGTCCCACTCCCCCTCGATCTCGGTGAACATCGACGTCGTGCGGTGCGGCAGGCCGGATTCGCGCACCACGCGCACAGCGGCCGCGACGGCGTCGTGCACCGAGCCGTCCGCGCGTCCGGTGCCGCTCGGTGCGACGGAGAAGGCGACGAGCATGGTTCCTCCTTGGGTCGTGATCGGGGTGTCGGCGTCGGCGGCTCAGCGGCCGTCGGCGGCGAGGTCGGGGGCGGATGCCGCAGCCCGCGGCTTCAGACGAACGTGGGTGGGAGTGCGGGCGACACGCACCACGGCCCACACGAACAGCACTGCGATCGCGAGGTTGCGCAGCGTGAGCACGACGGTGGGGAACGCCGACGCGACGAGCAGCTCGCCGTAGGTGAGCGGGTACACGACCTGGGTGAGCAGCGCGGTGCCGAGCCCGAGCAGGGCCGGACCCCACCAGTGCCAGCGGTCGAGCACGAGTCCGAACACGAGCGGCGCGATGATCCACGAGAGGTACTGCGGCGAGCCGACTTTGTTGAAGAGGATCATCGCGGCGACGGTCGCGAGGCCGAGCGACGGGAACAGCGCTGCGAAGGTGGCCCCGCGCCACATCTTCACGATCCCGAGCACGAGCACGCCGATCACCGCGACCGCGAGCAGGGGGGTCATGGCGGTGATGACGATGTCGACCGAGGGCCCGGTCACCTGGAACGTGAGGATCGCGCGGTCGTAGTAGATGAAGGAGTCCTCGTACCCGAGGACCGCGCGCCACAGGTAATACGCGCTCACGGGAGCCTCGAGCTGGAGTCCGCGATCGGTCTGGCCGGCGACGAAGCCGAGCGCGTTGGCCCCCGCTCCCGCGGCGAGGACCATCAGCAGGATGACCGCCGACAGCGCGATCGACGTCCCCGCGATCGCGAACCGACGCCGCACGGCGATGACCGCCGAGGCCAGCAGCGCGGCGGGCCACACCTTGATCCACATGCCGATCGTGAGCAGCACCGACGCGAGCGCCGGTCTGCCGAAGAGCCACAGGCACGCCGCGAGCGCGAGCGGCGTGGTCACCCCCTCGAGGCGGTAGATGCCCACAGGGCCGAGGAGCGCGATGAAGACGAGCCAGAACCATGCCGCGATCCAGCGGCCGCTCGACCGGCCGCGTCCGACGAGCACCGCGAACGCGACCGCGTCCACGGCGGTGACGACCACCGCCCACGCGATCTCGTAGCCGCCGAGCCATGCCATCGCCTTCGCGAGCACCATCGGCACGAGCGCGAGGTGCGGATAGACCCAGCTCTCGGTGATGCCGACGATCCCCGTGCCTTCGACGGCGCGGGTCGACCACGGCTCGTAGACGAGGTAGACGTCGCCCATCGGCTGGTTCGGCAACAGCCATCCGAGCGCCGCGACGCCGATGTGCACGACCGCGAAACCCACCCACAGTACCGCCCGCCTCGACACCCTCCTCATCCTAGAGAGGCGCGTCACGGGGTTCGTGCGAGCGCTTCCGCCACGGCGGCAGGCAGCGCCTCGGCGACGTCCAGCGCCGTGATCGGCCCGCCCGTCGCTCCGCGCGCCTGGGCGGCGACGGTCGCTGCGCGGCCGTGGAGCCACACACCGGTGGCCGCGAGCTCACCGAGCTCCCCCGAGCTCACCCTGCGGTCCTGGCCGCCCGCGCCCGTCGCGAGCGCGCCCGCGACGACCGCTCCGATGACCCCTGCGAGCACATCGCCGGTGCCCGCGGTCGAGAGCCACGGGGTTCCGCTCGCGACGACCGTCGACCACCCCGACGGCGTCGCGACGATCGTGTGCGCGCCCTTCAGGACGACGACGCCCCGCAGCGCGGACGCGGTGTGAAGAGCGGATGCCTCGCGCTCGTCGCCGTCCGCCGGGTCGAGACCGAGCCGCGACCGCAGCCGGTCGTGCTCGCGGTCGTGCGGTGTCACGATGCACGGTGCCGCCGCACCCACCGCGTGATCCAGCGCACCCGCGTCGACGACGACGGGCGCACGGCCGGCGAAGATCTCGCGGACGGCGCGGGTCGCCGCATCCGTCTCGTCCGGCTCGACCGGTGTGCCCGAGCCGACGACCCACGCCTGAACGCGGCCGTCGACCGTCACCGTCTCGGGACGCCGCTGGAGCACGAGGGCGCGCGCGAACTCGGGCCCGAGGTAGCGCACCATGCCGACCCCCGTGCGCCACGCCGCCTCGACGCCGAGCACCGCCGCTCCCGGATACTGGGCCGACCCGGTTCGGAAGCCGACGACGCCTCGGGAATACTTGTCGTCGCGGTCGGTCGGCCGTCGCAGGTGGCGCGACGCGTCATCCGCCGTCCACTGGCCGCTCATGGCGCCACCCTACCGGCAGGACGTTCCGACACATGAGCATTCTCTTCTCCCCTCTGACCGTCGGCCCGAAGACCGCGCGCAACCGCCTGTGGGTCTCGCCCATGTGCCAGTACAGCGCGGTCGACGGCATGCCGCAGGAGTGGCACCACGTCCATCTCGCGCAGTTCGCATCCGGCGGAGCGGGCATCGTGATGGCGGAGGCGACGGCCGTGTCGCCCGAAGGGCGCATCTCGCCCGACGACACCGGCATCTGGAGCGACGCGCACCGCGACGCCTGGGCGCCGATCGTCGCCGCCGTCCGTGCGCGCGGCGCCCTCGCGGGCATCCAGCTCGCCCACGCCGGACGCAAGGCGTCCACGTCATCCCCCCTGAGCGGACAGCGCGGCTCCGTCCCCCGCGAGCAGGGCGGGTGGCAGACGGTCGCCCCGTCGGCGATCCCGTTCGAGGGGTTCGCCGCCCCTGTCGCCCTCGATCGCGAAGGGATCGACCGCGTCGTCGAGGACTTCGCGGCCGCCGCGCGGCGCGCGGTCGAGGCGGGATTCGACGTCGTCGAGGTGCACGCGGCGCACGGCTACCTTCTCCACGAGTTCCTCTCGCCCCTCTCGAACCACCGGGACGACGAGTACGGCGGATCGCTCGCGAACCGCGCGCGCCTCGTGCTGCGCGTCGTCGAGGCGGTGCGGCAGGCCGCGCCGGATCTCGCGCTGCTCGTGCGCTTCTCGGCCTACGACTGGGCCGACGGCGGGTTCACCCCCGACGAGACCGCGACCGTCGCGACGTGGGCGTCGGAGCGCGGCGCCGACCTCTTCGACATCTCCAGCGGCGGGCTCGTCGCCCACCAGCGGCTCGAGACGGGGCCCGGTTACCAGGTGCCGTTCGCCGCGCACGTCCGCCGGACGGCGGGCGTGCCGGTGTCGGCAGTCGGCATGATCGACGAGGCGGCCCAGGCCGAGGCGATCCTCGAGGCGGGCGACGCCGACGCGATCATGGCCGGTCGCGAGTGGCTGCGCGACCCGCACTACGCGCTGCGCGCATCGATCGAGCTCGGCGCCGACATCGACTACTGGCCGACGCAGTACCTGCGGGCACGACCCGCGCGCGTGCGCGCCGCCTGACCCCGCGGGGGTAGGTGGGGCATCCGGATGCCTCGCGTCAGCGCCGCCCGCGCCGCGTCGCGTCCTGCACCTCCCCGATGAGCTCCTCGATGATGTCCTCGAGGAAGAGCACCGCGGTCGTGCGCCCGCTCGCGTCGCGCACCTGGGCGAGGTGGCGGCCGGCGCGGCGCATGAGCGCGAGCGCGTCCTCGAGGTCGGTCGTCTCGAGCACCGGCACCATGTGGTGGATGCGCTTCGCCGGGATGCGGGCGGCGGCCCCCGCGGCCGAGCCGGGACCTTCCGCGACGCGGAGCACGTCCTTGAGGTGCACGTAGCCGAGCGGCTCGCCGGCATCGTCGACGATCACGTACCGCGAGAACCCGTGCTTCGCGACCGCGCGCTCGATCTCGTCGGGCGTCGTCGTCTCGGGAAGCGTCACGAGCTCGCCGAGCGGCACCGCGATCGCCTTCGCCTTCTTGTCGGTGAACTCGAGCGCCGCCGCGACCGTGCCGGCCGAGTCGTCGAGCACACCCTCGATGCGGGACTGGCTCACGATCGTCGCCACCTCTTCGAGCGTGAACGTCGACGCCGCCTCGTCCTTCGGCTCGACTCGGAACAGGCGAACGGCGTGGTTCGCGATCCAGTTGAGAGACACGATCACCGGGTGGAACAGCTTCGAGATCCACACGAGCGGCGTCGCGAGCATGAGCACCGACCGGTCGGGCACCGAGAACGCGAGGTTCTTCGGCACCATCTCGCCGAACACGACGTGCAGGTACGACACGAGCACGAGCGCGATGACGAACGAGATGACGTCGACCATCGACTCGTTGAGGCCGGTGAGCCCGAGGGGCTCCGCCAGCAGGTGGTGGATCGCCGGCTCGGACACGTTGAGGATCAGCAGCGAGCAGATCGTGATGCCGAGCTGACACGTCGCGAGCATGAGCGTCGCATGCTCCATCGCGAACAGCGCGGTCTTGGCCGCACGCGAGCCCTTCTCGGCGCGGGGCTCGATCTGCGACCTGCGCGCCGAGATGACGGCGAACTCGGCGCCGACGAAGAACGCGTTGGCCACCAGCAGCACGAACAGCCACGCGATGCCCGCCCAGTCGCTCATCGTGCACCGCCCTCTCGGTCGGCGCCCGATTCGGCGCGGTGATTCGCGGCTCCGTCGGGGACGGGCGCGGGCGTGAACCGCACACGATCGACGCGGCGGCCGTCCATGCGCTGCACCTCGAGCGTGCCGTCCTCGATCTCGACCGCGTCGCCCACGACGGGAATGCGCTCGAGCACGCTCATGAGGAACCCGCCGACGGTGTCGTACACGTCCCCTTCGGGGATGCGGATGCCGGTGCGGTCGAGCACCTCGTCGGGGCGCAGCTCGCCCGGCAGGATCACCGAGCCCTCGGCCCGCACGATCCCCGCGCGGCGGCGGTCGTGCTCGTCGAGGACCTCGCCGACGATCTCCTCGACGAGGTCCTCGAGCGTCACGACGCCGGCCGTCCCGCCGTACTCGTCCACGACGATCGCCATCTGGTAGCCGCGCGCCCGCAGCTCCGACACGAGCGCGTCGAGGTGCACCGCCTCGGGCACGCGCAGCGGCTCGGTCGCGATGGCCGCGGCCGGGACATCCGGTCTGCGCTCACGCGGAACCGACACCGCGGCCTTCAGGTGGACGATGCCGACGATGTCGTCCATCGAGTCCTGGTACACGGGGAAGCGGCTGTGGCCCGTGCGGCGCGCGAGCTGCACCACGTCGTCGACCGAGTCGTCGGCCGCCAGCGCGTGCACGCTGGGGCGCGGGGTCATGACGTCGGCGGCGGTCAGGCGTGCGAAGGTGAGACTGCGGTCGAGGAGCGTCGCGGTGTCCTCCTCGAGCACGCCGGCACTCGCCGAGCGGCGCACGAGACTCGAGAGCTCCTCGGCGGTGCGGGCGCCCGAGAGCTCCTCCTTCGGCTCCACGCCGAGCAGCCGCAGCACGCCGTTCGCGCTGCCGTTGAGCACCGCGACGGCCGGACGGAACACCGTCGTGAACGCGACCTGGAACGGCAGCACGATCTTGGCGGTCTGCCGCGGCACGGCGAGGGCGAGGTTCTTCGGGATCAGCTCGCCGAGGATCATCGACAGGATCGTGGCGATCGTGACGCCGATCACCGCGGCGACCGGGGTCACGACGGCATCCGCCCACCCCCATTGCAGGAAGACCGGACCCAGGAGGTTCGAGATCGCGGGCTCCATCGCGTAACCCGTGAGCAGGGTCGTGAGCGTGATGCCGAGCTGCGCACTCGAGAGGTGCGTCGAGGTGATCTTCAGCGCGCTGATCGTGAGCGACAGACGAGACTCGCCGCGCTCGCGCCGCGCTTCGAGGTCGGCGCGGTCGAGGTTCACGAGCGCGAACTCGCTCGCGACGAAGAATCCGGTCCCGATGGTGAGCAGGAGCCCCACGCCCAGCATGACGTAATCCATCACGCGTCACCCCCGATCGCGGGGGCTGGTTCGTGGGGCGGGCGTCTGCAACTGGGCGGGTCGTCCATCTCGCGAAAAGTCTAAGGCAGGGCGGACGCGCGACGGATGCCCGTCTTGAGCTCGCCTTTCCGGGCTCGGCGCTGTCGAAACCTGCATCCGCGCGTGTCCGCGACGACCGCTCTTGCAGGTTTCGACAGCGGGAGGCCGCTGCGCCACCGTCGGCGCAGAGCTCCTCCCAGGGCGCCGGAGACATGCGGCTGCGAACAGGCGACGGCGCAGTGCGCTCGCGAACGCGCCCACGACGTCAATGTGTCGGGGTGAGGAGAACGACACACCCCGACGAGCTGATCCCCGTCGTTCGGCGCCGGGACCGGATCGACCCCGTCGACGACCGGCGCCTGCGGCGCGGGGTCCGGTCCGGGGAGTGGGTCCGGATCACGGCCGGAGCGTATGCCCGCGCTGACGACTGGAGAGGACTGCGGCCGAACGAGCAGCACCGCGTTCGCGTTCACGAGGTCGCGCGTCGTATGGAGCCCGGCGCCGTGATCTCGCACTTCGCCGCAGCGGCGGAGCACGGCATGGACATCTTCGGTGCGTGGCCGACGCAGGTCGATGTGACGATCGGTCGCGCGAGCGGTGGCCGATCCAGCGGCGCGGTCCGACGCCGTGCGCTCGGGCTGGAAGGTGTGGAGCGCACGCCGTTCGGAGTGCACCACGTCACAACGCCGGCGCAGACGGCGCTCGACATCGCGCGCGTGTCGTCTTTCCTCGTCGCGGCGTCCGCGGTCGACCAGGCGATCTGGAGCGGTCGCCCATCGGGCGCGCTCACGACGAAGGACGAACTGCTCCGACTGCTCGACGCGGGTCCGTCCCGCCGGGGCGACGTGCGCGCCCGTCGCGTCATCGAAGAGGCGGAGGACGGTGCCGCGAATCCGCGCGAGACGCAGGCTCGCGTGCTGCTCGGGCACCTCGGGTTCCCGCACTCACGGTGCCAGGAGCGCCGCGTCCTCCGCAGTGGTCGGCTGGTGTTCGCGGATCGCTACTTCCCCGACCATGACCACTGGCTCGAGATCGATGGCCGCGGCAAGTACCTGAGCCCGGAGTTCGGGGCGGAACGCGATGCGGCTGCCATCGTCATCGACGAGAAGAACCGCGAGAACGAGATCCGCCGCGAGGTGCGCGGTTTCAGTCGGCTGGAAGCACGCGACCTCGACGTCCCACGCCTCGTCTACGACATCCTCACCGCCGACGGACTTCCCAGCTCGAAGCGACGGCCGTGACGGTCGCTTCGATCACCTCGCGCGGGCTCCCACCCCTCGCGCTGCCGAAATCTGCGCACGCCCGCGCAGGCGCGAGCAGCGGATGCCGGTTACGACAGCGCGAACGGAGCGGTGGGGCCGCGCCGCGGCATCCGTGCCGTCACCAGCTGACGGGGAGCGCCTTGCCCTCCTCGTAGCCGGCGGCGGACTGCAGGCCGACCCGCGCGCGCTCGTGGAACTCGGGCACGGTCGCCGCACCCGCGTAGGTGAACGACGAGCGCACGCCCGACGTGATCATGTCGAGCAGGTCCTCGAGGCCGGGGCGCAACGGGTCGAGGTAGATCTTCGACGACGAGATCCCCTCGGCGAACAGCTCCTTGCGCGCGAGCTCGTACGGGTCGAGCCGCCCGAAGCGCTCGTGCACCGCCTTCGTCGAGGCCATGCCCCACGACTCCTTGTACGCACGGCCCTCGGCGTCGACGAGGAGCTCGCCCGGCGCCTCGATCGTGCCGGCGAACCACGAGCCGATCATGACGGACGACGCGCCGGCGGCCAGCGCGAGCGCGACGTCGCGCGGGTACCGCACGCCGCCGTCGGCCCACACGTGGGCGCCCATGAGGCGCGCCGCCTCAGCCGTCTCGAGCACGGCCGAGAACTGGGGCCGCCCGACCGCGGTCATCATGCGGGTGGTGCACATCGCACCGGGGCCGACGCCGACCTTCAGGATGCTCGCACCGGCGGTCACGAGGTCGTGCACTCCCTCGGCGGTGACGATGTTGCCCGCGGCGAGCGGGATGCCGAGGTCGAGGTCGGCGATCGTGCGCAGCGCCGCGAGCATGTTCTCCTGGTGGCCGTGCGCGGTGTCGACGACGAGCACGTCGACTCCGGCGGCGGCGAGTGCGCGGGCCTTCGCCGCGACGTCGCCGTTGATGCCGACGGCCGCAGCGACGATGAGGCGACCGGATGCGTCGACCGCCGGGCGGTACAGCGACGAGCGCAGCGCGCTGCGGCGCGACAGCGTGCCGACGAGCACGCCGTGGCGCAGGACGCACACGACATCGGCCTCCGCCGCGATGAGGAGGTCGAACGCCTGGCGGCCGCTCTCGACGTCCTCCGCGTCGATCGACGCCGAGCGTCCGCGGGCGATGTCGCCGAGCCGCGCGTCGGGAAGGGCGGTGCCGAGTCGGGTGGCGGGCACGACGCCGAGGATGTCCTCGGCGTGGAGTCCGGTGCTCGGTGAGCGCGTGTCGACCGCACCCCCCTGCTGCTGCGGTCCGGACCCGGACGGAGTCTCGGCGACGACGATGCCGTAGCCCTGCGTCGCGGGGAGGAGGCGCGCGGCGTCGGCGACCGTCGCATCGGGCGGCAGCACGAGCGGCGTGTCCCACGGAACGGGCTGAGCCTTCACCCACCGGATCGCCGCGTCGAGCTCCTGCAGCGGCATGTCCTGGGGCAGGACGCCCAGGCCGCCGCGGCGCGCGAGCGTCGCGGCCAGACGCGCCCCGGTGACGGAGTTCATGTTGGCCGAGACGATCGGGATCGTGGCGGTCGTGCCGTCGCCCGGGGACAGGTCCACGTCGAGTCGGCTCGCGACCGTCGACCGCCGGGGGACGAGGAACACGTCCGAATACGTCAGGTCGACGTCGGGGCGGTCTCCGTAGAACTCCATGTCCGTCAAGGGTAGCGACAAGAAGCGTCGCGGATGCCGTTGCCGAAACGTGCTTCCGCGCGGTGCGCAACCCCGACGAAGTGAGACGCGGACTGGGTTACGCTTAAGGATCGTGCCCGAGGGTCGTTGCGGACCAGGCATCCACATCTTCTTCACGAAAGCAGGCGATCGAGCGTGTCGAGCCAGGTGACGGGCGTCGGTGTATCGAACGAAGGAGAGTTCGGAGCCAATGAATGGCTCGTCGACGAACTCTACGAGCAGTACAAGGTCGACAAGAACTCGGTAGACAAGGCCTGGTGGCCGATCCTCGAGGCCTACCACCCGGTCGACGCGGACGGAGCGACGGCGCCGTCGACCCAGACCGCTCCCGCGTCCCAGGCCCCCGAGCCCGCGGCATCCGCCCCGGCCGCCGCTCCTGCTCCCGCCGCCCCCGCGACCGCTCCGGCGACCGCGAACGGGGCGGCGACGTCGTCTGAGCCGCGCCCCGTCACGGCGCCCGTCCCGGTGATCGGGAGCCAGCCGGTCGCCCGCACGACCGCGCGCCCCGCCGCGCCGCAGCCGATCCCGGCGCAGGCGCCGAAGATCAAGCCGTCGACGCCCGAGGCGAGCGCCGACGAGGATGTCGTCACCGCCCTCAAGGGCCTCCCGAAGACCCTTGCGGCCAACATGGACGAGTCGCTCACCGTCCCGACCGCGACGAGCGTCCGCACGGTGCCGGCGAAGCTCATGATCGACAACCGGATCGTGATCAACAACCACATGTCGCGCACGCGCGGCGGCAAGGTCAGCTTCACGCACCTCATCGGGTGGGCGCTCATCCAGGCGCTCAAGGACTTCCCGAGCATGAACGTCTTCTACGCCGAGGTCGACGGCAAGCCGTCCGTGGTCGCACCCGCCCACGTGAACCTCGGCATCGCGATCGACCTCCCGCGCCCCGACGGCTCGCGTGCCCTGCTCGTCCCGAGCATCAAGCGCGCCGAGACGCTGTCGTTCGGCGAATACCTCGCGTCGTACGAAGACCTCGTGTCGCGCGCCCGCGCCAACAAGCTCACGCCCGCCGACTTCCAGGGCACGACGATCTCGCTGACCAACCCGGGCGGCATCGGCACGGTGCACTCGGTCCCCCGCCTCATGAAGGGCCAGGGCTCGATCATCGGCGTCGGCGCGCTCGAGTACCCGGCCGAGTTCCAGGGCGCGAGCGACAAGACGCTCAACGAGCTCGCCATCGGCAAGACGATCACCCTCACGAGCACGTACGACCACCGCGTCATCCAGGGCGCCGGCTCGGGCGAGTTCCTCAAGAAGGTGCACGAGCTGCTCATCGGCCAGCGCAACTTCTACGAAGACATCTTCGCGGCGCTGCGCATCCCGTACGCGCCGATCCACTGGGCGAACGACATCAACGTCGACGTGGCCGAGCGCGTCGACAAGACCGCTCGCGTGCAGGAGCTCATCAACTCCTTCCGCGTGCGCGGCCACCTGATGGCCGACATCGACCCGCTCGAGTACGTCCAGCGCACGCACCCCGACCTCGAGATCGAAAGCCACGGACTCACGTTCTGGGACCTCGACCGCGAGTTCGTGACCGGCGGCTTCGGCGGCAAGCGCCTCATGAAGCTGCGCGACATCCTCGGCGTCCTGCGTGACTCGTACTGCCGCACGATCGGCATCGAGTACATGCACATCCAGGACCCGGCGCAACGCGCGTGGTTCCAGCGCAACGTCGAGGTCAAGTACCAGAAGCCCGGCCACGACGAGCAGCTGCGCATCCTGTCGAAGCTGAACGAGGCCGAGGCCTTCGAGACGTTCCTGCAGACGAAGTACGTCGGCCAGAAGCGCTTCTCGCTCGAGGGCGGCGAGTCGCTCATCCCGCTCCTCGACCAGGTGCTCCAGGGCGCCGCTGAGGCGGGCCTGGACGGGGCGGCGATCGGCATGGCGCACCGCGGCCGCCTGAACGTGCTCACGAACATCGCCGGCAAGACGTACGGCCAGGTGTTCCGCGAGTTCGAGGGCTCCGTCGCGATCGGCTCGAAGAGCGGATCGGGCGACGTCAAGTACCACCTCGGCACCGAGGGCACGTTCGTCGCCGACTCGGGCGCCGAGCTGCCCGTCTACCTCGCAGCGAACCCGTCGCACCTCGAGACGGTCGACGGCGTGCTCGAGGGAATCGTGCGCGCCAAGCAGGACCGCAAGCCCATCGGCACGTTCTCGTGGCTGCCGATCCTCGTCCACGGCGACGCGGCCTTCGCCGGCCAGGGCGTCGTCGTCGAGACGCTCCAGATGTCGCAGCTGCGCGGCTACCGCACGGGCGGCACCGTGCACATCGTCGTCAACAACCAGGTCGGCTTCACGACGACGCCGCAGGACGGTCGCTCGTCGGTGTACGCGACCGACGTCGCCAAGACGATCCAGGCGCCGATCTTCCACGTGAACGGCGACGACCCCGAGGCCGTCGTGCGCGTCGCGCAGCTCGCGGTGCAGTACCGCGAAGAGTTCCACCGCGACGTCATCATCGACCTCGTGTGCTACCGCCGCCGCGGCCACAACGAGGGCGACGACCCGTCGATGACGCAGCCGCACATGACCAACCTCATCGAGGCGAAGCGCTCGGTGCGCCGCCTGTACACCGAGGCCCTCGTCGGTCGCGGTGACATCACCGAGGAGGAGTACGAGCAGGCCAAGCGCGACTTCCAGAACCGCCTCGAGATCGCGTTCGCCGAGACGCACGCCGCCGAGACCGGGTCTTCGCCCGTCGTCGAGGAGGAGGCGATCGTCCCGACCGTGATCGGCGAGCCCGACACGACCGGTGTGTCGCGCAGCGTGATCGAGCTCGTGGGCGATGCCTTCGTGAACAAGCCCGAGGGCTTCACGGTGCATCCGAAGCTCCAGCAGCTCCTCGACAAGCGCTACGACATGAGCCGCAACGGCTCGATCGACTGGGCGTTCGCCGAACTGCTCGCGTTCGGCTCGCTGCTGCTCGAGGGCACCAACGTGCGCCTCGCCGGCCAGGACTCGCGCCGCGGCACGTTCGTGCAGCGCCACGCCGTCCTCCACGACCGAGCGAACGGCCAGGAGTGGCTGCCGCTGTCGAACCTCAGCGAGAACCAGGGCCGCTTCTGGGTGTACGACTCGCTGCTGAGCGAGTACGCCGCGATGGCGTTCGAGTACGGCTACTCGGTCGAGCGGCCCGACGCGCTCGTCCTGTGGGAGGCGCAGTTCGGCGACTTCGCGAACGGCGCCCAGTCGGTCATCGACGAGTACATCTCGGCCGCCGACCAGAAGTGGGGCCAGCAGTCGAGCCTCGTGCTGCTGTTGCCGCACGGCTACGAGGGCCAGGGCCCCGACCACTCGTCGGCCCGCATGGAGCGCTACCTGCAGCTGTGCGCGCAGGACAACATGACCGTCGCGCGTCCGTCGACGCCGGCGTCGTACTTCCACCTGCTGCGTCGCCAGGCCTACGCGCGCCCGCGGCGTCCGCTCATCGTGTTCACGCCGAAGGCGATGCTGCGCCTGCGCGGAGCGACGAGCTCCGTCGAGGACTTCACGCACGGGCGCTTCGAGCCGGTGATCGACGACGAGCGCGGTGTCGACAAGTCCGCCGTCCGCCGCGTGCTGCTGCACTCCGGCAAGATCCACTGGGACCTGCGCGCCGAGCTCGAGAAGAACCCCGACCCCACGATCGCCCTCGTGCGGATCGAGCAGTTCTACCCGAAGCCGGTCGACGAGCTCAACATGGTGATCGACAAGTACCCGAACGCCGAGCTCGTGTGGGTTCAGGACGAGCCCGAGAACCAGGGCGCCTGGCCGTTCATCGCGCTCGAGTTCGTCAAGCACCTGCACGGTCGCACGATCCGGCGCGTATCGCGTCCGGCCGCCGCGTCGACGGCGACGGGCTCGCCGAAGGTGCACGCGGTCGAGCAGGCCGAGGTGATCGCGAAGGCGCTCGCCCGCTAGTCGACGAGCTCGCGGATGCCGGGCGACCGGCGCGCTCGCGCGGCGGTCACGTCCGCGCGCGGGCGCTCCGCGCGCGGCGCCACACGGTGACCGCCACCGCGATGAGCGCGAGCACGAGGCTCGGCACGAGCTTCACACCCGCGAGTGCGAGCAGCCCCGCCGACAGCACGGCCGCGACGAGCGCCATCCACCAGCCCACCGACCACCGGCGCAGGATGAGCAGCGCGGCGACCATGCCGACCGCATAGATCGCGACCATGTTGCTCGTGTGCACGAGGATGAACGGCTCGAGGTCGAGGTCGACCACCAGCATGAGCGCGAAGTACACGGCGACGACGGCCATCGTGAGCGACAGCGCGCGACGCGGGATCCCGCCCGCCTCCTCGCCCCGCCGGAACCACCGCGGCAGGTCGCCGTTCGCGGCGAGCGACGCCCCGAGCTTCCCGAACGCCGCGAGGTAGGCGTTCATGACACCCACCGACACGATCGCCGCGACCGCTCCGACGGCGACGGGGCCGAGCCCCGGCAGCACGGTCTGGGCCAGCGACAGCAGCGGCACCGCATCCGCCCCCGCTCCCTCGCCCAGCACGCCCACCGTCGCGATCTGCAGCAGCAGGTACGACGCGCCCGTGAGCACGAGCGCGATCGCCGTTGCGAGCGGGATCACCCTGCGCGGGCTGCGGAACTCCCCCGCGATGTGGGTGCCGACCTCCCACCCCGCGAACGCCCACACGAAGAGGCTGATCGCGGTGCCGACGCCGGCCCACCCGTGCGGGAGGAAGGGGGTGAAGGCGGATGCCTCGACCGCCGGCAGCGCCGCGGCGACGACCGCGACGACCATCGAGAGCAGGAGCCCGGTGAGCACGAACTGCATCCATCCGGCGACGCGGATGCCGAGCAGGTTCGCACCGAACGGGATCAGCATGATCGCGACCGCGAGGATCGGCACGCCCGCGCGGTCGATTCCGGTCACCGCCGCCACGTATTCGGCGCCGAGAACTCCCACGACCGGGGCTCCCGCGCACACGCCGAAGTAGAACCAGTAGCCGGTCATGCGCGCCGCGGTCGCCCCGAGCGCCCGGCGGACGTAGCTCGCGACTCCCCCGGCATCCGGATACCGGGCCGCGAGCGCGGCGAACGTGCCCGCGAGCGGGATCGACAGCGCGATGACGGCGAGGACCGCGACGACGCTCGCCGGGCCGGCCGCGTCGGCCGCGAGGCCGGGCAGCACGAGCAGCCCGGTGCCGAGCACGGATGCGACATAGAGGGCGGTGCCCTGCACGATCCCCAGTCGGCCGTGTGCGACGACCGGCTGCGGGTGGGTGGCGGTCGTGGTCATCGGTCCAGTGTCGGACGGGCGGCGGACATCCCGGCCCGCACGGGCGGACGTCCCACCGAGGAATCCTGCCAACCCGTCTCAGACGTCGGCGGGCGGGGTCAAAGCGGGTCGACGCCGGCGCGTTCGAAGGCGGCGGCTGCCGCATCCGTCGATTCGTCGCGATCGGCCGTCACCAGCCCGAGGCGCGTGCGACGGTCGAGGAGGTCGTCGATCGCCAGGGCGCCTTCGGCGCGCACTCCCCACTCGAGCTCCTGCGCGGTGACGCCTCGCGCAGCCGCCGGTCCGTCTGCCAGGCGCGCGACGAACGGCGCTTCGGCGCCGTACCGCCGCACGAGCCGCGGCGCCGCGTCGAGTGACGCGAGCCGCTCGCGCGGCCACGCTCCGACGAGCGGGATCGATCGTGTGCGCGAGTTCCCGACGCCGCTGCCGAGACGCATGCCGACGGCGGCATCCATTCCGTCCTGCGCCATGCGCCGGTACGTCGTGAGCTTGCCGCCCACGACGCTCAGGACGCCCGTGGACGACTCGATGATCGCGTGCCGGCGCGACAGGTCGCTCGTCTCGTCGTGACGCGGATCGGTGAGCAGCGGCCTGAGGCCGGCGAACGCCCCGATGACGTCGTCGCGCGTGAGCGGCTCCTCGAGCACCGTGTTCATGACGTCGAGCAGCAGCGTGACTTCGTCGTCGCCCGGGGTCGGCACGAGCGGAAGCTCCGTGCCCGCCGGGACGTCGGTGATGCCGATGTACGCTCGCCCGTGCGGCGCCGGCACCGTGAACACGAAGCGGCTGCTCGACCCCGGCACGGGCACCGTGAGCGACGCGTCCGAGCCGCCGAGGCGCTCCGCCGCGACGACGAGGTGCGTACCGCGACTCGGACGCAGGTGCACGTCGGGGTCGATGCGCCCCGCCCAGACGCCGGTCGCGTTGATCACGCAGCGCGCGCGGACGGCGAACTCGGAGCCGGACACGCGGTCACGCAGCGATGCGCCGTCTCCGGTGGCCGACGTGACCTCCACGTGGGTGAGGACGGATGCCCCGAAGCCCGCTGCCGTGCGGGCGACGGCGACCACGAGACGCACGTCGTCGATGAGCTGGCCGTCCCAACCGCGCATGCCGCCGCGCAGACCTTCGCGCCGCACAGCGGGCACGAGGCGGAGCGTCTCGTCGCGGCCGAGCGGTCCCGGCGAATGCAGCACGGCGTCGGGAGTGCCGACGAGGCGGCGCAGTCCGTCGCCGAGCCCGTATCCGAGGCCGACGTATGCTCCGCGGGTCATGTGTCCCGGCGCGTACAGCGGGACGACCTGCGCCATCGACCGCGAGAGGTGCGGGGCGAGCCGCGTCATGAGCAGGTGGCGCTCCGCGGCGCTCTCGCGCGCGATGCCGAACTGGCCTGACGCGAGGTAGCGCAGACCGCCGTGGACGAGCTTCGAGCTCCAGCGGCTCGCGCCGCTCGCGAGGTCATCCCGCTCGACGAGCACGGTGCGCAGCCCCCGCGACGCGGCGTCGAGGGCGATGCCCGCGCCCGTGATGCCGCCGCCGATGACGAGCACGTCGATCTCACCGGCATCCGCGAGGGCGTCGAGCTCCCGCGCCCGCCGCCGCGCGTCGAGCGCGGTCGATCGGGGCGGCCGGGGTGCACCGGCGGAGGTCGCGTTCACGACAGACGGGTTCGGCGGATGCCCTCGCCGAGACGGCCGCAGGCGCCGGCGCCGTGGGGGGATTGCGACATTCGTCCACCTTATGGCGACTGACATACTGGACGCCATGGATGCGACGCCGCCCGAGCGCGCACCCCTCGCCGTTCCCACGCCGCGCCCGCGTTCGGATTGGGACGCGTGGGGCGCGCACACCGCGAAGCTCCCCGCGGCCGCCCGCACGATCCTCGCGACGCTGCTTCCCGGCAGGCCGCATCCGATTCCGCGGCGCGAAGCCCCCGTACTCACACCGTCACGGTTGCCCGACGAGGACCTCGAGGCGCTCGCGGCGATCGTCGGCGCCGACCACGCGACGCGCGACGACGTCGTGCGCACGCTGCACCTCGGCGGCAAGAGCACGCCCGATCTGCTCGCCCGCCGGCTGGACGAGCCGCAGACGGCGCCCGACGCGGTCGCGTCGCCGGCGAGCCACGCCGAGGTTCTCGCGGTGCTCCGGGAATGCGCGGAGCGCGGGATCGCCGTCGTCCCCTTCGGCGGCGGCACGAGCGTGGTCGGCGGCGTGCAGCCGGACGGCGGGCGCCACGATCGCGTCGTCGCGCTCGATCTGTCGCGCACGGCAGCCCTCCTCGATCTCGACGAGACGTCGCTGCTCGCGACCTTCGGCGCAGGCACGACCGGCCCGCAGGCCGAGGAGCTGCTCGGCGCGCGCGGGTACACCCTCGGCCATTTCCCGCAGAGCTTCGAGTACGCGTCGCTCGGCGGCTTCGCGGCGACGCGCTCGAGCGGCCAGGCCTCACGCGGCTACGGCCGCTTCGACGAACTCGTGCACGCGCTGCGGGTCGCGACGCCCGTCGGCGAGCTCGACCTCGGCCGCGCGCCGGCGAGCGCCGCCGGTCCCGACCTTCGCGAGCTGTTCCTCGGCTCCGAGGGCGCGTTCGGTGTGATCACCGAGGTCACGGTGCGCATCCGCCCGATCCCCGCGGCGACCGCCTACGGCGCGTGGACGTTCCCGGACTTCGCTGCGGGCGCGTCCGCGCTCCGCGAGGCGACGCAGCGCGGCATCCGCCCCACCGTCCTCCGCCTGAGCGACGAGACGGAGACCCGCGTGAACGCGGCGCTCGGCGGTCACCTGACGCGGATGCGCGGGTGCCTCGCGATCGCGACGATCGAGGGAGAGAGCGAAGCGGATGCCGCAGCGATCCGCGGCGCGCTGGAGCAGGTCTTCGCGGCCCACGGCGCCACCTCGCGCGGCGAGGAGCCGGCGCGATCGTGGGAGCGCGGACGCTTCTCGTCGCCCGCGCTGCGCGACACGCTGCTCGGAGCGGGAGTGCTCGCCGAGACGCTCGAGACCGCCACCACGTGGGCGAACCTCGCGACCCTCAAGACAGCGGTGACGGATGCCCTGCGCGAGACGCTCACGGCGGAGGGAACGAAGCCCATCGTGCTGTGCCACATCTCGCACGTGTACCCGGCGGGCGCGTCGCTCTACTTCACGGTCGTCGCCGCCCTCACGACCGATCCCGTCGCGCAGTGGTCGCGCGCGAAGGATGCGGCGTCGCGCGCGATCGGCGCGTCGGGCGGCACGATCACCCACCACCACGCAGTCGGCCGCGATCACCGCCCGTACCTCGAGCCGGAGATCGGCCCGCTGGGCGTCGCCGTGCTGCAGGCGGTCAAGGACACGCTCGACCCGACGGGCATCATGAACCCGGGAGCGCTCGTCCCGCCGCGCGACGAGCAGGCATGAGCGTCGCACTCCTGGTGAACCCCGTCGCCCGCGGGGGCGCGCACGCCGGTGCGGCGGAGCAGGCCGCCGAGCGGTTGCGAGCCCACGGCATCCGCACGACCGTCATCAGCGGGGGAAGCGCCACCGAGTCGACCGAGCTGCTGCGCACCGCGATCGGACTCGGCACCACGGCCGTCGCCGTCGCAGGCGGCGACGGGACCGTGAATCTCGCGCTCCAGGAGCTCGCGGGCACGGGCATCCCGCTCGGGATCATCCCGCTGGGCACGGGGAACGACTTCGCGATGGCGCTCGGCCTGCACGAGCTCGACATCGCGCAGGCCGCCGAGACGATCGCGGCGGGGCGCACGCGCACAGTCGACCTCGCTCGCGTGACCCGACACGACGGGTCCGCCGCCCACTACGGGAGCGTCCTCGCGAGCGGGTTCGACTCGCGCGTCAACGACCGCGCGAACGGAATGCGGTGGCCACGCGGCGGGTCGCGCTACACGATCGCGCTGCTCATCGAGTTCGCGACGCTGTCCGGCATCCCGTTCGACATCGAGCTCGAACTCGAGGACGGCACGACCGAGCGCGTCAGTCGCGACCTCGTGATGGCGACCGTCGGCAACGGCCGCTCGTACGGCGGCGGCATCCCGATCTGCCCAGACGCCGACCCGTCCGACGGGCTGCTCGATGTCGTCCTCGTGCGCCCCGCGGGGCGGCTGCGACTGCTGAGGCTGCTCCCCCGCGTCTACCGCGGCACGCACACCTCGATCCCCGAGGTCTCGACGTATCGCGTGCGCTCCGCGCGACTGTCCTCGCCGGGTGTGACGGCGTATGCCGACGGGGACCCGATCGGCGCACTCCCCCTCACGATCGACGTCGCGCCGGGGGCGCTCACGGTGTTCGCGCCGACGCCGTGACCAGGAACGGCGGGGCGCGGCATCCGGTTCGCCTCGCCGATCGGTCGCGGGAGAGATCGAGACCTCGATCCCGGAGACCGGTGGAGGCGTTCGAGGATCGCGCTCAGGCGGATGCGAGTCCGGCGGCGCGAAGCTTCTCGACGACCATCACCCGAAGCTCTTCGGGTGCCTTTTCGCGGCATGCCCGGGCGACAGCCTCGGTCAGCGTGCGCGCGACGTGCGCCTCGTCGGCGCAGCCCTCGCAATGGGCGAGGTGCTCGGCGATGTCAGCGCGCTCGGTCGAGCACACCTCGTTCCGCAGGTACTCCTCGAGGTCGCGCCGCGCCTTGTCACAGCCGCAGTCGGTCATCTCTTGCTCCTCGTGGCGGTCGCCCTGCGACCGCTGTTCTCGGTGTCCGCGGCGATGCCGCGTTCTTTCGCGTAATCGGCGAGCAGGTCACGCAGCAGCCGCCTGCCACGATGAAGGCGGCTCATGACCGTGCCGATCGGGGTCTTCATGATGTCTGCGATCTCTTGATACGAGAATCCCTCGACGTCGGCAAGATACACCGCGAGTCGGAAGTCCTCGGGGATCGACTGCAGCGCTTCCTTCACGATCGAGGCGGGCATGCGGTCGATCGCCTCGGCCTCGGCCGAGCGGGTGCGCGTCGCCGTCGTGGACTCCGCGCCGCCGAGCTGCCAGTCCTCGAGATCGTCGATCGTCCCCTGGTACGGCTCGCGCTGCTTCTTGCGATACGTGTTGATGTACGTGTTCGTCAGGATGCGGTAGAGCCACGCCTTGAGGTTCGTGCCCTGCGTGAACGTCGCCCACGAAGAGAACGCCTTCACGAACGTCTCCTGCACGAGGTCGGCGGCGTCGGACGGGTTGCGCGTCATGCGCATGGCGGCCGCGTACAACTGGTCCATGAACGGGAGCGCCTGCTCCTCGAACTGGGCTCGCACGTCGACCGGCTCGTCGCCGGAGGCGTCGGAGTCGGGTGCGTCGGCGGTGCGCGGCGGGAGGGCGTGCGACGGATCGGTCATCACGGGCCAGCCTAGCGCCGGCGCCTGAGCGGACGACGAGATGCGCGTCGACAGGGTCGACGGCCGCTCGAGGGTCGCAATCATCGTGTGTCCGCTCCGCTGGTTCGGGTGAGGGGTTCGTTAGGGTAGAACTCGATGACAGCCGACGGGTATTCCCCCCGCACGAAGCCGGGCGCTCCGGTCAAGGCCTGGCGCGCGCCGGTGGCCGTCGAGCCGCTCCACGCGACACTCACCGTCCCGGGCTCGAAATCCCTCACGAATCGCGAGCTGATCCTGGCCGCGCTCGCCGAGTCGCCCAGCCGGCTGGCCTCTCCGCTGCACTCCGACGACTCGGCGCGCATGATCGAGGCGCTGCGTTCGCTCGGTGTCTCGATCGAGCCCGAGCCGGGTGAGGGCGAGTTCGGCGATGACCTGATCGTGACGCCGATGTGGCCGCTCGCGGGCGGCGGAACGGTCGACTGCGGGCAGGCCGGCACGGTCATGCGGTTCGTCACGGCGCTCGCGGGCTTCGCACAGGGCGATGTCACGATCACGGCGCACGAGAGTGCCCTGCACCGCCCGATGGGCCAGATGATCAAGGCGCTGCGCGACGTCGGCGTCGACATCGACGACGGCGGCCGTTGGGCCCTCCCTTTCGTGGTCCGCGGGCATGGTCACGTGCGCGGCGGCGAGGTCACGATCGACGCGAGCACGTCGAGCCAGTTCGTGTCGGGTCTGCTGCTGGCGGCTCCGCGCTTCGACGTCGGGCTTCACCTCGTGCACTCGGGTGAGCGCCTGCCGAGCATTCCGCACATCGACATGACGGTCGAGGCGCTCGGGCGTCGCGGCGTGCACGTCGAGCGCCCCGCTCCCGGCGAGTGGATCGTGCCCGCGGGTTCGCTGCGCGGCAAAGAGCTCGCGATCGAGCCCGACCTCTCCAACGCGGCACCGTTCCTCGCCGCGGCGATGATCGCGGGCGGCTCCGTGTCGGTGAAGGGCTGGCCCGCGCATTCGACGCAGCCGGGCGCGATGCTCGGCGACATCCTTTCGCTCATGGGTGCGCGCGTCGTCCGTCGAGGCGGCGCCCTCACGGTGACCGCGGGCCCCGCGATCACCGGCATCGACCTCGACCTCTCGGCCGCGGGCGAGCTGACCCCGACGATCTTCGCGCTCGCCGCGTTCGCCGACGGGCCGACGACCCTCCACGGAATCGGCCACATCCGCGGTCACGAGACCGACCGCATCGCCGCGCTCATCGGCGAGCTGCGCCGCCTCGGCGGCGAGGCGCACGAACTCGAAGACGGCATCCGCATCGTGCCCCAGTCGCTGCACGGTGGCACGTGGCACGCCCACCACGACCACCGCATGGCGACGACCGGCGCACTCATCGGCCTCGCGGTATCCGGCGTCGAGGTCGACGACATCGGAACGACGGCCAAGACCATGCCCCAGTTCGTCCAACTGTGGGAGCGGATGCTCGAAGGCGACGGCACGGATGCCACGACCACGACCCGCCCGCACAGCGTGCAGGACCTCGCTTCGTGAGGTGAAGGACGCGAGGGTGAGGAGCGCCGCGCGATGAGCTGGCTCGAACCGGACGACGAAGACGACGAGCCCGAGTTCGACGAGGAGGACGTGCGCGTCCGGCCCAACCCGAAGGCCAACCGCCCCCGCACCAAGAGACGCCCGAAGCACGCGGATGCCACGATCGCGCGCGTGCTCGGCGTGGATCGCGGCCGCTACACGGTGCTCGTCGACGAGGACCTCTCCACCGAGCGCCCCGTCTACGCCGTGCGCGCTCGCGAGCTGCGCAAGACGCCGATCGTCACCGGCGATCGCGCTCGCGTCGTGGGCGACACGTCGGGCGACGAGGGCACGCTCGCGCGCATCGTCGGAATCGAGGAACGCACGTCGCTGCTCCGCCGCTCCGCCGACGACACCGACCAGGTCGAGCGCGTCATCGTCGCGAACGCCGACCAGATGCTGATCGTCGTCGCGGCGGCCGACCCCGAGCCACGACCTCGGCTCGTCGACCGGTACCTCGTGGCGGCGCTGGACGCCGGCATCCGTCCCCTCCTCGTCGTGACGAAGACGGATCTCGCGGACCCGTCCGAGTTCCTCGCGCACTTCGAGGGCGTCGACCTCGACGTCTTCACCAGCCGACAGGACGACATGCCCCTCGAGCGCATCGGCCAGGCCCTCGTCGGGCACTCGACCGTCTTCGTCGGGCACTCCGGCGTCGGCAAGTCCACCCTCGTCAACGCGCTCGTGCCGACCGCGGGCCGTGCCACGGGCGACGTCAACGAGGTGACCGGCCGCGGGCGGCACACCTCGAGCTCGACCGTGTCGCTGCGCTATCGCGGCGAGGGCGGCACCGGGTGGGTCATCGACACTCCCGGCGTGCGCTCGTTCGGGCTCGGGCACGTCGACCCGGCGAACATCCTCGCCGCATTCACGGATCTCGCCGAGATCGCCGAGGACTGCCCGCGCGGGTGCACCCACCTGCCCGACGCCCCCGACTGCGCGATCGTCGAGGCCGTGGCCGAAGGCAGGCTCGGCCCCGGTGGGGCGGCTCGGCTCGACTCGCTGCAGCGCCTGCTCGCGACCTTCGCCGACCGCTGACCGGAGCGCGGCGCATCCGTCGCGCTCGCCGCCGTACGCTGGACGAATGACCTCCGCACGCCTCGAACCCGGCTCCCCCGCACCCGACTTCACACTCGTCGACCAGGACGAGCGCCCGGTCTCGCTGTCGGATCTCCGTGGCGGCCGCGTCATCCTCTTCTTCTACCCCGCGGCGATGACGCCGGGATGCACGAAGGAGGCGTGCGACTTCCGCGACAGCCTCGCACCGCTTCAGGCCGCGGGGTACAGGGTGCTGGGCATCTCGCGCGACGACCCCGAGACCCTGCGGCGCTTCCGCGCGCGCGACGGCCTCACCTACGACCTGCTGAGCGACCCCGACCACGCCGTCCACGAGGCGTACGGGGCGTGGGGCGAGAAGATGAACTACGGCAAGACGATCGAGGGAGTCATCCGCTCGACGTTCGTCATCGACGCCGGCGGCCGCGTGGAGCACGCGCTGTACAACGTGCGCGCCACGGGTCACGTCGCACGGGTGCGCACGCTGCTGGGCGTGTGACGCGCGCCGACCTCGCGTCGGCGGTCAGGAAGCGTCGGATGCGTCGGTCTTGGCCCGACCGGCGGCGCGCGCCGCGAGGATCAGCAGCACGAACGCGACGACGGCCGGCACCGCGATCGCGAGCGCGATGAGCGGGTGTGCGTAGTCCCCCGTCGCCGCGCCGAGCGCGACCGCGAGGACGAGCACCTGCGCGACGATTCCGCCCGAGCGACCCCACGAGCGACCGCGCCACACGGCGACCGCGAACGCGAGCAGTGCGGCGGCGCCCACGATCGTGAGCACCAGGAGTGCGATCGCGCTCTCGATGGACCCCGTGTCGCCCTGCACCATCGCGACGACCTGCCACACCGCGAGCGCGACGAGCGCGAGCCCCTCGAGGCCGACGGGGACGGCGGCGATGCGCGCGGCGGTGTTTGTGCCCATGGGCCAGGGTCTCCGTTCCTGTGGTCAGACGTCGTTGTGGGTTTTCTCCATAGCCTGGAGAGAACTCTCAGCAATGCCTCACAGGTTCGGCCCCTGAACCCTTGATTCAGGTGAATCGCTATGGGACGATTGCTTAAGCAGTGTGCTCCCACAGCGTTGTGGGGCGAGTATCGCTCGCACTCCCACAGGGTATCGGAACCCGAATCCGGGCTCTGTTCTGATCATCATTCCGCA
>NZ_DASRXZ010000111.1:0-2650 GCF_035687345.1 Microbacterium sp.
ACCCCCGCACGCGTGCTCACCGCCGAGGGGCGCCGCGTCCGCGGTATCGGCACGATCCTCGCCCACCGCGCGTTCGGATCCTGAGACGATGGCTCCGCGATCCGGGACGCGCCGTACGGTGGACGCCACGTTACCCCCCAGTACGCTTTCGCGGGAGCCCCCTCATGAGCACGTCCGCCGCCCCTTCGACCGACCAGCAAGTTGCCTCGGGCAACTCCAAGTCGCGCGTCATCGTGGCGAGCCTCATCGGGACGTCGATCGAGTTCTACGACTTCTACGCCTACGCGACGGCCGCCGTCCTCGTCTTCCCGACGGTGTTCTTCGCGAGCGACGACCCGACCTACGCCCTGCTCCAGTCGTTCGCCGTGTTCGGCGTCGCGTTCGTCGCACGCCCCGTCGGCTCGATCCTCTTCGGGCACTTCGGCGACCGTGTCGGGCGCAAGGGCACGCTCGTCGCGTCGCTGCTCACGATGGGCGTGGCGACCGTCCTCATCGGCACGCTGCCGCCGTCGAGCACGCCCGGCTGGGCGGTGCTGTCACCCGCCCTGCTCGTGCTCATGCGCTTCTGCCAGGGCCTCGGCCTCGGCGGCGAGTGGAGCGGCGCCGCGCTCCTCGCGACCGAGAACGCGCCCGAGGGCAAGCGCGCGGTGTGGGGCACGTTCCCGCAGCTCGGCGCGCCGATCGGGTTCATCCTCGCCAACACGGTGTTCCTCGCGCTCGCCGAGACCCTCACCGACGCGCAGTTCCTCGCGTGGGGCTGGCGCGTCCCGTTCCTCGCGAGCGCAGTGCTCGTGATCGTCGGTCTGTGGGTGCGCCTGCGCCTCATCGAGACGCCCGCGTTCCGCAAGGTCGTCGAGGCCGAGGCCGTCGCGAAGGTGCCGGTCGCGCGCGTCTTCCGCACGTCGTGGCACCAGATCGTCTCCGGCACGTTCATCATGCTCGCGACGTACGTGCTGTTCTACCTCATGACGACGTTCACGCTGACGTACGGCACCGCGCCCGTGGACGCCGACCCCGCCGGCCTCGGCTACGCCCGCACCGACTTCCTCGTCATGCTCATCGTCGGCGTCGTGTTCTTCGGGGCGTTCACGCTCGCCTCCGGCCCGCTCGCCGAGAGGTTCGGGCGCCGCGCGCACCTGCTGTGGACGACGGTCGCCATCATCGTGTTCGGCCTGCTGTTCGTGCCCCTGTTCTCCGGCGGCACCGTGGGCGTCATGGCGCTGCTGGTCCTCGGGTTCTCGCTCATGGGCATGACGTTCGGGCCGATGGCCGCGATCCTGCCCGAGCTCTTCCCGGCGAACGTCCGCTACACCGGGTCCGCGATCGCGTACAACGTGTCGTCGATCCTCGGCGCCGCGGTGGCGCCGTTCATCGCCGTCGCGCTGTGGACCGCCGCGAACGGCTCGACCGTGCTCGTCGGCGTCTACCTCAGCGTCATGGCCGTCGTCACGCTCGTCGCGCTGCTCGTCTCGAAGGAGACCAAGGACGTCGCCTACAGCGACAACCTCACCTGAACCGGCGCGGGCGTCAGAGCCCGCGAGCAGCGCGAGGGGCGCGGTCGACGACCGCGCCCCTCGCGCGCGTCACGGTGTCAGACGCCGGTCTCCCCGTACGCGGCGACGTACCGGTCGATCTCGGCCAGGTAGGCGGCGCGCTGCGACGCGCCGAGCCACGACACCTCGAACGAGTTGCGCGCGAGCTGCACGACCTCCTGAGTGGTGAGCCCCGCGGCGTCCGCGAGCGCCACGTAGTTGTCCGCGACGTAGCCGCCGAAGTACGCGGGGTCGTCGGAGTTCACGGTGACGCGCACGCCCGAGCGCAGCAGGCCCGCGATCTCGGTCGCCTTCATGTCGTCGGTGACGAACGAGTTCGAGATCGGGCAGCACGTGAGCCCCAGACCGCGCTCGCGCACGACGTCGACGAGCGCCGGGTCCTCGACGACGTTCGTGCCGTGGTCCACGCGGTCCACGCCGATCTCGTCGAGGACCGTGCGGATGTTGTCGATGCTGCCGACCTGGTCGATGTCGCAGTGCATCGTCAGCCGGTAGCCGAGCTCGCGGGCGCGCGCGAACACCGCGGCGAACTTCTGCGGCGGGTTGTCGCGCTCGTCGGAGTCGAGCCCCACGCCCAGGATCTTGTCGCGGAACGGGACCGACGCCTCGAGCGTCTCGGCCGCGCTCTCGGCGGACAGGTCGCGCAGGAAGCACAGGATGAGGTGCGCGTCGATGCCGTGCTTGCCCGACGCCTCGGCCGCCGCCCGGTGGTACCCCGTCACGACCGTCTCGAACGGCACGCCGCGCGACGTGTGCGCCTGCGGGTCGAAGAACATCTCGACATGCTTCACGCCGTCCGCGGCCGCGCGGGCGAGGTACGCGTCGGCGAGCTCGTAGAAGTCGTCCGCGGTCTGCAGCACCTCCATCGCCGGGTAGTACACGGCGAGGAAGCTCGTGAGCGAGTCGAACGCGTACGTGGCGCGCACCTCCTCGACCGTCGTCTGCCCGATGTCGATCCCGTTGCGCTGCGCGAGGCGCAGCTTGAGGTCGGGCTCGAGCGTGCCCTCCAGGTGCAGGTGCAGCTCCGCCTTCGGCAGGCCGGTGACGAAGTCGCGGGTGGGTGTGGTGGGCGCAGGCATGGGTCTCCTTCTCGGTCG
>NZ_DASRXZ010000112.1:0-20351 GCF_035687345.1 Microbacterium sp.
ACCAGCAGCTCCGTCGTCTCGGGCAGCGGCTGCTCGGCCGCCGAGATGCGCGGGAACGGGTCGTCTTCGCCGGGGAAGAACCGCGCCGCGAACCGCGCCCGCAGGGCGGCGGCGGTCTTGTGCCCGAATCCGACGAGCCCGCTGAACTGCGACAGCAGCGTGTCGGCATCGGCCGGCGCGGCAACCGTCACGACGCGTCGCGAAGCCACTCCGCCCGAGACGGCGACGAGCGCGGCGAGCGCGCCGAACGAGTGGCCGACGATGCCGTGGAACAACCCGTGCCGGCGCTGCAGCTCGACGAGCGTGTCGGTCCAGTCGAAGAGGTACGTGGCCCGCCCGGGAGTCTCGCCGTGGCCCGGTGCGTCGAACGCGACGACACGGAAACCCTCGAAGACGAGGTCGCGCACGAGGGTGGCGAACTGCGACGCCCGGCCGCGCCACCCGTGGGCGAGCACCACGACGTCGGCGCCCGTGCCCCATTCGTACACGCGCACGTCGACGCCGTTGCGGCTGAGCCCGTCGATGCGGACCGTCGACCGGCGAGCGCGCTCCATCGTCGGCGCGGCGTCCTCCGCCAGGGGCTGGCCCCGGCCGACCGACATGAACACGGGCAGTGCCAGGGCCGCTCCCGCTCGCGGCGACACCGCGCCCACCGTGCGGATGCTGCCGCCGATCACTCGTTCTTGAATCGTCGTCACGAGCCCGTTCCCATCTATACGTACGATCGTTCGGTCTAATAACGCACGATCGTACGCTAACCTGGACCCGTGACACAAGGGCGAGTTGAGCGACCTGACGGGCGCCGAGCGCGCGGCGACGAATCGCGGCGCGCGATCCTCGCGCATGCGATCGACACGGCATCCGTCGAAGGCCTCGACGGACTGACGATCGGCCGGCTCGCCGAAGCCGCCCGGCACAGCAAGAGCGGGGTCGCCACGCTGTTCGGCTCGAAGGAGCAGCTGCAGCGCGCGACGGTCGAGGCCGCACGCCAGGTGTTCATCGACGAGGTCGTCGAGCCGGCGGGCGAGAAGTCCGAGCGGGGACTGTCTCGCGTGTGCGCGCTCATCTGCGAGTGGCTCGACTACTCCGACAAGCGCGTCTTCAAGGGCGGGTGCTTCTTCGCCGCCGCGGCGGTGGAGTTCGACTCGAAGCCCGGCCCCGTGCGTGATGCGGTCGTCGCCGCGTCCAGCGAGTGGGAGGACTACCTCACGATCTCGATCCAGCGCGCGATCGACGCCGGCGAGCTCCCGCTGCTCGACGACGCTCGGCAGCTCACGTTCGAACTCGTGTCATTCCTCGAAGCGGCCAACACGCGCTCCCTCATGTACTCGAGCGCCGAGCCCTACGAACGCGCCGCACGCGCCGCTCGCACGCGACTGATCGCGCTCGGAGGCGATCCCGCACTCGTCGAGACGATCGGCGTGACGACGACCACCCGCTGAGCGCACTCCCGCCGAGCCGCCGGATGCGGAACGATGTCGGCATGGCCCGCTTCATGCTCGCGGCGATGCCCTTCACCGGCCACGTGACCCCGATGCTCGCGGTCGCCGAGGCGCTCCTCGAGCGCGGCCACTCGGTGCGGTTCTACACCGGCTCCGCGTTCCGTGACCGGGTCGAGGCATCCGGCGCCGTCTTCGTGCCATGGCGGAACGCGCCCGACTTCGACGAGAACGACCTCACGAAGACGTTCCCGCGACTTGTCGGCAAGAAGGGCGTGCGTCAGGTGATGATCAATCTCACCGACGCGTTCATCGGCACCGCGCCCGCGCAGGTGAAGGACCTTCTCGCAGCATGGGAGGAGGAGCCGTGGGATGCGCTCGTCACCGACGACACATCATGCGGTGGCGCCTTCACGGCCGAGAAGACGGATGCCCCGTGGGCGACCATCGCGATCCTCCCCCTCAACCTCCCGAGCCGCCACGGCCCACCGAGCGGGCTGGGGATCACGCCCGGCCGCGGACCGCTCGGGCGGGCCCGCGACGCGGCGCTACGCGGCATCCGTCCCCTCTTGGCCACGCCCTTGCGCAAGCCGCTCGCGAGCGCCCGCGCCGAAGCGGGGCTCCCGCCGTCGAACGCGATCTTCGACGAGGTGATGTTCTCGCCGCACCTGATCCTTGCGGGCGGTGCTCCCCTGCTCGACTACGAACGGCAGGATCGCCCCGCGCACCTCGAGTTCATCGGGCGCTTGGCCGCGACACCGCGAAAGGACGCGTTGCCCGACTGGTGGCACGACCTGCACGATCGCACGGTCGTGCACGTCACGCAGGGAACCCAGAACATCGACCCGGGCGATCTCATCCGCCCGACGATCGAGTCGCTCGCCGACCGGGACGTTCTGGTGGTGGTTGCGACGGGCCGCCGCGGGGCCGACGAGCTGCCCTTCACGGTCCCATCCAATGTTCGCGTGTCGGGGTTCCTGCCCTACGACGCGCTGCTGTCGCACGTGGACGCCGTCGTGACGAACGGCGGCTGGGGAGGAACGCTTGCCGCGCTCGCGCACGGCATCCCGCTGGTGATCGGCGGAGGCGACCTCGACAAGCCCGAGATCGCCGCGCGGGTCGCATGGTCTGGCGCGGGAGTGAACCTCAAGACGGGCACGCCGAAGCCGACCACGATCGCCGAGGCCGTCGACCGCGTGCTGCGCGAGCGAGACTTCGCGGATGCCGCGGCCCGCGTCGCCGCGCAACTCGAGTCCGGCGGCGGCGCGCAGCGCGCGGCCGAGCGACTAGAGGAGCTGGCGGGCGCGGCATCCGTCGTCTGACCCGTCGCGCCGCTCGCGCTGTCGTTTCCTGCAGACGCGGGTCTGTCAGACCGCAGCGCGTGCCGGATTCGACAGCGTGAAGCGCCTGGGTCAGGCGACGGGGTCGACCTGGCGGCCGGAGAGCTCCTCGAGGAGGTCGTCGCCGGGGCGCACCTCGTCGAACGGCGCGTCGATCTCGGCGCGGTCCAGCAACTCGGCCATGCGCCGGCGGCGCTGCCGCGGGATCAGCGTCACGACCGTGCCCGCGCGCCCCGCGCGGCCGGTGCGGCCGGAACGGTGCAAGTACGTCTTGTACTCGTCGGGCGCGTCGGCCTGAACCACGAGGTCGATGTCGTCGACGTGGATGCCGCGCGCCGCCACATCCGTCGCCACGAGCACCTGCACGCGTCCCGACGTCAGGCGCTCGAGGTTGCGCGTGCGCTTGGCCTGGTTGAGGTCGCCGTGGAGGGCGAGCGCGCGGATGCCGGCGTCGTCGAACTGCTCGGCGAGCATCTCGGCGTAGGCACGCGTGCGCGTGAAGACGAGCGTCTTGCCCTCGCGGTCGACGAGCGACGCGAGGATCTCGGCCTTGTCGCGGTGGTCGATCACGAGCACGCGGTGGTCGATCGTGCCCGAGTCCTGGTCTTCGCCGGCGACCTCGAACACGGCCGGCTCGACGAGGAACTCGTCGACGAGCGCCGCGACCTCGCGGTCGAGGGTCGCGGAGAACAGGAGCTTCTGCGAGCCCTTCGACGAGGTCAGGGACGGGGCGGTCAGGCGCAGGATGCGCTGGACGGGCTCGAGGAACCCGAGCTCGCACATGTGGTCGGCTTCGTCGAGCACGGCGATGCGGATGCCGGAGAGGTCGAGCTTGCCCTGCTCGACGAGGTCCTCGATGCGCCCGGGCGTGCCGATCACGATGTCGACGCCCTTCTTGAGCGCGCCCACCTGGCGTCCCTGCGGGACACCGCCGTAGATCTGCGTCGTGAAGAGACCGACGCTGCGGGCGATCGGCTGGATCGTGCGGTCGATCTGCAGCGCGAGCTCGCGCGTCGGAGCGAGGATGAGCGCCTTCGGCGCGCGGCCGAACTCACGCTTCTTGCCGGCCTGCGAGCGCAGGATCGACTCCACGAGCGGTGCGCCGAACGCGATCGTCTTGCCCGAGCCGGTGCGGCCGCGCGCGAGGACGTCGCGGCCCTCGATGATCGGGGGGATCGTCGCGGCCTGGATCGGGAACGGCGTCTCGGCGCCGAGCTCGGACAGCGTGCGGACGATGTTGTCGCCGAGGCCCAGGCTCGCGAACGTCATGTCGGCGACTGCCTCGGACTGCACGGCCTGAGCCTGCAGCCGCTCGTGCACGACGTCGGCGCGCTGCGTGTCGGCGCGCTGCGTGTCGGCGGCGGAGCGGGTCCAATCGGAACGGCTCGGCGCGTGGGTGCGGCGGCCCTTCGACTCGCTGCGCTCGCTCAGGGACCGGGAAGCGGTGCCGCGCTCGCTCAGGGACCGGGAGGAAGTGCCGCGGCCGCTCAGGGACCGGAGGAAGTGCCGCGGTCGCCGTGGGCGTGGGTGCGGATGCCGCGGGCGGCGTCGCGCCCCGCCTTCTCCTGCGCGGTCCAGCGGCGCTTGGGCGCGGCATCCGTCTCGGCTCGATACCCGCGGTGCGACGGGCTCTTGCTTCCGGGCTTGCCGGCCGACGACTCGCCGGGGCGGCGCTTGCGGTCCTGGAACGGCGTCTTCTTGGCTCCGTAGCGCGGATCGAAGTTCTTCGCGGCGCGGCCGCCGGCGGGCTTCTTGTTCTTGGGCATGGGTGTGTCCTTCTGGTTCTCTTACACGAGAACAGCGCCACGCGCGAACGCGCGCGAGCATCCCGGACATCCGTCGGCCGGGGCCATTCATGTGATGGTCATGTGCGCTGCCGTTCGACAGGCTCAGCGCTCACCATCGGCCCCTTGGACTCACAAACTCATCCGCAAGACCGTCGCGGTGTCCAGAGCCGACCGTGTCAGCGTAGCGGTCCCGCCTGTGAAGACGCCCGCGTGAGACGATCGGCGCACCTCGGACACTTAACCGGCAACAGGCCAGGGAGGTCCCGTGCGCCGACGCACCGCCGCAGTTCTCGCGCTCGTGGGCGGCGCGCTCCTCTGCGGCGCGCTCGTCGGCTGCGGCTCGCAGCCCTCGTCGTCGGCGGGGCCGCCCGTGCCCCTCCCCTCGCCGAGCCAGACCCTGGACCACGGCCAGGTCTACCCCGAGGGACCTCCGCCGTTCGTCGTGCGATACGACTCGACCGAGCTGCGCCTGGGTGCGGTCGCGTGGTGCTGGAAGAACGGCTGCGCGGACGGAGTCGACATGAACCCGCCGTCGATCGGATCGCCCGACGAGGTTCTCGTCTTCATCCCGGAGTTCGACCGCCTCACTGTGACGCAGGTGAGCGGTGAGCGGTACACGTGCGACAGCCGGACGCTCGACGCACGGACCGAGGACCTGGGCGGCGGGTGGTGGCGCGTGATCCCAGGGGGTCCCGCCGACGACTACACCGTCGACCTCTTCGCCGCGAAGGGCGGCGAGCTCTTCACCCCGCCGGGCGGATCGGGCGACATGTTCGCGTCCTTGCGCTGGACGACCACCGTCGACGCGCCGCTGCCGTCACCTGAGGCGTCGATCATCCTGGTCGTGAACCATGACGGCAGGCCCGACTCGTACGGCCTCGAGCTGTCGGTGGCGAACCTCGCCAGGACTCCTGTCGAGTACTCCGCGACGATCACCGTCACCGCCGCCAACGGGAAGACTCACACCTTCGACGCGCAGGCCACCGAGCACTGCCCGGGCGCCGGGATGCTCTACTTCGACGAGCCCGACGCCGAGGCAGTCGCCGCTTCGCGACTGGGCGACTTCCCCTTCACGTATCGCGTCGAGCTCGTGATCGACGGCGTCACGCACGTGGCGACAGCCCGGTACGGCGGCGACGAGGGCACGATCGACGTGCCGCTCGAGTTCGAGCCTGCTCTGAACTGACGGATGCCCCGCCCGGGGCGTCGTCAGCGGTCGGCGTGATCGGGAGCGGCGTCCGCGTCTGGGTCGCGGTCCTCGACGGCATCCGTCTCGGCGGACGGCGGCTCGTCCGTCTCGGCATCCGCATCGTGCTGTGGTGCGGAGTCCGGCTGGGGCTCGTCATCGGCGGGTTCCGACTCGACAGTCTCGACCGACTCCCCTGCCTCCGACTCGACCAACTCCGACTCGACGGGTGCGTCCGTCTCGACCGCCGGCGCCGACTCGATGTCGCCGTCCCCCGCTTCCGCGGGCTCCGCCTCGTCCACCCCTTCCGGAGCGGCCGACTCCTCCACGAACGGCGCGACGAACTCGGGCCGCGGCGCCTCTTCGGCGGGCTCCGTCCACTCCGCCGGCACTTCCGCGATGAACACGGGCGGCTCGGCGGTCAGCGGCTCGAGCTCATCGACCGCGGGCTCCGCGGCAGCAGCGTCCGCATCCGCGGGCTGCGCAGCCACCGCAAGCTCCGCAGGCTCGGCGGGCTCCGCCGGCGCCGCATCCGTCGCCCCCGTCGCGTCGGCGGCAGTGGTCCCCGCCGCGAGCGCCGCCTGCCGCGCGCGCCGCGCGCGCCGGGTCTCGTACACGGGCTCGGTTCCACCCTCGACCGCTCCTCCGACGACGGCGGCGCCGAGGGATGCTCCGACCAGTTCGCGCTCGTCGTCGGCCGGGGGTTCTCCGGCCGCGGCATCCGTTTCGCCTTCCGACGAACCGTCGCGCGTCGCCCGCCGCGTCGCCCGCCGCTCCTTCGCACCCTCGACGAGGTTGTAGAGCGTCGGGAGCACGAGGAGCGTGAGCACGGTCGATGAGATGAGTCCGCCGATCACGACGATCGCGAGCGGCTGCGAGATGAAGCCGCCGTGGCCGGTGATGCCCATGGCCATAGGCGTGAGGGCGAAGATCGTCGCGAGCGCCGTCATGAGGATCGGGCGCAGACGGCGCGAGCCTCCGGCGATCGTCGCGTCGTGCGCCGACAGGCCCTTCTCGCGGTACTGGTTGACGAGGTCGACGAGCACGATCGCGTTCGTCACGACGATGCCGATGAGCATGAGCACGCCGATGAGCGACGCGACGCCGAGCGGCACACCCGTGACGATCTGCAGCAGGATCGCGCCGGTGGCCGCGAACGGCACCGAGATGAGCAGCAGCAGCGGCTGGCGCAGCGACTTGAACGTCGCGACCATCACGATGTAGACGATGAGGATCGCGGCGAGCAGCGCGAGGCCGAGCTGCGAGAAGGCATCCTGCTGCTGTGAGAGCACGCCGCCGAGCTCGGCGTCGGCGGATGCCGGAAGCTCCGTCTCGGCAAGGGCCTGGTTGACGGTGGCCGAGGCCGCGTTGAGGTCGTCGGTCGCCGGCGTGACGGTGACCGTGGCGGTGCGCTGTCCGCGCTGCGTCGAGATCGAGGTCGGACCCTCGCTCTCTTCGACGACAGCGACCTCCGAGAGCGGGATCGGGCCGATCGCCGACGGGACGGTGAGCGCGCGCAGCTCCTCGATGGTGGCGGGAGTCTGCGACGCCGCCAAGTACACCGTGAGGGCGGTGTCGTTGATCTCGACCGTGCCGATGCGCTGCGGCTGCATCGTGTTCGACACGAGCGCGCCGACCGCGACCTCCGAGAGCCCGAGCGACGCCGCCTTGTCGCGATCGACGGTCACGGCGATATACGGCAGCGATGCGGCGAGGTTGCTCGACACCTGGCTGATGCCGTCGCGTCCGTCGACGGCGGCGACGACGGCATCCGTCGCCTCCTGCAGCGTCGCCGAGTCGGGGGCGGTGACGTCGATCTCGATGTCGCTCGAGCCGAAGCCGCCACCGCCGCCGGCGACCGTGATCGTCCCGGCGCCCTCGAGGTCGGAGACCGCGCGCTGCACCTCATCGCGGAGGGCGAGCTGATCGGCGTCGGGGTCGGTCGTGATCGAGTACGTGATTCCTCCACCACCGCCGGTGAAGGCGTCACGCAGTGGAGAGCCGCTCGAGCCGATCGACACCTGCACCGTCTCGATGCCGTCGATGTCCTGGAGGACGGCCTCGACCTGCTCGGCGGCGGCGCTCTCGGCGTCGAGGCTCGCGGCGGGGCCGATGTCCTGCGTCATCGTGAAGGTGTTCTGCCCCGAGTCCCCGAGGAAGTTCGTCTTCATGAACGGCGCGGCCGCGATCGTGCCGCCCAGCACGAGCACCGCGAGCAGCAGCGTGGTCCACGAGTGCTTGAGCGTCCACCGCAGGATGGGCAAGTACGCCTTCTGGAGCCGCGACGGCGGAGCATCCGGGTCTTCCGGATCGATCGCGCGGCCCTCGGCGTCGAGGATCTGCTTGCCCGGACGCAGGAACCAGTACGCGAGCACCGGGACGATCGTGAGCGCGACGAGCAGCGACGCCGACATCGCGATCGTCACCGTGAGCGCGAACGGGCGGAAGAGCTCTCCGGTGACGTCGCCCACGAACGCGATCGGCAGGAACACCGCGACGGTCGTGATGGTCGACGCGGTGATCGCCGCCGCGACCTCGCGCACCGCGCGGATGATCGCCGTGCGCTTGTCGGCGTCGCCGACGTAGTGCCGCTTGATGTTCTCGATGACGACGATCGAGTCGTCGACGACGCGTCCGATCGCGATCGTGAGCGCGCCGAGCGTCAGGATGTTGAGCGAGTACCCGAACGCCTGGATGCCGACGAACGTCACGAGCACGCTCGTCGGAATCGAGATCGCCGTCACGAGCGTCGAGCGCACCGACAGCAGGAACACGAGGATCACGAGCACCGCGAACAGGAGTCCCAGTAGGCCCTCCTGCGCGAGGGACTCGATCGACTGCTGGATGTACGGCGCCTGGTCGAACACGACCGTGAACTCGGCGCCGCCGAGGCTCTCCTCGAGGTCGGGGAGCACCGCGAGCACGCCCCGCGAGACGTCGACGGTGTTCGCCGCAGGGAGCTTCGTCACGGCGATCGTGAGCGCCGGTTCGCCGTTCACGCGCGAGATCGACGTGATCGGGTCGGATTCCTGCGCGACGGCGGCGACGTCTCCGATCGTCGTGGTCCCGGCGCCGAACTGCGCCGCGTCGCCCGGAACGAGCGGCAGGGCGGCGAGCTCATCGACGGACGTCACCTTCGTGCCGGTCTGCACCGTGAGGGTCTGCTCGTTCTCGGTGATCTCGCCGCCGGGGAACAGCACGCCGTTCTGGTCGAGCGCGTCGCGGATCGCCTGCTGGGTGAATCCGGATGCCGCGAGCGCCGCCTGATCGGGCGTGATCGTGATCCGCTGCCCCGATGCTCCGACCGTCTGCGCGGTGTTGACGCCCGGCACGTCTTCGAGGTCGGGGATGACGGATGCCTCGAGCTGAGCCTGGATCGACTCCTCGTCTTCGTACCCCGTGACCGCGAGCTGGATGACCGGGAAGTCGTCGATGCTCGCCGTGAGCACGTTGGGCTCCACGCCGTCGGGCAGCTGGCTGTCGATGCGGTTGATCGCCTGCGTGATCTTCTGCTCGGCCGTGGCGAGGTTGGTGCCGTACGTGAAGGACGCCTGCACGACCGAGGCGTTCGTCGTGCTCGTCGCGGTCGTCGACTCGAGGCCGGGAACACCCTGGATCGCCGCTTCGATCGGCGTCGACACGTCGTTGTTCACGACTTCGGGCGACGCGCCCGGATACGTCGTGACGATGATCAGCGCCGGGAACTCGATCGACGGGATGAGCTCCTGCTTGAGGTTCGTGAGGGCCAGGCCGCCGAAGATCGCGGCGACGATCGTGATGAGCGCGATGAGCGCGCGGTTCTTCAGGCTCAGGACGGCGAGGTTCGACACGGATGCCTTCGGTGGACGTGGTGCGGAAGGAGCGCTCGCGGCGATGGCCGCAGCGGGATACGCGAATGTATCGGGTTCAGTATTCCATGGCGTTCATCGCCGCTCCCTGAGGGAGTGCAGTGAGATGACGGGTGGCTGTGGCCGGTGCGGGTGGGTCCCCTTCCGGACGCTGAGCGAGCGCAGCGAGACGAAGCGCGCCCGCGCGCGGCGTCTACTCGCTGACCGACCCCGGCCGCAGCAGCACCCGGATCGCCGACTCGGGCGTGCGATCGAGGTCGAGCACGTTCCCCTCGGCGTAGCGCTTGAACACGCGCGGATCGATGTACGAGCCGCGCGCGACCGACGGCGTGTTCCCGAGCGCCTGGGCGGTGGCCCGCACCGCGAGCAGCTCCGCCTTCTTGCGATCGGACTTCGTGTCGGCGATGCCGATGCGCGCGAGCGCCTCGGCCGCGAGGATCGTCCCCCGCAGCGTGCGGAAGTCCTTCGCCGTGAACTTGCCGCCCGTGAGCGCGCGCACGTAGGCGTTGACCTCGGCCGGCGTGAGCGGCACGCGCTTGCGGCCGCGCTGCCACGCGAGCAGAGCGGCCCTCGGCTTGCCTTCGACGAGCAGCTGGAGCACGAGCGCGAGGTCCTCGTCGTCGATCTCGAGCATCTGCCGCTGCCGGCTCTTGCCCGGGAACGACAGCGAGACGGTCGGGATGATGACCGACGCGTGCCGCCGCTGCAGGGTCGTGAGTCCGTGGCTGCCGTGCGCGTTGAGGTAGCGCTCCGATCCGATGCGAGGGGCGGCGGTGTCCAGCATCCGGAAGGCCACGGCGAGCACGCGCTCCTGGTCGAGGCCGTCGGTGCGCAGCGCCGTCGTCACCCGCGCCCGCGCGCGCGGCAGCGCCTCGGCGAGCGCGAGCGCACGGGCGTACTTTCCGCGATCGCGACCGGCCGTCCACAGCGGGTTGTAGATGTACTGCCGACGTCCGACCGCGTCGGTGCCGACCGCCTGGATGTGCCCGTCCGCGCGCTTGCTGATCCAGACGTCCTCCCACGCGGGCGGGATCACGAGGTCGCGGATGCGCTCGAGGTCCGCCTCGCGCGGCGGCTTGCCCCTCCCATCGACGTAGCGGAACCCCGACCCGGAGCGCAGGCGCCGGTAGCCGGGGTCCTGGTGCGGGCGCACCCGCGTGAGTCGTGGCATGCGCCCTCCGTCGTCAGTGGTTGCGCAGCATCGAGATGAGCTCGGACTTCTTCTTGCCCGAGTATCCCGTCAAGCCGAGCTCCTTCGCACGCTTCTTCAGCTCCGGAACCGTCCGGTCGTCGTAGTCCTTGGCGCTCCCGCCCTTGCTGCCGACCTTCTTGCGGCCCTGGTTGGCGGCCGCGTTCGAGATGCGCGCGGCCTTCTCCTTCGAGGCGCCGTCCTTGCGGAGCTCCTCGTACATGTCGCGATCCTTGAGATTCGATCCGCGTCCTCGGGGCATCCTCGTCTCCTTCCGCCCGCGAGCCTTGAGGCCCGATCGAAACGGTACGGCGCGTGCTCGTGGGCTGAGAGGGGCTTGACAGCGCCGTGCGGTGCTGTCCGTCGACACGGATGCCGCAGCCCCGCCGGGACGCGCGAAAGCAGTTACCACCGGCGCTTCTCGCTCGTCAAGCCCCTGATGACGCGGCTCGCAGGGTGCCAATCTCGGAACGTGCCTGTGAGGCACCCGGTGCTTCGCCCCGTCGCATCGGCCTCCCCGAAGGAGTAGACATGAACATCCTCGCCATCATCCTGATCGTGCTTGCGATCGCGCTGTTCATCTGGTGGGGCGTTGTGCCCACCCTGAACTTCCTGCTGTGGATCGCGATCATCCTTGCTGTCATCGCGGTGATCGTGTTCCTGTTCCGGTACCTCAGCGGGCGTCGAGCACCGTAACGGGCAGTCCAGCGATTCTCCGGGCGCAACCCCGGCAGAAGAAGGCGGATGCCGCGACCACGGCGGTCGCGGCATCCGCCTCTCTGTCGCGCTCAGGGCCTACAGGTTCGCCTCCGCGTACACGCGCAGCGCGTCGCGCACGAACTCGGCGCCGGCGCTGCCGCCCGCGCTCGTCGCGTAGTTCGCTCCGAATCGAGGGTCGGCCACGTACATCTCGCCGAGGCCGATGACGTAAGCCTTCACATCGCCACCCGGCCTCGCGGCGGGCGTGCCGGGAATCCCGCTCAGCCACTCCACGTGGCGCTCCGCGAGCGCCTGCGCCTCGTCGCTGTCGGGTGCGATGCCGCGCTCGGCGGCGGCGATCCAGTCGCGACCGAGGCCGGAGGCCTTCTGCTGCCACGCCGACTTCTCTTCTGCGCTCATCGAGCGCCACCAGCGGTCGCTGTCGGCGTAGGCCTTCTTTCCCCAGCGCTCCTCGACCTCTTCCTTGTACTTCGTGTGGTCGAAGCCGTCGAACATGTTCTCTGCCATCAGGGGTTCACCTCCTCTCAGGGCGTCGATGGTCGACTCGACCGACGCGATCTGGCGCGCCAGCCGGTTCTGCTCCTGTCGCAGCCATGCGAGGTGCGCCTCGAGGGCGTGCACCTCGGCGGTCTCGTTCTCGAGCAGCTCCTTGATCTGCGGCAGGCCGAGCCCGAGATCGCGCAGGAGCAGGATCCGCTGCAGCCGGACGAGCGCGCGCTCGTCGTAGTACCGATAGCCGTTGCCGCCTATGCGCGACGGCGCGAGCAGCCCGATGTCGTCGTAGTGACGCAACGTGCGGCTGGTCGTGCCCGCGAGCTTCGCGATCTGCTGGATGGACCACTCGTCGCCCATGCCTGCCTCCTTTCGTCTCTCTCGGCTCGAGAGCCCTGCAGGAACGACGCTAAAGGTTGACGTTGCGGCAACGTCAAGGCGGATCCGAGAACTTTCTTGGTGAGTTCGCGATATATCGTGTTAGCATCTCATCACGCGATATATCGCGATCCCCACATCGCAGGAGCATCTCATGACATTCGAGAAGTGGATCATCCACCCCGGCGAGACGCGCGTCATCGACATCGAGACCGTGCGCTCGCTCAAGATCGGACTGGTCGGCGGCCAGATCGACGTCATCGCCCACGACGAACCCGGCGCACGCATCGAAGTGCACTCGGTCACCGTGAAGGACCTCCGCATCGAGGTCTCGGGCGACCACGTCGAGATCGACCACCCGCAGTTGCGCTGGGACAACTTCCTCGAGGTGTTCCGCAACTTCGGCGCGGGCGGCCCGAAGGCCGAGATCAGCGTCGCGGTGCCTCGGTCGGTCGCCCTCACGATGGGCGTCGTGAGCGCGAGTGCGCTCGTGTCCGGCATCCGCGACAACGCCCGCCTCAACACCGTCTCGGGCGACCTCATCGTCGACGGCCTCACGGGCGACCTCACCGTCAACGCGGTGTCGGGCGACGTGCAGGTGCGCGAGCTCATCGGCGCGCTCAACGCCAACACCGTCTCGGGCGACATCGCCGCGACCGGCTCGCTGAGCAGCGCGACCATCGACACCGTCTCGGGCTCGATGCTCGTCGACTCGACAGGCGACATCCACGCCGTGAGCCTCAACACCGTGAGCGGCGACGCGACGATCCGCCTCGACGACGGATTCCCCGCGAATTACGTCATCCGCAGCGTCAGCGGCCGGGTGATCGTCGACGGGCAGAAGGTCTCGGGCACAGGCACCGGCCCGCTCACCAACTTCACCGGTGCGGTGGGCGAGCTCAGCGGCAGCTTCGCCGACGTGCGCGCCAACAGCGTGTCCGGCAGCATCACGGTGCTGCGGCGCTCGGCGACCGCGACGGCGAACACGGATGCCGCACCCGGCGCCGACCGTCCGGTGACGGACGACGCGGCCGCCGGCATCGACGAAGAGGAGTGGTGATGAGCCCCGTCTTCTCGCACGGCGACCTGCGCCTGTACCTGCTGAATCTCCTCGATGAGGCTCCGCGCCACGGGTACGACATCATGCAGGCGCTCTCCGACCGCACGGGCGGCACCTACACGCCGAGCGCCGGCACGGTGTACCCGCGCCTCGCGAAGCTCGAGGAGGAGGGCCTCGTGACCAAGACGGTCGACGGTCGCAAGACCGTCTACTCGATCACGGATGCCGGACGCGCCGAGGTCGCCGCCCGTAAGGGCGAGCTGGAGGGCATCGAGGCGAACCTCGCCGACTCGGTGCGGCTCATCGCCGACGAGGTGCGCGGCAGCGTGCGCGAGGCGATGAAGAGCCTGCAGGCCGACCTCGCCGCCGCCGCCCGCCAGGAGCGGGCGACCGCTTCGCAGCGGACGGCGCCCGTCGACGACGCCCGTGTGCGCACCCGCGAGCAGCTGCATCGAGCGGACGCCGCGATCAACGAGTTCCGCGTGCGCGTGCGCAGCGACCTCCGCACGCACGTCGCGCGCGGCGGCGAGCTCGCGGCCGACACCGTGGACGCGATCGTGAACGAACTCGACCGCATCGCGCGCGACGTCACGCGAGCGCTCCGGGGCTGACCGGCCTACTCGGGCCAGATCTCCTCGTCATCGGGGATCGGCTCGCCGAGCGGCACGACCAGGATCGGCCGATGCTGCCGATGCGCGAGCCGCGCGGCGACCGACCCCGTGAAGAACTCGCGGATCGACTCGCCGAGCCCGCGGCGGCGCGTGCCGATGACGAGGAGCTTCGCGTCGACCTGCTCTCCGAGGTGCTTCATGGCCAGGGCGGGATCGCCCACGAGCTGCTGCACGGTCCACTCCACGCCGCGGCCGGCGAGCGCCTCCGTCGCCTCCGCCGTCACCTGGGCCAGCGCGCCCTCGCCGGTCATGAGGTCGACGTCGATGGGCGCGGAGTGCACGTAGCCATCGGGGTCCTCATAGGTCACGAAGCGCGTCACGTCGACGTGAACGACGATGAGGGGGGCGCCGAGCAGCTTCGCGTAGCGCGCCGCCTCCTTCAGGACGCGCGGCGGCTGGCCGGGCACGACGCCCGCGATCACGGCGCCGCGGATCTCATCGGGGGACGGCGTCTGGGGACCCGATCCGGGAGACGTCTCGCCCGCCGAGCCTTCGTCGAAACCCTCGGATGCCGCGTCCGACATATGCCATCGTCCCCTTCGCCGACGTGTCGGAGCCGCCGGGGTGGATGGGGCTCCGTGGTATCCTGAATGCTACTCTTACCGGCCTATGGCCGGATCGTGAATGCGGCGGGCGCCCGCACAGCCCGCGACTCAGAAAATGAGGGGGTCTCGCATGGGGCGTGGCCGTCAGAAGGCGAAGCACACCAAGATCGCCCGAGAACTCAAGTCGTACAGCCCGAGCGTGAACTACGCCGCGCTCGAGCGGGAACTGGCAAGCCACGATGACGACGAGTACGTCGACAAGTGGGCCGACCAGTACGAGGACGAGGACGAGGACGAAGAAGACGCGGCACTGAACAGCGCGATGCGCTGATTCCGTCGCAGCTCCGCACGCCCGGTCGCGATACTCGCCGACGTCAGGCGTGCAAGCTGCTCGACACGTGCCACGCGCCGCGTCGCACGATGCGCTCCAGCTCGTGCGCGCGCGACGCGAAGTCTTCGGCCGTCGTCGACAGCGACACGGCACCGATCGTGCGGCCGCTGTGCGACCGCACGGGCGCCGCGATGCATGCCAGCTTGGGCATGTACTCCTCCACCTCGATCGCGATCTGCAGGGCGCGCACGTCGTCGAGTTGCTCCAGCAGTCCGCGCTCGCTGGTCACCGACTTCGTCGAGATCGCGGGCGCTCCGTGGCGCTCGAGGTAGCGCCGCACGCCTTCGTCATCCCGCGCCGCGAGCATCAGCTTGCCGAACGCGGTGACGTGCGCTGCCTCCGCGAACCCCACGTGCAGCTGTCCGATGCGCGGATGCTCCCGTGAATCGGCGATGTGCGCGACGGCGATGTCGTCGCCGCGGAACACCGTGAGGTACGCCGGCGCAGCCGCGCTGTCGTGCATCTCACGCAGGATTCCCCGCACCTCGGGGGTCACGACGAGCTGTGCGCGCACCGCGCGGCCGAGGCCGTCGACGGCCCGCCCGAGCACGTAGCGCGCGTCGTCCGCGCGTGCGAGATAGCCATGGGCGACGAGCGTCGCGAGCAGCCGGTAGGTCGTCGCCGTCGACAAGCCGAGGCGCGTCGCGAGCTGTGCGGCGGTCAGCCCCTCCGCGCTCGACCCGACCTCGTCGAGGATCTGCAGCACGCGATCGGCCGAGCGGATGCCCGCTCCGTCGCGGGCCGCGGAGACGGCGCCCATGCGGCCCAGTGTAGGCCGCTGCATGGCGATGCGGATTCGCACATCGTGAGAACGCGGATGGTCGGGGTGAGGCATCCGCGCTCACGATCGAGAAAGACAGACACGGTCGTGAGAAAGGAACCCGCCATGGCCGACAAGATCCTCATCCTCACCGGCGACGCCGCCGAGACGCTCGAGGTGTTCTACCCGTATCACCGGCTGCAGGAGGCCGGTTACGAGGTGCACATCGGCGCGCCCGAGAAGCGGAAGCTGCAGTTCGTGGTGCACGACTTCGTCGACGGCTTCGACACCTACACCGAGAAGCTCGGTCACACGTGGGAGGCCGACATCGCCTTCGCCGACGTGAACCCCGAGGACTACGTCGCGATCGTCGTCCCGGGCGGGCGAGCGCCGGAGTACATCCGCAACAACGAAGACGCCAAGCGCATCGTGCGCCACTTCTTCGAGCGCAACGAGCCGGTCGCGGCGCTCTGCCACGGGCCCCTGCTGCTCGCGGCGGCCGGTGTGCTCCAGGGCCGCACATCGTCGGCGTACCCCGAGCTCGCCGTCGACGTCGAGACGGCGGGCGGCATCTTCGAGAACGGCGGCGGGGTCGTCGACGGCAACCTCGTCACGGGTCGCGCCTGGCCCGACAACGGCACGTGGATGAAGGCGTTCCTCGACGTGCTCGAGGGAGCCAAGGTCACCGCGTAGACGGCCGGGGGGACCGGATGCCTCGACCCCGCGCGAGCGGGCGGTCGAGGCATCCGTGTGCCTGCCTCGCTCTGGCGACGGGCGATCAGGACTCCTGTGAGCCCTCCACCCACGCGAGGTACTCCTCCGTCACCGTGCCCGTGACATAGCGGCCGTCGAAGCAGCTCATGTCGAGGTCCTCGACGTCGGAGCCCTCGAGGATCGCCGCCTTCAGGTCCTCCACCTCCTGGTAGACCATGTAGTCCGCGCCGAGCTCCTTCGCGATCTCGGGGATCGTGCGCCCGTGGGCGACGAGCTCGTGCCGCGACGGCATGTTGATGCCGTAGACGTGCGGGTAGCGGACCGGGGGAGCGGCGGACGCGAACGTGACGCTCTTGGCCCCCGCGTCGCGTGCCATCTGGATGATCTGCTTCGACGTCGTGCCCCGCACGATCGAGTCGTCGATGAGCAGCACGTTCTTGCCCTTGAACTCGCTCGACATCGCGTTGAGCTTCTGACGCACGCTCTGCTTGCGGACCGCCTGGCCGGGCATGATGAACGTCCGGCCGACGTAGCGGTTCTTGTAGAAGCCCTCGCGGTACTCGATGCCGAGCTTGCGCGCGACCTGCATCGCCGCGGGTCGCGACGAATCGGGGATGGGCATGACGACGTCGATCGCGCCCGGGGGCGTGTACTTCGCGATCGTGTCGGCGAGGCGCTCGCCCATGCGCAGGCGCGCCTCGTACACCGAGATGCCGTTCATGATCGAGTCGGGACGCGCGAGGTACACGTACTCGAACGAGCACGGCACGAGCTTGGGGTCGGGCGCGCACTGCTTCGTGTGCAGGTGCCCGTCGAGGTCGATGAACACGGCCTCGCCCGGCATGACGTCGCGCACGACCTCGAACCCCGCGTTCTCGAGCACGAGCGACTCGGATGCCACGATCCACTCGTACTTGCCCTCGCCCGCGTCGCGCACGCCCATGATCAGCGGACGGATGCCGTACGGGTCACGGAACGCGAGCAGTCCGTACCCGGCGATGAGCGCGACCGCGGCGTACGAGCCCTCGACGCGCTCGTGCACGCGCGACACCGCCTGGAAGATCTGCTCGGCGTCCAGCTGGAGCCCCGAGATCGACGCCTGCAGCTCGTTCGCGAGCACGTTCACGAGCAACTCGGTGTCGGAGCTCGTGTTGAGGTGGCGGCGGTCCTTGTGGAACAGCTCCTGCGTGAGCTCGCGCGTGTTCGTGAGGTTGCCGTTGTGCACGAGCACGATGCCGTACGGCGCGTTGACGTAGAACGGCTGTGCCTCTTCCTCGCTCGACGCGGTGCCCTTCGTCGCGTAGCGGCAGTGGCCGAGGCCGATGTTGCCGAGCAGCGATCGCATGTCGCGCGTGCGGAACGCCTCGCGCACCATGCCGCGGGCCTTGTGCAGGTGGAACACGCCGTTGCTCTCGGCGGTCGAGATGCCTGTGGAGTCCTGGCCTCGGTGCTGCAGCAGCAGCAGGGCGTCGTAGATCTCCTGGTTGACCGGCGCCTGGCCGACCATTCCGACGATGCCGCACATGTGGTGGTGATGCTCCGTTTGCTCGTTATGCCGCGGCGTCGTCCGCGTACGATCCGACGAGGCGCACGGCTCCGCCGTCGACGCCCTTCGCGCCCTGCTCGAACGCCTCGCCGCCCTCGGGGAGCGGTCCGTCGTTCACGACGCCGACCTGCCAGGTCGCGATGCCGTCTTGGGCGAGGGCGGATGCCGCGGCATCCGCCTTGTCTGCCGCGACGACCGCGACGAAGCCGATGCCGAGGTTCCACGTGCCCTCGGTCGCGGTGAGATCGAGTCCGCCGAGGTCGGCGAGCACGCGGAACACCGGCGGGGGCGACCACGTCGAGCGGTCGACCTCGACCCACGCGCCGCGCGGGAGGACGCGCGCGACGTTCGCGGCGATGCCGCCTCCCGTGATGTGGCTCAGCGCGTGGACGCGGTCGCCCTGGTCGGCGATGAGGCGCAGCAGGGGAGCCGTGTACAGGCGCGTCGGCTCGAGGAGCGCCTCGCCCCACGTGGTGCCGTGCGGGCCGAGGTCGGGCGCGCGGTCGCCGTACTGCACGCCGGCGCGCGCGACGATATGGCGCACGAGAGAGTAGCCGTTCGAGTGGAGCCCGCTGCTCGCGAGCGCGAGCACGACGTCACCCGCCTGCACGCGCCCGGCGCCGAGCACACGATCGGCGTCGACGACCCCGGTCGCGGCGCCCGCGACGTCGTAGTCGTCGGGGCCGAGGAGTCCGGGGTGCTCGGCGGTCTCACCGCCGACGAGGGCCGTGCCGGTCTCGGCGCATCCGGCGGCGATGCCGCGCACGATGTCGGCGATGCGCTCGGGCACGACCTTGCCGCACGCGATGTAGTCCGTCATGAAGAGCGGCTTCGCGCCGACCACGACGATGTCGTCGACGACCATTCCCACGAGGTCGAGGCCGATCGTGTCGTGCTTGTCGATCGCCTGCGCGATCGCCACCTTCGTGCCGACGCCGTCGGTGCTCGTCGCGAGCAGCGGCTTGCCATAGGCCTTGAACGCCGTCGCGTCGTAGAGCCCGGCGAAACCGCCCACTCCTCCGAGTACTTCGGGGCCGTGGGTACGGCGGACGGCCGACTTCATCAACTCCACTGCGAGATCGCCCGCAGCGGTGTCGACGCCGGCTTCGGTATACGGATTCGCGGAGGCGTCGCGGGAGGGGGAGGCCACGGCCTCCAGCCTACCGGCGGCTTCCTGGGCGGATGCCCGAGTGGTCCCGGTGGGCGGCGGGTGAGGCGGGGGCGGCGGGTCAGCGGGGCGGCGGGTTAGCCGGGCGGCGGGTGCGGCATCCGGTCTGTCGCGGTTGTCGCGAACGCAGGAGATGGGCGCGGCGCAGGGCGGATGCCGCGCGCTCGGTCCTGCGTCGGGATCATCTCCTACGCCGGCACCGCAGTCGGATGGCGCCGGAAGGCGGGCCCCTTGTCGGGCGCCCGCTCTACAATGGCGGCATGGGCGGCGCCGGTGCACCGGAGTGGGTGATCCGTGAAGACGCGGGTCAGCCGGTTCTGCTCGCGCTGTACCTGCGGCAGGTCTTGGGGATCCGCTCGCCCGACGAGCTGCCGCACCTTCGGGGAATCCAGGCGCGGGCGAACAACCGCTCCGAGGCGGCGCAGAACATCCTCGAGCGCCAGTGGCGCGAGTACTGGGCCATGACGGTCGAGCCGCAGGCGCATCCGTCGCCTGTTCCACTCGACCTCGTCGACGGCTTCGACACGATGATCGCGCTGCCGGTCGAGGGCTTCGACGAACTGCGCGAAGCGATCATCCCGCACGCACCCGAGGCTCTCGCGTTCTCGCAATCGGCGCACAGCCGCTACGCGAAGGACGCGGCTTCGAAGCCCGGAGTGTCGTATCGCGCGTACGCGAGCGCGATCGCCGAGCACGAGCGGCAGGTCGGGCGTCGCGCCCACTCGTTCGAGCTCAACGTGCAGGTGCTCCCGCTCTCGCAACGCGGGGTGTGGTGGATCGGGTCGCTCACGATCGCGGTGACCGATGGGCTGCGGGGCGACGTCGTCGCCTTCGACGCGGCGATCCACCCGATCATCGCGGAACTGGCGTAGCCGCCGTCGACCTCAGTCGAGCGACTCGACGGTCTTGTGGTCGACCTCGACCGGCGTCGCGCGGCGGCTGGAGACCTTGTCGAGGATCAGGGCCACACCGCCTCCGACCAGCAGGCCGACGGCGACGCCGACCAGCGCGAGGAATCCGAAGACCTGGCCGTCGGAGTACACCGCTCCGTTGTCGGCCGGCCGGTCGTTGCCGTTGAACGCGAACGTCAGGATCATCGCGACGAACACGCCCAGGG
>NZ_DASRXZ010000113.1:0-3749 GCF_035687345.1 Microbacterium sp.
GCGCGGCGCACGGCGACCGACGAGATCATGGCCGCGATCCACGCCCTCTCCGGCCAGGAGCTCGCGAACGCCTACAACGAAGCGCCGGCGTCGAACCCGATCGAGCGCATCAAGCAGGTGCTGCCGCACGAGCGGCGCTGACAGCTCGCGGCACCCGTCTCACGCGACCTGGGCGGCGACCTCGATCGTCGGGTCGTGGCGCACCGGGAAGTTCACGGAGTTCGCGATGAAGCACCACCCGTTCGCGACCTCGTGCGCGTGCATCGCGGCATCGACCATCGACGCGTCGGCGACGACGACCCGCGGGCGCAGCACGACCTCGCGGAACGAGCCGCCGCCGCGGCCGTCCTCGACCATGACGCCGGATGCGTCGTCCTCGTAGCCCACGACGACGACGCCCGCCGTGACACACGCGTGCAGGTACGACAGCAGGTGGCACTGGCTGAGCGCCGCGAGCAGCATGTCCTCGGGGTTCCACCGCGACGGGTCGCCGCGGAACGGCTTGTCGCTCGACGCGAGCAGGTCGGGCTTGCCCTCGATCGAGATGGTCGCGCTGCGGTCGTAGTCGCGGTAGCCCGACGTCCCCGTGCCGCGGTCGCCGGTCCACGAGGTGCGGAGGGTGTAGTGGTGCTCGCCGATCATCGTCCCAGTATGCCCGCGGCGGAACACGTCGCCGCGGCCGCCCGGGGCTCCCGGGAGGCGGCACGACCTCCGACCGGCGATAGGCTTTCCTCGTGCCGCAGACCTTCGCCGCATCCGACGCCGTCGAACTCGCCGTGGTCGAGCGCAGCGGCTTCGTCGAGTCCCGGCACCTCGGGTCCGCGGTCGTCATCGGCGCCGACGGCGAGGTGGTCGAGCAGCTCGGCGACAGCGCCGCGCCGATCCTCCCCCGATCGACCCTCAAACCGCTTCAGGCCCTCGCATGCCTCGCCGCGGGGGCGCCACTCGACGGCGAGCGCCTCGGCCTCGCGACGGCGAGCCACTCGGGCACCGACCGCCACGTCGCCGTCGTGCGCGACATCCTCGACGCCGCGGGGCTCGACGAACGAGCGCTCGGATGCCCGCCGGCCTGGCCCGGTGATACCCCCACGCGGGACGCCGTCGTGCGCGAGGGCGGCGAGCCCGAGCGCATCCGCATGAACTGCTCCGGCAAGCACGCGGCGATGCTGCTGGCGTGCACCGTCAACGGGTGGGACGCCGCGACGTACCTCGACCCGAGGCATCCGCTTCAGTCGCACATCCGCGAGGTGACCGAGCGCTTGATCGGCCAGCGGGCGTCGGCGGTCGCGGTCGACGGATGCGGCGCCCCGATCTTCGCGATGAGCCTCATGGGCCTCGCACGGGCGATCCACCGCATCGGCGGCGCGTCCGAGCGGTCGCCGTTCGCCCTCCATCGCCAGGCCGCGACGCTTGTGCGCGCGGTGCGTGAGAACCCGTGGGCGATCGCCGGCCCCGGCCGCCCCGACACGATCGTCATCGAGCGGCTCGGCGTCTTCGCGAAGGGCGGCGCCGAGGGCGTCATGGTGATGTCGACGCCCGACGGAGCGACCGTGGCCCTCAAGATGCTCGACGGGAACGGCCGCGCCGCTGCGGCGGTCGCACTGCGTCTGCTCGAGCGGGCCGGCGCGCTCGAGGCATCCGAGGTCGCCGAGGCGATGGCGAGTCTTCCGCTGGCCGTGATGGGCGGCGGACGTGAAGTCGGGGCGATTCGCCCCGCGTTCTAGAGCACCCCCATAAGGGGTGGAAAGGATCTCGACGATGAGAATCTGCGTCCCCACCGAGGTGAAGAACAACGAGTATCGGGTTGCGCTCACCCCGTCCGGAGTCCACGACCTGGTGCTGGCCGGGCACGAGGTCTACGTGCAGAGGGGGGCGGGTGCCGGCTCGTCGATGACGGACGACGAGTACTCGGATGCCGGGGCCACCCTGCTCGACGACGCGGCCGAGGTGTGGGCCCGCGCCGAGCTGCTGCTCAAGGTCAAGGAGCCGATCGCGAGCGAGTACGACTTCTTTCGCGAGGACCTCGTGCTCTTCACGTACCTCCACCTCGCCGCCGATCGCGCGCTGACGGAGCGGCTCGTCGCCGACCGGGTGACCGCGATCGCGTATGAGACGGTGCAGCTGCCGGGCGGCGGCCTGCCGTTGCTCGCGCCGATGAGCGAGGTCGCCGGCCGTCTCGCGCCCACCGTGGGAGCGACGACGCTCATGAGGTCGGCGGGCGGGCTCGGCCTGCTCATGTCGGGCGTGCCCGGAACGCGCTCGGCCGCCGTCACGATCATCGGCGGCGGCGTCGCCGGTGCGAATGCCGCGGTCATCGCGGCCGGTATGGGCGCCGACGTCACGGTGTTCGACACGAACATGCAGCGCCTGCGGTACCTCGACGACCACTTCCAGGGCCGCATCAAGACGGCGGCGTCGAACCCTCTCGATCTCGATCGCGCCGTCACCGCCTCCGACCTCGTGATCGGCTCGGTGCTGATCCCGGGTGCGCGGGCGCCCAAGCTGGTGACGAACGACATGGTGAGCCGGATGCGGCCGGGCAGCGTGCTCGTCGACATCGCCGTCGACCAGGGCGGATGCTTCGAAGACACCCACCCGACGACGCACGACGACCCGACGTTCCTCGTGCACGGCTCGGTGTTCTACTGCGTCGCGAACATGCCGGGGGCGGTGCCGAACACGGCGACCTCGGCGCTCACGAACGCCACGCTCCCCTACATCCGCCAGATCACGCGGCTCGGCTGGACCGAGGCGCTGCGCAACGACCCGGCGCTCGCGGGCGGGCTGAACACGACGGCGGGTGCGGTCGTGAACCCGGGTGTGGCGTCGGCGCACGACCTCGAGCTCACGCCTCTGGCCGAGGTGCTCGCGTAGCGTCGCGCATGCGGCCGCGCGCCTTGTCGCCGTGGGGGCGCCCTGTCGGCGCGCCGCCCACGCTCATGCGGTGGTCTCGTCGACGTGCGGCGGAGCGTCGTCGCGTCGGGGAACCGGTCGCGAGTCATCGGAGGGTAGGGCGACGCGGCGGGCCTCGCCGGCCCGGTACAGCCACGCGCGCGGTCTTCCGGGCGCGCAGTACGGCGGCAGCGAGCGGTCACCCGTGAGCACGCGGTACTCGGCGGCGCACGAGGTGTCGACCACGAGGTCGTGATCGGCTCGCAGGTCGGAGAGCACGCGCCAGTGGCGTTGCCACTGGTCGGGATCGCCCGTCACGACGACGGGCGACCCCGACCCGGTGTCGGCAGCACCGGCCGCGGCGAAGTCGTCGATGCCCACTATCCGTGCGCCGTCTCGCGTCCACGCCGCGAGCGCGGCACGCCCGGTCGTGGTCGGTCGCGTGATGTACCCCGTGAGTGCCGCCGCGGGCTGGAATCGCCCGGCATCGGATGCGGCGATCGACGTCGCGTGGGCTGCCGGGGCACGCCCGGCGACCGCCACTTGCACCGCGCGCCCGTCGAGGCGTCCGCGGCCGGCGGGCGCGCCCGGCGCGAAGTGGGCGGACTCACCTCCCGCTGCGAGATGCTCCTGGCGCGACGGCATCGGCAGCAGGAGGCGCCTCGGCAGCAGGTCACCGAGACGCGCGACCACACCGGTGAGCCGCTGCGCCGCGACGATGAACATCACGCCGTCGTCGCCCGCGCGGCGCACCGCAAGGTCGAGCCGCTCCACGATCTCGCGCCCGTAGTCCCCGGGCAGACGCGCGCCGAGCGCGTCGAGGTCATCGATCAGGACGATCGATCCCGGTGCGGGCG
>NZ_DASRXZ010000114.1:0-15889 GCF_035687345.1 Microbacterium sp.
CGTCAGCGGTGTCGGCGTCGCATCCGCGATGTCGATGCCCTCTTCTGCCATCGCCCGCACCGCGACCGGATTGATCGCGTCTTTCGGCGCGGATCCGGCCGACAGCACCTCGATGGCATCGCCGCCGAGCGCGCGCAGGTAACCGGCCGCCATCTGCGAGCGGCCTGCGTTGTGGACGCATACGAAGAGCACCGTCGGTCTGTCGGTCATGGTGCGGCCTCCGGGTCGACGCCGACCGTCAGGCTGCGGCGCTCGATGAGTATGGTGTCACGCCATCGGCCCGCATGCGGGCCGGCACCGGACTTCGCTATCCGTTCGCGGCGGCCGACAACCCGGAACCCTGCGGTCTCGTGCAGGCGGAGACTCGCGACGTTCTCGGGGAAGATGCTCGACTGCACCGTCCACATGCCGGCGGCGTCCGCGGCGTCGAGGAGTTCGGTGAGCAGCATTCGGCCGATGCCCGCCCCGCGCGCGCGACGGTCGACGTAGACGGAGTGCTCGACCACGCCGCGATACACGGCACGGCTCGACACCGGCGACGCGGCCGCCCACCCGACGATCTCGTCCCCGTCGTCGACGGCGACGAGACGCAGCTCCGGCAGGCGGCTCGCGTCGAACACCTCCCACGAGGGAGTCCCGGTCTCGAAGGTCGCCTCGCCGTCCTCGATGCCCTGGGCGTAGATGCGCTCGACCGCCGGCCAGTCGGCGGGCGTCATCGGTCGGATGCGCGTCACGAACAACATCCTCCGCCATTGCCGACATCCGTCGAGCACACGCCCGTCGCGGGCAGGGTCAGCTTCACGTCCGCGGCGGATGCGGTGTCGCCCGCGAGCCACGCCGTGACCGAGCGCACCTGCTCGTAGCCGGTCGCGAGCAGGAACGTCGGCGCACGGCCGTACGACTTCATGCCCACGATGAAGAATCCGGGTTCCGGATGCGTGAGCTCACGGAATCCGTGCGGCTCGACGGTGCCGCACGAGTGGACATTCGGGTCGATCAGAGGTGCGAGCCGTCGTGGGGCCTCGACGATCTCATCCAGTTCGAGCCGGATCTCGCGGAGCATGTCGAGGTTCGGGCGGAACCCCGTCGCGTTCACGACGACCTCGGTCGTGTGGGTCACGACGTCGCCTCGGCGGTGGCCGATGAGCTCGACGGCACCGCCCGCGCGTCGCGCACGGATGATCTCGAAGCGGTCGAGAACGGCGATCCGCCCCTCTGCGACGGCTCGATCGACCCTGTTGCCGAGGCGGGCGCGGTCCGCCAATTCGTCATCCTCCGTGGGCGAGACGCGCGCGGCTTGCGCGTTGCGGATGAGCCACGTGACCGATGTGCCCGGAACCTCGCGCGCGAGCTCCACGAGCGCGAGCAGAGTGTTTGCCGCGGAATGACCCGCGCCCACGACCGTCGTATGGCGGCCCGCGAAGAACTCGCGGTCTCGACCGAGCACGTCGGGGAGGGCATCCGTCACGCGGTCCGCGATCTCGGTCATCCCGAGAAGCTCGAGTCCGCTCGATGTGAGCGGATTCGGCGACGTGTACGTGCCGGAGGCGTCGATCACCGCGCGCGCCGTCACTTCGTCGACACTGCCCCCGCGGTCTCGGAGCCTGACGACGAACGGCACCCCCGCCCGTCCGCGGGTGCGCGTGCGATCCATGCCCTCGCGAGCGACTCCGATGACCTCGACGCCGTATCGGATGCGGGGGGCGAGCTGCTCGAGCGCGGCGAGCGGGGCGAGGTAGTCGTCCACGAGCTCACGGCCCAGCGGTGCGCGATCTGGGTCCGGATGCTCCCACCCCCGCGCTTCGAGCAGGCGACGCGATGCCGGATCGACGAGGTGTCGCCACGGCGAGAAGAGCCGCGTGTGACCCCACGCATGCACGCTCGCCGCGACCTCGGCGCCCGCCTCGAGCACGACGAAGTCGATCCCGCGCTCGACGAGGTTGGCGGCCGCTGCCAGTCCGATGGGACCGGCGCCGATGATGGCGACCGGCAGGGTGGCCAGCCGGTCGTTCTCGGTGACACGCGGTGTGATGTCGAGCAGAGTCATCAGGGAGCCTCCGGATATCGATGAGCTTCGATGTCCGATTCTGGGCCGACGTATCGATGGTTGTCAATATCGACTAGCATCGATGTATGCTCACGGTTCTCGAAGCCACCGACGTCGCCGGCGTCATTGCAGACGCGTGCTGCGCGCCGCTCGTGCGTGAGCCCCTGTCTGCCGACGAGGCCGAGCAGCTCGCCACCACGATGAAGGCGTTGGCTGATCCGGCCCGTCTGCGCCTGCTGTCGATCGTCGCGGCATCCGAGGGTTCGGAAGCGTGCGTGTGCGACCTCATTGAACCGGTCGGGCTCAGCCAGCCGACGGTGTCGCATCACCTCAAGGTCCTGACCACGGCGGGCTTCCTCGAGCGCAGCAAGCGCGGCACGTGGGCGTACTACAAGCTCGTTCCTGGAGCGCTCGACCGCGTCTCGCAGCTCCTCGCGCCTTAGCGCGCCGACTCGACCGCCGGCGACCGGCGGAAGACGAGCACCGTCGTGATCAAGAGGATGACGATGCCGATCGACTCGGCGATGACGGTCTCGGGAACGAGCGTGAAGTCCCACGTCTCGGTGATGCCGAACAGCCCGACCGTGAGCGCCAGAAGCAGCGAGCCGAGTGTCGCGATGAGGAACAGCAGGCTCAGGACGGTCGCGACCTGGAGCAGGCGCCCCTTCAGGAAGACCATCCCGACGGCGAGGACCAGGGCGGCGATCGCGTTCAGGACGAAGAGCACGCCCAGGATGCCGCCGACGCCGTCGAACACGAGGTAGAGATGGATGCCGCCCGCCACGAGGAGGGCGATCGCGCTGAGGATGCGCATGACCCAGAGCACACGCCCGCCGCTTCCGTTCATGTCCGACCCTTCCTTCTGCGAGTGGTTCGCTTCGAGTGAATGTTGGCGGTTCAGGCCTCCTCTGTCGAGGCCTCCTCAGTGGACACGAGCCGGATGCCCGAGCGGTTCACCCGCGACAGGTGGGTGCGCACGAGCCACGTCACATCCCGTGCGAACGACTCGACGAGGAGGGCGAGCGCTGCGAGCGCGACGATCGCGGCGACGACCTCGGGGAGCAGGCGACTGGCGACGACCGTCAGGGCGATGCCGCAGATCGCGGTGACCGCCTTGCGCCAGAACCGCGGCGGCAGCGTCTCGCGCATCCACGGCAGCACGAGCCCGGCCGCGACGAACGCGTACCTCATGAGGCCGAAGGCGAGCACCCACCAGCCGACGATCGGCCCGCAGCACACGCTGAGCACGAGCAGCAGGAACGCGTCGACCTCCATGTCGAACTGCGCGCCGAGCTCGCTCTCGCTCGACGTGCGCCGGGCGACGTATCCGTCGATACCGTCGAGGGCGAGAGCGATCGCGGCGAGTGTCACCAGCAGCGGCGTCGAGACGGCAGCGGTGAAGGACGACACGACGATCGCCGTGATGAGCCCCACGAGGACTGACCGTGTCGCGGTCACGATGTTGGCCTGCCCGAACCGTGCCGCACCGCGTCTGCGCAGCCCGAGCGCGAGCAGAAGGTTCGACACGACGAGGTACGCGATTCCTGCGCCGAATCCCCATGGAGACAGGGGGCTGAGGGCCGACGCGGCGATCAAGGCGGCAAACCCTACCACCGCGAACCACCACGGCACCCACTGAACGTTTCCCATGTGCTCTCCGTGTAGATTTCATGGCGGTCACCATGGATACGACGAACGTACCCGCCGCGGTTCACGCGGATGCCACAGACGCGGCCATCGCATGGTGGATCGTGGCCCCGGGCGAGGGTGAACACCGCCCCGAGCCGCTGCCGCCCCGCGGCGACGGCGAGGCGCTCGTGCGCACGCTCTGGACGGGCATCAGCCGCGGAACCGAGAGCCTCGTGGCGCGGTGCGAAGTGCCCGAGAGCGAGCGCGACCGTATGAGGGCGCCCTTCCAATCCGGTGACTTCCCGTTCCCCGTCAAATACGGCTACCTCAATGTCGGCGTCGTCGAGGAGGGACCCGACGACCTCGTCGGCCGCACGGTCTTCTCGCTCTTCCCGCATCAGTCGCGCTTCGTCGTCCCGGCCGACGCCCTCACCGTCGTGCCCGACGATGTGCCTGCCCGCCGTGCCGTCCTCGCGGGCGCGGTCGAGACCGCCGTCAACATCCTGTGGGACGCGGAGCCGCACCTCGGCGATCGTGTCATCGTCGTGGGGGCGGGAATGATCGGATGCGCCGTGGCGGCACTCGCGGGCCGCATCCCCGGCGTCGAGGTGACGATCGTCGACGTCGACCCCGCGAAGGCCGACGTCGCCGCGTCTCTCGGCGTGGGGTTCGCCGACCCCGCCGACGAGCTGCCGCCCGCAGACATCGTCATCGAAGCAAGCGGCAACGGTGCGGGGCTTCAGCACGCACTCCGCGCGGCGGCCACCGACGGGCTCATCGTCGTCGCGAGCTGGTACGGCAGCCGCCCGATTCCGCTCGACCTCGGGGCCGACTTCCACTCGCGTCGGCTCACGATCCGCTCCAGCCAGGTCGGCGCCGTCGCCGCGAGCCGACGGTCGCGAAGGTCGACACACGACCGCCTGGCGCTCGCCCTGCGCCTGCTCGCGGATCCCGCGTTCGACACGCTTCTCGCCGACAGCTCGCCCTGGACCGACCTTCCACGCCTGACCGCCGACCTCGCCGAGGGCACCGCCGGTGCGCTGTGCCACACGATCGATTGGAGCGAGGCATGACCTTCAGCCTCACCGTCCGCGACCACATCATGATCGCGCACAGCCTGCGCGGAGAGGTGTTCGGCCCCGCGCAGCAGCTGCACGGCGCGACCTTCCTCGTCGACGCGACGTTCCGGTCGGCCGACGTCGACGAGAACGGCATCGTCGTCGACATCGGCCGCGCGAGCGAGGCTCTGCGCGACATCGTCGGCGAGCTGACGTACCGCAACCTCGACGAGGTGCCCGAGCTCGCCGGCGTGAACACGACCACCGAGCGCCTGTGCCAGATCATCGGCGACCGGCTCGCCGAGCACGCGCGGGGCGGCGGTCTCGGAGGGGCGCCCCTCAACGGAATCACCGTCACGCTGCACGAATCGCACACCGCGTGGGCGTCGTACGAGGTCGAGCTGCCGTGACCTCACCGCCCGTCGTCTGGTTCGTCGTCCCGAAGGGCATCGACGATCCGGCACGGGTGAGCGGCGGCAACGTGTACGACCGCGAAGTGCGCGACGGCCTCCGCGAGCGCGGTTGGACGGTCTCGATCGTCGAGTGCGCGGACGGGGCGGGCGTCGCATCCGCTCTCCGTTCCGCCTCCGACGGAACACTCGTGCTCATCGACGGGCTCGCGGCCGGGTGGGCGGCGCCCGAGGTCGAGGCGGCTGCGGGGCGGCTGCGGATCGCGGTGCTCGCGCATATGCTCGTCGCCGCGTTCCCCGACGCGACCGAGCCGGAGATCGAGGCCGAGAGACGGATGCTGCGCCACGCCCACCGCGTGATCGTGACGGGCCGCTGGACCGGCGAAGAGGTGGCCCGCCGCGGCCTCGCCGACGCGGATCGCATCACGGTGGCCCGACCCGGCGTACGTGGCGCCGACGCACCTGAGCCGGAGCACGATGCGGCCCTGCTGTGCGTCGGCGTCGTCGCACCGCACAAGGGCCAGGATCTGCTGCTCGACGCCCTCGACCGGGTGCCGACGAAGGACTGGAGGTGCACGATCGCAGGTTCGACCGACTCGTATCGCGGGTACGCCGAGCGCATCGCACAGCGAGCCGCGGCGTTCGACGGCCGGGTGCGCCTGCCCGGTGTGCTTGTCGGCGAGGCCCTCGCCGCCGCCTACCGCCGCAGCGCGCTTCTCGTGGCGCCGTCTCGCGTCGAGAGCGCCGGCATGGCGATCGCCGACGCCCGTGCCCGTGGCATCCCCGTCGTGGGCACCGCCGTCGGCGGCATCCCCGATACGGTCGTCGGCGGCGGCGCGATCCTCGTGCGTCCGGACGACCCCGACGCGCTCGCGCACGCGCTCACCTCGTGGATGACCGACCCCGTGCTCCGCGAGCGCCTGCGAGCGGAGGCGTGCCGCGCGCGCGAGCACCTGCCGACGTGGGACGACACCGTCGCCACCATCGCCGACGTCCTGGAGGCCGCATGACCTCGATCTCGGTCGCAGCCCCTGACTGGCTCGCCCAGCGGGCGGCTGCCGACGACCGGTCACGCTCGGCAGACCTCGCGCAGCACCTGGCACGGATGCTTCCGCCGGGCCCGCTCGTCGTGCACGACCTCGGCGCGGGCACGGGCGCGATGACCCGCTGGCTCGCGCCGCGCCTCGGCGGACCCCAGCGGTGGGTGCTTCGCGACGGCGACGAGGGCATCCTCAACCACGTCGACCTCTCTTCGACGACCGATACACACGGGGACCCCGTCGTCGCCGAACCGACGGTCGAGGATCTGACGTCTCTTCCGCTCGACGCTTTCCGCGGCGCGTCGGCGGTCACGGCATCCGCCCTGCTCGACGTCATCACCGCCGAAGAAGCCGCCAACGTCGTCGCCGCATGCGTCCACGCGCACACACCGGCCCTGTTCAGCCTCACCGTGACGGGCGGAGTCCGCATCGAGCCGCCCCTCCCGCGCACCAGTGGCATCGAGCGCGACCTCGTCGCCGCGTTCAACGACCACCAGCGACGCGAGACGGCCGGGCGCCGGATGCTCGGACCGCACGCCGTGCCGCTCGTCGCCGCTCTGTTCGAGGCGGCCGGCTGGAGCGTGCGGCGTGCGGCGACGCCCTGGCGGCTCGCGGCATCCGACGGCCCTCTCATCGCGCAGTGGCTGGACGGATGGCTGACCGCCGCCGTCGAGCAGCGGCCCGACCTCGCCCGACCTGCCGACGAGCTGCGGCGCGCCCGCCTCGCGCAGAACGCCGTCGGACGGCTGCGCGTGACGGTCTCGCACGAGGACCTTCTCGCCTGGCCACCGCAACCCCCTGGGACCGGGGGCGCGTACGGGGGAGGATAGCGACATGAGCGAGCGACCGTACGTCACCCTCAGCTGCGCGATGTCGATCGACGGATGCCTCGACAGCACCGCGCCGCAGCGGCTCGCCATGTCGAACGCCTCGGACCTCGACCGCGTCGACGAGGTCCGCTCGCAGAACGACGCCATCATGGTCGGCGCCTCGACCGTGCGGCGCGACAACCCGCGACTGCTCGTGCGCGACCCCGACCGTCGCGCGCGGCGGGTCGCGGAAGGCAAGCCGTGGTCGCCCGCCAAGATCACCGTGACCTCGACCGGCGACCTGCCGCCCGACGCGCACTTCTTCACGACGGGCGAGTCGCCGCGCATCGTCTACTGCCCGGACGGCCTGGTGGAGTCGCTGCGCGACGTGCTCGGCGACCGCGCGACGGTCGTGGGGGTCGGCGAGCAGGTCACGATGGCGGCCGTGCTCGACGACCTCGCGAGCGCGCAGGGCATCCGCAGCCTCATGGTCGAAGGCGGCGGCACCGTGCTGACGCAGTTCCTCGAGGAAGACCTCGCCGATGAGCTGCACCTCGTGATCGCGCCCTTCTTCGTCGGAGAGCCGCGCGCCCCGCGCGCCTTCGGTGCCGGCTCTTTCCCGTGGACCGCCTCGCGTCGCGCCCGTCTCGCGGGCAGCGCGCAGATCGGCGACGTCGTGCTGCTGCGATACGCGCTGTCGGATCGAGTCGGAATGCTCGACGGCGAGCGGTCGCTGCCCGAGGCCGGGTGGAGGCCCGTTCCCTACCGGATGCCATGATCCCGATCCCGCGAGCGGACACGGGCGCTCTCGGCACGCGGGGGCGTCTGGGGCTCGGGGTCGCGATCGCGGTGCTCGTCGTCGTGCCGCTCGTGCCGGGATTCGTCGAGCACGGCTCGGCGCTCGGACTCGTGCGCCTTCCGGTCGAGTCCCTCGTGGCGCTGCTCGTGCTCGCGCTCATCCCGTGGCGCGCGGGGCGGTGGGCCGTCGCAGCGGTCTTCGGGACGTTCGTGGTCACCGCGATCGCGCTCGCGGCGATCGACAGCGGCTACCGCGCGGCGGTCGGGGCGCGCTTCGTGCTGATCGACTGGCCGCAGCTCAGCGACGCGTACGGCGTGCTCGTCGACTCGATCGGCGAGTTCGCGGCATCCGCGGTCCTCACGGCGATCGTCGTCATTCTCGTCGGCACCGGCGCGGCTCTCGCGTGGGCGGCGATGAGGACGGATGCGGCGCTCCGCCGCCGCCCGCGCCGAGGACGCGGCGCGCTCGCGGCGGTGACCGCGGCGTGGATCGTCGCGGCGCTCGTGGCGGTGCCGGTCGGCGGTGCGGGGCAGGTGGCGGCCGCGGCATCCGCTGATTCGATCGGATCCGCTGCCGCACGCACCGAGGCGACCCTGCGCGCCCAGGCGGACCTCGCGCGACGGATCTCAGACGACGACTTCGCGGATGTCCCGTCATCACGCCTGCTGACCGCGCTGCGTGGGAAGGACGTCCTCCTCGTGTTCGTCGAGAGCTACGGCAAGGCGGCACTGCACGGCACCCCGGTCTCGCGCGGCGTCGTCGAGGTGCTTCGCGAGGGCGAGTCCGCACTCGCCGACGACGGATATGAGATGCGCAGCGCGTGGCTGACGTCGCCCACCTTCGGCGGTGTGAGCTGGCTCGCGCACGCGACGCTGCAGAGCGGGCTGTGGGTCGACACGCAGGCCGACTACGCCGAGGTGCTGGGAAGCGACCGGCTCACCCTGAGCGGAGCGTTCCAGCAGGCGGGGTGGCGGACGGTCGGCGTGGTGCCGTCGAACATCCGCGCGTGGGACGAGGGTCGGGAGTTCTACGGGTTCGACGCGCTCTACGACACGAGGAACCTCGGCTACCGCGGCCCGAAGTTCGGGTACGCGCGAGTGCCCGACCAGTACACGCTCAAACGGTTCGCCGACCGCGAGCTGGCGGGGGAGCATCCGCCCGTCATGGCCGAGGTCGATCTCGTGTCGTCGCACTCGCCGTGGGCCCCGCTGCCGTCGCTCGTCGAGTGGGGCGAGCTCGAGCGCGACGCGATCTTCGACAGGCAGATAGGCGCGAGCAGAAACGCGGCGGAGGTGTGGGAGAGCCCGGCGACCGTGCGGCGGTTCTATGCAGATTCGATCGAGTACTCCCTCGGGTCGCTGTTCTCGTTCTTCGAGCACGTCGACGATCCCGACCTCGTGGTCATCGTGCTCGGCGACCACCAGCCGAACGCGATCGTGAGCGGTGAGGACGCCGACCACGACGTGCCGGTACACGTGATCGCGAAGGACCCCGCGGTGCTCGAGGCGATCGCCGCGTGGGGATGGGACGCAGGCCTGCATCCGGATGCCACGGCGCCCGTCTGGCGCATGGACGAGTTCCGCGACCGCTTCTTCGACGCGTTCAGCGCTGCAGGGCCTCGCTGAGCCAGCGCGCGTACGCATCCCACGGCGACGCCGCCGCCGAGATCGTGCGCACGTGCTCGAGCAGCTCCGCATCGGCCCGAAACCACTCGCCGCCTTCCCGCAGGTGCGCGAAGCGGCGGTGGCGCTCCTGCTCGACGGCGCGTCCGCCGCGCTCGAACGCGAGCAGCTCGTCGTGCCAGATCGCTCCGAGCCGACGGCGCGGCTGCGACGACGTGCCGATCTTGATGCGGTCGGCGTACCGGATGAAGTAGACGACGTCGATGCGGGGGAGCGGCAGATCGGGATCGGGCACATCGCCCACGCGCCAGCCGCACACCGCGCACGACCAGCGCCCGGCGCGGCGCTCGCCGCGCGTCGCGCCGCACAGCACGCACGGGCCCGGCATCTCTCGGCGCATCGCCATGCCCGAAGAGTACGACCGACCTCCGACGCGGGCGCGATACGGTCTCGGAGGGCAAACCACGAGGGAGACGACCGTGACCGCAGCCGGCGCCAACTGGGCGGGCAACCTCACCTACAGCGCGCGCGAGCTCGTCGCGCCGGCGACGATCGACGAGCTGCGGCGGGTCGTGGCATCCGCCCCTCGGGTCAAGGCGCTCGGCTCGAGACACTCGTTCAACCGCATCGCCGACACCGACGGCGTCCTCGTCTCGACGGCTGCGCTCGGCGGCGAGCCCGAGCTGGACTCCGAGCACGCCCTCGTGCGCGCCCCCGCGGGCATGCGCTACGGCGAGCTCGCGCGGTGGCTCCAGGAGCGAGGGTGGGCGCTCGAGAACCTCGCGTCGCTGCCGCACATCTCGCTCGCGGGAGCCGTCAGCACGGGCACGCACGGATCGGGCGACCGCAACGCGTCGCTCGCCGAGGCGGTCGAGGCCGTGGAGTTCGTCGGCTCCGACGGCGACGTGCATCGCCTCGCGCGGGACGATGCCGACTTCGGCGGCGCGGTGGTCGCGCTCGGTGCGCTCGGCGTCTCGACGGCGCTCGAGCTTCGCGTCGAGCCGACGTTCGACGTCGCGCAGACGGTGTATCCGGATGCCGCGCTCGACCGCGTGCTCGAACGATACGACGCCGTCACCGCGGCTGCCTACAGCGTGTCGCTGTTCACGACGTGGCAGGACCCCGACCGCGTCGACCAGATCTGGGTGAAGGACCGCCCCGGCCGGCCCGGCCCCGGACTGCCGGATGAGCTGGGCGTCTCACCGGCGGGGAAGCCGCTGCATCCGCTCCCCGGTGTGAGCGCAGAGCCGTGCACGACGCAAGGCGGCGTGCCCGGCCCGTGGCTCGCGCGTCTGCCGCATTTCCGGCTCGAGTTCACCCCGTCGGCGGGCGACGAGCTGCAGTCGGAGTACCTCGTGCCGCGCACCGTGGGCGTCGCGGCGATCGAGGTGCTGCGCGGGCTCGCGGCGCGCATCGCGCCGCTCCTGCAAGTGTGCGAGCTGCGCACGGTGGCGGCCGACACGCAATGGCTCGCGCCGTCGAGCGGTCGCGACAGTGTCGCCCTGCACTTCACGTGGAAGCCGCTGCAACACGAGGTGGAGGCATTCCTGCCCGAGCTCGAGTCGGCCCTCGCCCCCTTCGACGCGCGACCGCACTGGGGCAAGCTCTTCGACACGACCGCGGCCTCGCGCCTGCCCGGCCTCTACCCGGAGTGGGCGCGCTTCGCGGGCCTGCGTGACCGTCTCGACCCGCGCCGGGTCTTCGTCAACGGCTTCCTCGAGGCGATCGGACTCTAGCGGCAGGGGAGATCAGAGCTTGACGGATGCGTCGAGCAGCAACCGCACCGCCGCGGTCACGGTCTGCGACAGGATGTGCTCGGGGTCGCCGTTCAGCCGCAGCGCACGGTGGCCGTGCGACCCGTCCATGGCCCACCCGATGTAGACGGTCCCGGGCGGATGACCGTCCTGGGGGTCGGGTCCGCCCACGCCCGTCGTCGAGACGGCGACGTCGGCCTTCATCGCCCGCAGCACTCCGACCGCGAGCTGCTCCGCGCATTCACCCGACACGGGGTCGAGGCCGGGCTCGACGCCCAGCAGCCCCTCCTTGACGCTCGACTGGTACGCGACGACCCCGCCGGCGAACCAGTCCTCGGCTTCGGGCCCCGCACCGATCGCGCTCGCGACGAGCCCGCTCGTCAACGACTCCGCGACCGCGACCCGCACGCCGCCGGCCAGCGCGATGTCCGCCAGCAGCACGACCCAATCGATGCCCCCCTGGTCGGACTCGGTCACATTCGTCCCCGCATTCGCGCCCACGTCAGAGTCCTCCACCGTCGAAACGATACGCCGCCGTCGCGATCCGCCCTGGGGGTTGACAAACGGCCCGCGGCACGGGCGGGCCCCCGTGTGCGGGGAAGGTCGACAGCCCGGCGCATCCGTGTCAAGCGCCTGGGAGACATCGGGCACGACGCGTACCGTGGCGCACATTCGTCACGAAGGAGACAGTCATGACCGATTCCCCGGGCGCGGACCCGCGCCACTCCCAGCCCGACGACGGGTTCGCCCCGCAGGAGCAGGAGCAGCCGGGCACGACCGACCAGACGCGGCCCACTCCCGACCACGGCGAGGAGTCGTACCGCGGATCCGACAGGCTGCGCGGTCGCCGTGCGCTCATCACGGGCGGCGACTCGGGCATCGGCCGCGCCGTCGCGATCGCGTTCGCGCGCGAGGGCGCCGACGTCGCGATCGTCCACATGCCCGAAGAGCGGGAGGACGCCGACGAGACGGTCGGCTGGATCGAGAAGGCCGGATGCCGCGGCCGCAGCTTCGCGGGCGACATCCGCGACGAGGGGTTCGCGACCGGCATCGTCGACCGCACCGTCGCGGAGCTCGGGGGCCTCGACGTCGTCGTGCTCAACGCCGCCTACCAGAAGGATCGCGAGTCGCTCGGCGACCTCACGACCGAGGAGTTCGACCGGGTCTTCCGCACGAACCTCTACGGCATGCTGTGGACCGCTCGTGCCGCAGTCCCGCACCTCGAGCCGGGCTCGTCGATCATCGTCACGGCGTCCATCCAGGCGTTCGACCCGTCGCCGCACCTGATCGACTACGCGATGACGAAGGCCGCACAGGTCGCCTTCGTGAAGGCGCTCGCCGAGCAGCTCGGCGAGAAGGGCATCCGTGTCAACGCCGTGGCGCCCGGTCCGATCTGGACGCCGCTCATCCCCGCGACCGGCGGCGACCCCGAGTGGATCGAGGAGTTCGGCCAGGACACGCCCCTCGGCCGTGCGGGGCAGCCCGCCGAGCTCGCCGGCGCGTACGTCTATCTCGCGTCGGACGCCGCCACCTACACGTCGGGCGCCGTGCTGCCGGTGACAGGCGGCAAGGGGCTGTGAGACGACCCGGGCGCTGAACGGGCCGAAGGCGAGACGGAAGCGCCCGCGGAGCATCCGGCGGATGCTCCGGTGTCAGGCCACGGAGTAGGGTTGCCGTCATGGCGACGACCCCACCAGGCTGGTACGACGACGGACACGGCGCGCTGCGCTGGTGGGACGGCACGCGCTGGACGGAGCATGCGCAGCCGCTTCCGGCACCGGATGCCGCGCCCGCGGCATCCGCGTCGACCGAAGTGGCCGCACCGATCGGCGACAAGCCGGTCGTCGAAGAGGTCGAGGTCGTCGAGTCCCTCGAGCAGCTCGAGGCGGCGACGGCGGCGGCGCCCGCGCAGGAGCAGCCCGCGGTGCCCGTCGGGTATCCGCCCGTGCCGCCGCCCCCGCCGGGCGCGCAGGGCGCCGCTCCCGTGACGTATCCCGTCACCGGCGGACCGGGCTACCCGCAGTCCACGTACCCCGGCGGCTACGTCGGCGCGCCGGGACAGACCGGAGGCTTCATCGCGGCGACGGAGCCGAAGAAGTCGAAGACGTGGATCGTCTGGCTCGTGATCGGCATCGTCCTGCTCCTGCTCGTCGCCGCGGCTGCCGTGATCATCCCGCTCACGCTCATGATCAGCAGCTCGTCCGGCGTCGGCCCGTCCGGCGAGGATGAGACCGCCGCCGTCGCGACGGTGGAGCTGTACGACGACGCGTGGTCGGCGAGCGACTGCGACATGTTCGTCGCCGCGACGACCGAGTCGTTCCGCGAGAACATCGGGCTTGCGACGTGCGAGGACTTCGAGCTCGCATCAGCCGACTTCGGCTCATCCGTGCAGGGCTACGAGATCACCGTGACGGACATCGCACACGAGGACGGCTCGATCATCGTCTCGACGACCGAGCACTACGAGAGCCTCCTCGATGAGACCGGCGAGCCGGCCGATGTGCCGATCCCGCTCGAGGACCACTACGTCTACACGCTCGTCGAGAGCGGCTCGGATTGGCTGATCGACGGAGCCAGGACCGAGGAGTGACCGCCGCGGAGGGCACCCACCCGCGCAGGTCGGTGGGCTTCTTCGCCGCGTGCATCGGCACGGGCCTCGCAGCAGGGCTCCTGTCGGGTCTGTTCGGCGTCGGCGGTGGGACGGTCATCGTGCCGCTGCTCGTGCTGTTCCTGCACTTCGACCAGCGTCTGGCCGCCGGCACGTCGCTCGCCGCGATCGTCCCGACGGCGGCCGTAGGCGTCATCTCGTACGCCGTGCACGGGGCGGTGGCGTGGATCCCGGCGATCATCCTCGCCGCAGGAGCGGTGATCGGCGCGCAGATCGGCACGTGGCTGCTCCACCGGCTTTCGCAGGTCGTGCTGCGTTGGGGCTTCGTCGCCTTCCTCGCCGTCGTGATCGTGAGTCTCTTCGTCGTGATCCCGTCGCGCGACGCGCAGCTCGAGCTCACCTTGTGGACGGGACTCGGCCTCGCGGCCCTCGGCGTCGTCACGGGTGTGCTCTCGGGGCTGTTGGGCGTGGGCGGCGGCGTGATCGTCGTGCCCGCGCTGCTGCTGCTGTTCGGCACGAGCGACCTCGTTGCGAAGGGCACGTCGCTGCTCATGATGATCCCCACCGCGATCTCGGGCACGGTCGGCAACCTGCGGCGCAGGAACGTCGACATCGTCGCGGCGCTGTGCGTGGGTGTGGCCGCGTGCACGACGACGGCGCTCGGCGCGTGGATCGCGACGCTCATCGACCCGTTCGTCGGGAACATCCTGTTCGCCGCGTTCCTCGTGGTGGTCGCGGTGCAGATGGCGCTCAAGGCGATCCGCGTGCAGCGGCAGCTGCGCGGCCGGAACGGCTGAGGCATCCGCATCGGCCCGAGGCCCCCAGGTGCGGCTCAGTAGGATGTCATGGTGCCAGTGAACCCCGAGCTCGTCGGGCGCGTCTTCCCTCCGACCGCGCCCTACCTCGTCGGCCGCGAGAAGGTGCGTGAGTTCGCGCGCGCCGTGTTCGCCGATGATCCGCAGCACACCGACCCGAGCGCGGCGAGGGCTCTCGGCTATCCCGACGTCGTCGCACCGCCGACCTTCGCGATGGTCATCCAGGACCAGACCCTCCAGCAGCTGCTCGCGGAGCCCGACTCGGGCATCGAGCTGTCGCGCGTGCTGCACGCCGAGCAGCGCTTCCGCTACTCCCGCCCGATCGTGGCGGGCGACGAGCTGACCGCGACGCTGTCGGTCACCGGCATCCGCTCGGTCGGCGGCAACGCGATGGTCACGAGCGAAGCAGAGATCACGGATGCCGCGGGCGGTCACGTCGTCACCGCCACCTCTGTGCTGCTGGTCGGAGGTGACGAATGAGCGAGCTGATCGTCGGCGACGTCGTCGCCCAGCGCGACGTGCACCTCACGCGCGAATCGCTCGTGCGGTACGCCGGGGCGTCCGGCGACTTCAACCCCATCCACTACCGCGACGACATCGCCGCCGAGGTCGGCCTGCCGGGCGTCCTCGCGCACGGCATGCTCACGATGGGCCTCGCGGTTGAGACGATCGTGCCGTGGCTGGGCGACTCCGGCCGCATCCTCGAGTACGGCGTGCGCTTCACACGTCCGGTCGTCGTCGACCCCGAAGAGGGCGCGACGCTCACGGTCGTCGCCAAGGTCGGTGCGATCGCGGACGACGCCGTGCGAATCGACCTCACCGTGACGCACGGCGAGGTTACCGTGCTCGGCAAGGCCCACGTGCGCGTGCGCCCGCTCGCCGCGTAGCCCATGCCCGACGTCACTCCCATCCCGCTCGCGCAGCTGACCACGCTGCGCACCGGCGGCCCGCCCACGCGGATGATCGACGCCCGCACGAAGGGCGAGCTCGTCGCGGCGCTGCACGAGGCGTGGACCGAAGACAGCGCGTGGCTCGTCCTGGGCGGCGGGTCCAACCTGTTCATGGGCGACGGGCCGTTCGAGGGCACGGTCGTACGCGTGCTGACCCAGGGCATCGAGCGGATGCCGTCACCGCGGCCCGGCTTCGCGAGGCTCACGGTGCAGGCGGGCCACGACTGGGACGACCTCGTGGCGTACGCCGTGCGCGAGGGGCTCGCCGGCATAGAGGCGATGTCGGGGATCCCCGGCACGGTCGGCGCCGCGCCCGTGCAGAACATCGGCGCGTACGGGCAGGAGATC
>NZ_DASRXZ010000115.1:0-2748 GCF_035687345.1 Microbacterium sp.
TGCCGCATGAGCGCCGCGAGGCGGATCGACGGGCGCTGGTAGTCGCTGAACGCGAGGTAGGTCGAGCCGAACGGGCGCCACAGGCCGTGCACCGCGATGCCGGTGAGGATCGCCGCCATCGCGTGCTCGCGCACGCCGAAGCGGATGAAGTCACCTCCCGGGTTCGCCCCGTCGACACCGGTCCCGGGCACGGCGACGCTCGTCGACTCCGACAGGTCGGCGGAGCCGCCCCACAGCACGCCCTGCGGCGCGAGTGCGACGAGCACCTTGCCGTTGGTGGCACGGGTGGCGACGGATGCCCCGGGCTCCGGGATCTCGGCGGCGACGGCGTCCAACTCGTGCGACAGCGCCTCCGGGTCGCCGCCGCGCGTCAGGCCGCGCCGGCGCGAAGCCTCGACCCGGTGCGTGCGCTCCCACTCCGCGAAGCGGATGAGCCACTCCTCGCGCATGCGCGCGCCGCGATCGAGCGCGCCGCGGGTGTGGGCGAGGACCTCGTCGGGGATGAGGTCCTCGAGACCCGCGTCGGGCGGGAACCGCAGTATGCGCTTCACCTCGGCGACATCCTCGACGCCGAAGGCCCCCGCGTGCGCTGCTGCGGTTCCCGCCCGCGCGGGCGACGGGAAGCCGATGGTTGTGCGGACCGCGACGAACGTCGGGCGCCCGGTGCGCTCGCGCGCCTCGCGGAGCACGCCCTCGACGGCGTCGAGGTCGAGCGGGTCGTCGATCTCGAGCACGCGCCACCCGTAGGCGCGGTAGCGCGCCCGCACGTCCTCGGTGAACGCGAGGTCGGTGGGGCCGTCGATCGTGATGCGGTTGTCGTCCCACAGCATCACGAGGTTGTCGAGCCCGAGCGTGCCGGCGAGGCTGCTCGCCTCGCCCGAGACGCCTTCTTCGAGGCATCCGTCACCGGCGATCACCCACACCGTCGGGTCGAACAGCCCGGTGCCCGCACCGTGCAGCGCCTCATCCCGGCGGGCCGCGAGGCTCACGCCGACAGCGCTCGCGACGCCCTGCCCGAGCGGGCCGGTCGACAGCTCGATGCCGGGGGTGTGACCGAGTTCGGGATGACCGGGCGTGCGCGAGTCGAGTCCGCGGCTGCGTTCGAGGTCGGAGGGCTCGAGGCCGTAGCCGGTCAGCAGCAGCTGCACGTACAGCAGCAGCGACGCGTGCCCGGCCGACAGGATCACGCGGTCGCGGCCCTCCCACGACGGATCGGCCGGGTCGTGGTGCAGCACGCGCGAGTAGAGCACATGTGCGACCGGAGCGAGGGCCATCGCGGTGCCGGCATGCCCGTGGCCCTTCGCCTGGACGACGTGCGCGGGGAGCGCGATCGCGGTCTCGACCGCACGCACCTCGGCGGGATCGGACGAGCGCACGATGGACTGGCCGCTGTCGGAGGAAAGCTCGTCGTTGCGCATCATCCCACTTTGGGATAGGTCTATACAAAAGTCAACGCGACGGTGACGTCGTCTGTGGACTTGTGAGAGGGGAGAACGGATGCTGCCGACCGGCCCGGGCGCGGTGCTCGAGCTCATCCGCACGGGGCGCGCGACCACGCGCGGCGAGCTCATCGCGCACCTGGGGTGGTCGCGCGTCACGCTCGGCCGTCGGCTCGACGAACTGGTCGGCGCGGGGCTCATCGTGAGCGGCGGGCAGCTGGACTCCTCGGGCGGGAGGCCGCCCGAGCGCCTCGCCGTGAACAAGGACGCGGGCGTGCTTCTCGCGCTCGACATCGGCGGCTCGCACACGCGCATCGGTCTGACCGACCTCGTCTCGAACGTCCTCGAGGAGGACGAGGCGGACATCGGCAACGAGGACGGCCCCGATGACATCTTCGAGTGGGCGCTCCAGGTGTGGGACTTCCTGCTCGCGCGGGTCGGCCGCACGCGCGCCGACGTGCGCGGGATCGGCATCGGCGTGCCGGGCCCGGTCGACCCGCGCACGGGCGAGCTCGGTGCGGGCCAACCGGACCGGCGATGGGAAGGCGTGCGGGTCTCGCGGTACTTCGAGGGGTTCGACGCGGTCTTCGCGCTAGATCGAGACGTCAACGTGCACGCCGTGGCGGAGAGCCGCGTCGGTTGGCCGACGTACAGCGACCTCCTCGTCGTGAAGGCCGGCATCGGACTGAGCTGCGCGATCGTGTCGGGCGGGCGGATCGTGCGCGGTGCGCGCGGGGGAGCGGGCCAGCTGAGTGCGCCCCGCACGGGCGTCGATCAGCCGCTGCGCGAGCTGCAGGTCACCGCCAGCGGCGCGGTCGTGCGCGATCGCCTCGCGCGGGACGGCATCGCCGCGCGCACGAGCGCCGAGATCGTGGCGCTCGCGCAGTCCGGCGACCGCACCACGGAGGAGGCGCTCGTCGAGATGGGCACGAGACTCGGCTCCGCGCTCGCGGAGGTCGTCGGGATCCTCAACCCGGAGGCGGTCATCATCGGCGGCAACCTCGCCGACGCGGGCGACCGATTCCTCAGCGCGGTCCGCGCGGAGCTGCTCGGCACCGCCCTGCCGTACGCCCGGCGGGGACTCGTCATCGAGAAGAGCCGGCTCGGCGATCGCGCCGGCGTGCGGGGCGCGGCGCTCATCGCGCAGGACGCGCTGTTCGACGCGGACCGGGTCGACCGGCTGATGGCGGAGCGCACCGAGCGCGCGGATCGCTCAGTGGGAGCGGAGGCGTAGCCGTGGCATCCGCTTTCGTCCAATACTGTTCAAAAGTCAGGCCAACGTATATGGTGACGACCAACGGGGCGCCCG
>NZ_DASRXZ010000116.1:0-23232 GCF_035687345.1 Microbacterium sp.
GCGGTCCTCGAGCGGCTTGATGGAAACCGACACGGGTCTACCTCTGCTTTCCTTTGAGACTCAAGACTCGTTAGCACCCTCACATTGAGAGTGCTAACAGCAGTCTATGGATGCGCTGGCACTCATGCAACGTGAGTGCCAATTCCCGACATCCGTCGGGACCGGCGGCGGACGACCCCGTCCGCGACCGCCGTAGGCTGGCCGGATGGATGTCGCCGAGCTCACCGCGCTGCTGACTCCCGAGGGTCTGCGGCTGCTCGACAACCTCGACCCGATCGAGTCGACGGCGGATGTCGCGGCCGCCGTCACCCGGCTGCGCAAGGACGGCCACTCCCCCGATCTCGTATCCGCGGTGGTCGGGCAGGCGCGGCTGCGCCACCGGGCCGAGGCGAAGTTCGGCGAGTTCGCTCAGCGCATGCTCTTCACGCGTGCGGGGCTCGAGCAGGCGACGCGACTCGCTGTCGCCGCGAAGCACGCGGGCCGCTTCCGCGACGCGGGCGTCGATACGGTCGCCGACCTCGGATGCGGCATCGGCGGTGACGCTCTCGGCTTCGCGGCCCTCGGTCTGCGCGTCCACGCTGTCGATGCGGACGAGATCACCGCCGCGATCGCTGCATACAACCTCGCGCCCTTCGGCGACCAGGTTTCGGTGCGACAGGGGCGCGCCGAGGAGGCGGACCTCGACGACGTCGACGCCGTGTGGCTCGACCCGGCGCGCCGCACGGCCGGACACAAGGAGACCTCGCGCACGCGCCCCGAGGACTGGTCGCCGGCACTCGACTGGGCGTTCGACCTCGCAGCACGCAAGCCCACGGGCATCAAGCTCGGGCCTGCGCTCGACCGCGACCTCATCCCCGACGACGTCGAGGCCCAGTGGGTGAGTGCGGATGGCTCGACGATCGAGCTCGTCCTGTGGTCGGGCACGCTCGCGCGGGAGGGCGTGCGCCGCGCAGCACTCGTCATCCGTGACGACACCGCCCACGAGCTCACGGCGGCGACGGATGCCCCGGACGAGCCCGTGCGCGCGCTGGGCGCGTACCTGCACGAGCCCGACGGGGCGGTGATCCGCGCGCGCCTCATCGGCGAGGTGGCACGCTCGCTCGATGCGGGGATGCTGGACGAGCACATCGCGTACCTGACCTCGGATGCCGCGTTGACGAGCCCCTTCGTGTCGACGTTCCGTGTGGTCGACGAACTGCCGGCCGCCACGAAGGAGCTCTCGCGAGCCCTGCGCGACCGCGGTGTGGGGAAGCTGGAGATCAAGAAGCGCGGGGTCGACATCGATCCGGCCGCGTACCGCACTGCGCTGAAGCTGCGCGGACCGGAGGAAGCCACGCTGTTCGTCACGCGTGTGGGCTCGCGTCGGCGGGCGATCCTCGCCGAGCGCGTTCGGCGCCCGGCATCCGCCGCCTGATTCGTGCAGCATCGGGCATCCAGCGACATCCGCGACCCGAGCGTTGTGAGTCCGGCGATGGTGAGACCGATCGCGACGTCGCCCCGCGCTCCTGGCTCCTCGCTCCTCGCTCCTCGCGGGCCGTCCCGCGCTTGAAGAGCGACATCGGGGCACCCAGTCATAGCGGAGGGTCGAGATGCTCAGAAGGGTGCGTCGTGTGCATGGGCGGGGCGGAACACCGGGACGCGGCGTTCGGGCTGCACGACGTACCGTCGTCCGGCGGGCGAGGTCCATTCCAGCGCTCCCCCGCTATCGGGGAGTTGCCGCACCTGCCACCCGCCGTGGTGTTTCACGGTGTGATGCCCCTTACAGAGCGGGGCGAGGTTTTCGAGCGAGGTTTCGCCGCCGTGTTCCCACGCGACGGTGTGGTCGAGCTCGCACCGGTTCGCGGGGATGCCGCATCCGGGAGCCATGCACCGATCGGCGCGCCACCGGACCAGCTTCCGCAACATCGGCGGCGGCCGGTACTGGGAGCGGCCGACCGAGAGGACCATCCCGGTCTCGGGGTGGGTGAGGATCCGCATCCACCCGTCCGCACCACCACACAACTCCCGAGCCCGGTCGAACGGGACCGGTCCGATACCCTCCACCACCGCAGGAGCAAGCCCCGCCGCCGCACGGGCGGAGTCGCTCTCGGCGAGCAGGGTGAGCGCGGGAACCGTGACGGCGACCGTGGCGCGGATGCCGCGCGCGTCGACCGGATGCACGGTCGTGTCACCCTCGATCAGCAGGTCGCTGAGCACATCCGCGCGCACCTGATCAATCGTGCGATCCTCGGCCGACGGAGTCTGTGCGGCAGGGTCGCCAGGCACTGTCTCATCGTGGTTCTTGATGGCCTTGGCGATGGAGGTGAGCCGCCCGTAGATCGCGTGCGCCTCCACCGCGGGCAGGTACGCGCTCAGCCACGCCATCCCGTCATCGACGTGCTCCACCACCACCCGCCGCCGCACCACTGCGGCTTCGTGCCGCTCCGCCAGCGTCACCGACCGGTGCACCTCGATCAGCCGCCTGAGCGCCCGCCGGAACGAGCCCACCGGGAGCTCCTCGGCGAGCGCGACCGCGTCCGCGACCAACGCATCGCGAACTGACGGTTCGCACTCGTCCAGCCGGTCCACGAGATACTCCGCGTGCGCGACCGTCGTCCGCGCCCTGCTCAGCGACTCCAACGCGTCCGGGTACCGGTGCACGAGCGCCTCCGCACGCCGGATCAGGACTCCGGCGGCGTGCTCGGTGATCCGCATCCCCGCCGCCAACTCCAACCGGATGCCCCGCTCCACAACCTCGGTCAGCTCCCGCCCCAACCGGGCCGCGTCCTCCAAGGCCTCATTCCTGGCCTCGTCAATCCGCCAGAACTGCTCCGCGGCGAACATCGTCACCACATCACCCGTCTCGCGCACACGGTCCATCGCATCCGACACCGGAGTACCGGAAACGCCTTCGGCTGCGATCGACATACCCCGACTTTAGAACATACCTACGACACTCTCGCGCGCACGACCAGCACTGTGGAAGCACCGTCGGGAGCGGGCGGCGGGGAGGAGAAGTGTGCTCAGCCGATCAGGCCGACCTCCCACGCGGCGTAGATGAGCCACCCCGCGCTGTAGAGAACCGACAGCGTGCCGAGCACGATCGCCCACGCCGCGACGGCGCTGCTCTCGAGGGGGCGGCGGAGCGCGACGATGCCGAGCACGATGCCGATGAGTCCGATCGGGAACGCCCACCCCACCACGAGCGACGCCGCAAGACCGATGATCGAGCACGCGAGGGCCCACGCCGAAAGGGTGCGGGGCGCAGGCGCGGGCGTCGGCGCCCATTCCGCGTCGGCGGAGTGGACAGGCGCGGGAGTGATGTCGATGGGCGCAGTCGGGAGGCGGCCGAAGCCGCCGCGGTGCTCGCCGGGGAGACGTGGCGCCTCCCCCACGAGGGCGACATCCGGCGACGGCGGCTCGATGATGACAGGCGGCCCGGGTGACGGCACCGCTGGGCGTGTGAGCGCCGGCTCAGCGGGGGCCGCTGCGGCGGGCGGGCCCGCCGGCGCGGCGGTGGGCTGAGCGAGCGTCGCCGCGGGTTGATCCACCGGCGCGGTCGCAGGTCGATCCACCGGCGCGGTCGCGGGCGCAACGGGCGTCACGTCGGGCGCATCCGCAGGCGGCGGCTTCGTGATGGGGGGCGTGGGCGCGGCATCCGTGTCTTCTGCCGCCTCGCCGGCGACCTGCGGCTCGTCGCGTTCGTCGCTCACGACGCGACCTCCTGCGCCTCGGCAACCTGGATCTCGGTGACGGGGAGCGTCGAATCGGCACCGAACTCGAGCGTCGACGGGCCACGGCCCGACATGATGAGCTCCGACGCGAGCGCGGCGATCATCGCGCCGTTGTCGGTGCACAGCGAGAGGGGTGGGATGCGCACCGTCACACCGGCGGCAGCGGCCCGCTCGAGCGTCATGTCGCGCAGGCGGCGGTTGGCGATGACGCCGCCCCCGAGCAGCAGGCGCGGCACGCCGTGATCGGCGCACGCCGCCAGTGCCTTCGTGACGAGCACGTCCACGACGGCCTCGCGGAACGACGCCGCGACATCTGCGACAGGCACGTCCTCGCCGAGGGCGCGGCGCTGCTCGATCCACCGCGCGACGGCGGTCTTCAAGCCGGAGAACGAGAAGTCGTAGCGGTGCTCGGCGAGGTCGCTCGCGCGCGACAGGCCGCGCGGGAAGCGGATCGCGTCGGGATCTCCGGATGCCGCGGCCCGATCGATCTCGGGACCGCCGGGGTACGGGAGACCGAGCAGGCGCGCGACCTTGTCGAACGCCTCGCCCGCCGCGTCGTCCATCGTCTCGCCGAGCAGCTCGACGTCGGTCGTGAGGTCGCGTACGAGCAGAAGCGACGTGTGTCCGCCGCTCACGAGCAGCGCGACCGTCGGGTATTCGAGCGGCGGAGCGTCGGCGTCGAGGATGTCGGCCGCGATGTGGCCCACGAGGTGATTGACCGCGTACAGCGGCTTGCCGAGCGAGATCGCGAGCGCCTTCGCGGCGCCGATCCCCACCATGAGCGCGCCCGCGAGACCGGGGCCGCTCGTGACGGCGACCGCGTCGAGGTCCTGCAGCCGAACGCCGGATTCCGCGAGCGCCGCCTCGATCGCGGGCTCGAGCGCCTCGAGGTGGGCGCGCGCGGCCACCTCGGGCACGACCCCGCCGTAGCGCGCGTGCTCGTCCATCGAGCTCGCGATGGTGTTCGACAGGAGCGTGCGACCGCGGACGATCCCGATGCCGGTCTCGTCGCAGCTCGTCTCGATGCCGAGCACGAGGGGTTCGGTCATGTGCAGGCTCCCGCCTCATCGGGGCTCGGCGTCCGGGCCGCGCGCGAGGCCAGGTCGAGGCGCATCACGAGGGCGTCGACGTCTCCGGGCTGGTAGTACCGGGGTCGGCGCGCGATCTCGACGAAGCCCTCCGACGCGTACAGCGCCTGGGCGACGGGGTTGTCGGCACGCACCTCGAGGAACACCTCGCGCACGCCGCGGCGCTGCGCCTCGTCGAGCAGCGCCTCGAGGATCCGCCGGCCACGCCCGTGGCCGCGATACGCCTCGGCGATCGCGATCGTCTGCACGTCGGCGTCCTTCGCCCCGCGCGGGGCCCGCAGCCCGGCGTACCCCACGAGCACGCCCGCTTCGACGTCGACGACGTACCACCCGTGCCGCGAGCGGAGCTCCTCGCGCATCGACGCCTCCGACCACGCGTCGCCGGGGAACGACGCCCGCTCGAGCGCCATGATGGCGTCGAGGTCGTCAAGGGTCGCGCGCCGCAGGGTCATGCGCCTGCTCCGGATCGCTCGGCGGGCGTCGTCACGGACTTGGGGCCCGACGACGGTGTGACGTCGGGAGCCCGCAGGTACAACGCGTCGTCAGGACCGACCACGCGACCGGCGTCGACGGAGCGGCTCGCGACGAGCGCGACCATCGACGCGGGCACGCTGTGCGCATCGTGGCGCGCGGCGCCGAGCTCTGCGAGAAGCGCATCGAGCTCGTCACGCGGCGCGAGCGCCGGCTCGCTCGCGCGCACCGGGAGCCCGTCGTCGTCGAGCCCGTCGTACACCGTGTACGCGAACTCGCGCCGGCGCGCGTCGGTCACGACCGCGAACCGGCCGACGTCCTCGCCGCGCACGGCGGCGTCGAGCATGAGCGCGAGGGCGACGGCGTCGTGGCTCACGACGGGAACGAATCGGATGCCGCGCCCCAGCGCGAACGCGCGCGCCGCGGCGACCCCGACGCGGAGCCCCGTGAACGGCCCCGGCCCCATTCCCGCGGCCACCGCCTGGATCGCGTCAGGCGAGACGGATGCCTCCTCCAGCGCCCGTACGATGAGGGTGCCGATCACCTCGGCGTGCCCGCGCGGATCGGGCGATTCGATCGCCGACCGCACGACCCCGTCGGGCTCGATCACGGCGACGGCCGTGCCCAGCGAGGTGTCGATGCCCAGAATCACGCGTTCCAGGGTAGTCGGGGCCGGATGCCCGGACGCTGTGCGCTCGAACCGCCGCGCTTCGTCTCGTCGCTGCGCTCCTCGCTCAGCGACCGAGGGATGTCAGCCCGGCGAAGCCGTCCGCCGCGACACCGTCACGATCCGCGGCGCGTTCGCGTCGAGCTCCGCCGCGGCCGGACCGCTCGTGCCGCACGCGTTGTCGACGCCCGTGCCGCCCCACTCCGACTCGAGCTCGACCTCCCACCACGCGTCCTTCTCGAGCACGTCGACGAGCCCCCGGCCCCACTCCACAACGACGACCGAGTTGTCGAGATCGAGGTCGAGGTCGTCGAGCTCCATCGCCGATCCGAGCCGGTAGGCGTCGACGTGCACGAGCGGCGGCCCGTCCACGAGCGACGGATGCGTGCGCGCGATGACGAACGTGGGACTCTGAATCGGCCCACGCACTCCGAGTCCCGCAGCGATGCCCCGGGTGAGCGTCGTCTTACCCGCCCCGAGCGGGCCGGTCAGCACGACGAGGTCGCCGGGGCGCAGCATCCGCCCCATCTGCTCGCCGAGGGCCTGCATGTCTTCCGGCGACGCGATCTCGCGCTGCCCGACCAGCTCGTCGAGTCCGCTCATCCCGACACCTGCCTCCGCGGAACACGCGGGCCGATGCGCGTGACGATCTCGTAGTTGATGGTCCCCGCGGCGCGTGCCCACTCGTCGGCCGACGGCACCCCGAGGGTCGGGTCCCCGAAGAGGACGACCTCGTCGCCGACCGCGACGGAGTGGTCGCCGACCTCGACGACGAACTGGTCCATTGCGACGCGCCCCGCGACGCGGAACCGCGAACCGTTGATCGACACCGGGCCCGCGCCCGACGCCTGCCGGGGAACGCCGTCCGCGTACCCGAGCGGCACGAGGGCGAGGGTCGTCTCGACGCCGGTGCGGTGCGTGTACCCGTACGACACGCCCTGCCCCGCGGGCACCCGCCGCACCGCCGCCACGGGCGCGCGCAGGGTCATCGCGGGTCGCAGCCCGAGGTCGGCCGAGCTGCGGTCGTCGAACGGCGAGAGCCCGTACATCCCGATGCCGATGCGCACGCATCCGAGCCGCGACTCGGGCAGATCGATCGCCGCGTTGGTCGCCGCGATGTGCCGCAGGGGCGGTGCGAGACCCACGGATGCCGCCGCCCCCGTCGCGTCGAGGAACCGCCGCAGCGCTTCGCGGTCGTCGTCGGCGGACGTGTTCGACAGGTGGCTGAACAGGGCGACCACGCGGATGCGGCCGATGCGCTCGAGGCGGGCCGCCTCGGCGAACACGATGCCGTAGTCCTCGGGCGCGATGCCGTTGCGCCCGAGTCCGGTCTCGAGCTTGAGGTGCACCGCGACGGGGCGATCGGCGGATGCCGCGGCGGCCGCCCTCTGCAGCTGGTCGAGGCTCGACACCCCGAGCTCGATCCCCGCGGCCGCCGCCTCGTCGAACGACGCGCCGGGCGCGTGCAGCCACGCGACGATCGGCGCGTCGATGCCCGCGCGACGCAGCGCGAGGCCCTCGCCGATGTCGGCCACACCGAGCCGTGAGGCGCCGCCCTCGAGCGCCGCGACGGCGGACCGCACGGCACCGTGGCCGTAGCCGTCGGCCTTCACGACCGCGATGATCTCGGACTCCGTGAGCCGGCGCAGGTGTCGCACGTTGTCGGCGATCGCGCCGACGTCGATGCGGGCCTCGCGCAGGACGCCGGCCGGGAAGCGCGTCACGCGGCGCCTCCGTCCGACACGGTGGCTCCGTCGGACTCCGCGACGACGTAGGCCGTGGCGAGGCCGGCGTCGTGCGACAGCGACAGGTGCACCATCGTGATGCCGCGGCCCGCGACGGCCTCAGCCGTCGTGCCGGTCAACGCGAACAGAGGGCGACCGGATGCCTCGCGCGTGACCTCGATGTCGGTCCAGCGCACGCCGTCGGATCCGCCGAGCGCCTTGATGAGCGCCTCCTTCGCGGCGTACCGCGCCGCGAGAGAATGCGGCGGGAGCGTGCGTTCGGAAGGTGCGAACAGCCGCTCGATCAGACGCGGGGTCCGCTCGATGCTGCGCTCGAATCGGGCGATGTCGACGAGGTCGACGCCGATTCCGACGATCACCCTGGACCTCCCTCGCGCCGGTCCCCGAGCTCGCCCCGGGCGGGTCCCTGAGCTCGCCGAAGGGTCGGCATCCGCAACCCTACCGAAGGGGGCAGGACGCGGTCCGCTACTCGACCGTGACCGACTTCGCGAGGTTGCGCGGCTGGTCGACGTCGAGGCCCTTCGCCGTCGCGAGCCCCATCGCGAAGATGTGCAGCGGCACGACCGCGAGGATCGGGCCGAACAGCGGGTCGGCCAGCGGAATGCGCAGCACCTCGTCGGAGATCGGCAGCACCGCGGCGTCGCCCTCTTCCGCGATCGCGATCACGCGCGCACCGCGCGCGTGGATCTCGCGGATGTTCGAGACGACCTTGGAGTGCAGCACCGGCGCCTCGCGCGGCGACGGCACGATCACGAACACGGGCTGGCCGGGCTCGATGAGCGCGATCGGCCCGTGCTTGAGCTCGCCCGCCGCGAAGCCCTCGGCGTGGATGTACGAGATCTCCTTGAGCTTGAGCGCGCCCTCGAGCGCGATCGGGTAGCCCGCGTGACGACCGAGGAACAGCACGGAGCGCGTGTCGGCCATCCAGTGCGCGAACTGCTCGATGCGCTCCTGCTCGTTGTCGAGGATGTGCTGGATCTTCTCGGGCACGGACTCGAGCTCGAGAAGCTGGTGCGCGACCTCGGTGGGCGACAGCTCCCCGCGCACCGCGCCGATGTGAAGCGCGAGCAGGTACAGCGCGGTGATCTGCGCGACGAACGCCTTCGTCGATGCGACGGCGACCTCGGGGCCGGCGTGCGTGTACACGATCGCGTCGGACTCGCGCGGAATCGTCGCGCCCTGCGTGTTGCAGATGGAGAGCGTCTTTGCGCCCCGCTCGCGCGCGAACTTGACGGCCATGAGCGTGTCCATCGTCTCGCCGGACTGGCTGATCGAGACCACGAGCGTGTCGGGGCCGATCACGGGGTCGCGGTAGTGGAACTCGTGCGCGAGCTCGACGTCGACCGGCACGCGCGCCCACTGCTCGAGCGCGTACTTGCCGACCATGCCCGCATAGGCGGCGGTGCCGGCGGCGATCACGATGATGCGGTTCACGCCGCGGAAAAGGTCGTCGAGGCCGTCGAGCTCTGGGATGGCGACGGCGCCGTCGCGGATGCGACCGCGCAGCGTGTTCGCGACGGCCTCCGGCTCCTCCGAGACCTCCTTCGCCATGAACGACGACCAGCCGCCCTTCTCGGCGGCCGACGCGTCCCACGTGACCTCGAAGGGCTCGACCTCGACGGCGTTGCCCGAGAAGTCGGTGACCTCGACGCCCGCGGGCGTGATCGCGACGATCTCGTCCTGGCCGATCGCGAGCGCGTGGCGCGTGTGCTCGACGAACGCGGCGACGTCGGATGCGAGGAAGTTCTCGCCCTCGCCGATGCCGATCACGAGCGGCGAGTTGCGGCGCGCGCCGACGACGAGCCCCGGGTGGTCCTTGTGGACGGCGAGCAGCGTGAAGGCGCCCTCGAGGCGGTTCACGGTCGAACGGAACGCCTCGACGAGGTCGCCGCCGTTCGAGCGATACTCGTGACCGAGGAGCACGGCCGCCACCTCGGTGTCGGTCTCGCTGCGGAACTCGTACCCCTGTGCGAGCAGCTCGTCCTTGAGCGCCGCGTAGTTCTCGACGATGCCGTTGTGGATGACGGCGAGCTTGTCGTCGTCGGCGAGATGAGGGTGGGCGTTCGCGTCGGTCGGCCCGCCGTGGGTCGCCCAGCGCGTGTGGCCGATGCCGGTCGTGCCGTCGGCGATCGGCGAGCTGGTGAGCTCATCGCGCAGAGCGTTCAGCTTTCCGGCGCGCTTTCGCATGCCGAGGCCGCCGTCCCCGTCGATGATCGCGATGCCCGCGGAGTCATAGCCGCGGTACTCGAGTCGGGCGAGCCCGGAGATCAGGATGTCCTGGCTCGGGCGAGGGCCGACGTATCCGACGATTCCACACATGCCGACCATCGTAAGCGGGCAGGTTTGCGAGGGACCTGTACGAATACCCGAGCCGCTCAGAGCTTGCGCAGGAGCACCCGCTCGACCGCGTGGTCCTCGGCCTTCCGCAGCACGAGCGTCGCGCGGTGGCGAGTCGGCAGCACGTTCTCCTCGAGGTTGGGGAGGTTGATCGAGTTCCAGTACCCCAGCGCCGTCTCGACGGCCTCCTCGTCGCTGAGGTGCGAGAAGACGTTGAAGAACGAGTTCGGGTTCGAGAACGCGCCGGTCTTGAGCGCCATGAACCGATCGACGTACCACTGCGCGATGTGCTCGGCCTCGGCATCGACGTAGATCGAGAAGTCGAACAGGTCGCTCACCGCGACATCGTTCGGCGTGGGCGGCGGCTGCAGCACGTTGAGCCCCTCGACGATCACGACGTCGGGCCGGCGGACGGTGACGTACGCGTCGGGCACGATGTCGTACTTCATGTGCGAGTAGAACGGCGCACGCGCCTCGGGCGCACCGCTCTTCACGTCGGTGAGGAACCGCACCAGCGCGCGGCGGTCGTACGACTCGGGGAAGCCCTTGCGGTCCATGAGCCCGCGCCGCTCGAGCTCGGCGTTCGGGTAGAGGAAGCCGTCGGTCGTGACGAGCTCGACCCGAGGGGTCCCGGGCCACCGACTCATGAGCTCGCGCAGCAGACGCGCGATCGTGGACTTGCCGACGGCCACGGAGCCCGCGACGCCGACCACGAACGGCGTCGTGGTGTCGTCCTCGCGCAGGAACTTCGCCGTCTCGGCGCCGAGCCGCTTCGTGTTCTCGGCGTAGAGCGACAGGAGGCGCGACAGCGGCAGGTACACCTCGCGCACCTCGGTGAGGTCGAGTCGGTCGCCGAGACCGCGCAGCTGCACGACCTCGGTCTCGCTCAGCGGCTGCGCCATGTCCGCCGCGAGGCGCGCCCATTCCGCACGGCCGATCTCGCGGTAGAGCGAGTGCGCCGTCGTCGTGTCGATCGCTTCGTCGGTGGACATCGCGCCCATCGTAGTTCCCCGCTCCCGCTAACCTGAACGCGTGCGCCTCGGGGTCCTCGACATCGGCTCGAACACCGTCCACCTGCTGGTCGCAGACGTCCGGCCGGGGGGCCGCCCGCTCGCGACGACGAGCCAGAGATCCGTGCTGCGGCTCATGCGCTATCTGCAGCCCGACGGATCGATCTCGGAGGAAGGCGTCGAGGCGCTCGTCGCCGCGACCAGCGAGGCGCGCGAGGTCGCGGCATCCGAGAACGTCGACGAGCTGCTCGCGACCGCGACCTCGGCCGTGCGCGAGGCGGCGAACGGCGCCGAGGTGATCGCGCGCATCGAAGAGGTGCTCGGACAGCCCCTCCAGGTGCTCGGCGGCGAGACGGAGGCGCGTTTCACCTTCCTCGCGGTGCGGCGGTGGTTCGGGTGGGCCGCGGGCCAGATCCTCCTCTTCGACATCGGGGGCGGATCGCTCGAGCTCGCGGCGGGTTCCGATGAACTGCCGGATGCCGCGGCATCCGTCCCCCTCGGCGCGGGGCGCATGACGGTGCAGTTCCTCCCCGGCGACCCTCCCGGCGAAGAGGCCGTCGAACGGCTGCGCGCGCACGCGACCGCGACGCTCGCGCCGGTCGCCGCGGAGTTCCGCGAGCTCCCCCGACCGCAGCACGTGGTCGGGTCGTCGAAGGCGATCCGCTCGCTCGCGAAGCTCGTCGGCTACTCCGTGAGCGGGTGGTCGGGCATCGACCGGTGGCGGCTGCCGCGCGAGGCCCTCGGCTCGTGGATACCGCGCCTCGCACGCATCCCCGCGTCGGCGCGGCAGGAGCTTCCCGGGATCACGCCCGATCGCACGTTCCAGATCGTCGCGGCCGCGGTCGTGCTGCACACCGCGATGTCGGCCCTCGACGTGAGCGAACTCGACGTGTCGCCGTGGGCGCTGCGCGAGGGCGTGCTGCTGCGCTACATCGAGTCGCTCTCGTGGAGTCCCGCAGGCTCGTGACGCGTTCTGCGGCATCCGGCTACACTGTCCCTCCCGGCTAACGAGAGACGGCCCGGAGCCGTTACATCGCGGTAACCGTCGCGGACCGACGGCGAAACGCGAGACCGCTCAGATGAGACCGATCCACCTCAGGGATCGCCCCCCATCGAAAGGTCTCGCAATGAAGACACCCGTGTCCGTGCGGCCGTCTCGGCGGCGGCTCGCGGGGCTCACGGTCGGCGCGCTCACCGCGTCGCTCGTGCTCGCCCCCGTCGTCGCCGCCGCCGCAGCAGCACCACCCGCCGAGGAGAACGTCGTCGCGTCGGGCGACAACTGGTCGGTGACCGACCTCGGCAACGTGTACGAGATCCAGCTCGAGCTCGACGAGCCGCTCGAGATGAAGTCGGACGCCCCCACGATCGAGGTCGACGGCGTGGCCGTCGGGTTCGCGACCGAGTCCGAGAGCGGCACGACGCTCACCGCGCTCACGAGCGACCCCGCCGTCGCCGAGGCCACGACCGTCGAGCAGGGTTGGTTCGCCGAGGCGGGCGCGGCCGAAGAGCCGGCCGTGCCGGAGTCGGCGATCGTCGCCACCGAGGCGGTCGAAGAGGTCGAGAGGGGCCCGGATGCCGCTGTCCACGGCGACTACGCGTACACGAAGTCGATCTACCGCTTCGGCGACCAGGCGATCGACCTCGCGGGCATCGGCGGCATCCGCGGTGAGGTCGAGGGCAAGATCTACCTGCCGACGACGGGCGGGCCGCGCCCGCTGGTCGTGCTGCTGCACGGACGCCACAGCTCGTGCGCGGGCACACCCGCGAACCCGCTGCGCTGGCCGTGCTCGCCGACGCAGGTGTCCATCCCGAGCTACGCGGGTTACGACGGAACGGCCGAGGCGCTCGCGAGCAACGGCTACGCGGTCATCTCGATCTCGGCGAACGCGATCAACTCGAACGACAACCAGCTCGCGCTCGACTACGGTGCGCGCGCCCGTGGGCAGCTCATCCTCGACACGCTCAGCCTGTTCCAGAAGGCGAACAAGGGCGAGCCGGTCGTGCTGCACGACGCCGCGACCGGTCAGGACGTCACGCTCGCCGACGCGCTCACCGGCAACGGCGGCACCGAGGCGGCCCGCATCGACCCGTCGGTCGTCGAGCTCACGCCGGCCGACCTCGAAGGACGCTTCGACTTCTCGCATATCGGGCTCATGGGCCACTCGCGCGGCGGCGAGGGAGTCACGTCGGCCGCGACGCTCAACCAGGGTCTCGACAAGCCCTTCGACATCGTGTCGATCCTGCCGCTGGCCCCGGTCGACTTCGGCCGCATGACCGTGCCGAACGTTCCGACCCTCGTCGTGCTGCCGTACTGCGACGGCGACGTGTCGAACCAGCAGGGCCAGCACATGAACGACGACTCTCGCCACGCATTCGGCGACGACGTGCTGCGCTCCGACGTGTGGGTCATGGGCGCCAACCACAACTTCTTCAACACGGTGTGGACGCCCGGTCTGTACGAGTTCAACGTGAGCGACGACTGGTCGGGCACGAACCCGAACTCGGCCCGCGCGAACGACGAGGTGTGCGGTACGTCGGCCTCGGCATCCGCGACCTCGATCCGGCTGTCGCCCGAGAAGCAGTACGACGTGGGCACCTCGCTCATGGCGGGATGGTTCCGCGCGACCGTGGGCGGTGAGACGCAGTTCCTCGACCCGTTCACGACGGGCGCGAAGACCGCGACGACCGCCGACGTCGACGTGCGCACGGTCGCGACGCAGCCCTCGTCGGCACGCGCCGACCTCGAGACGTTCGAAACCGCGACGACGACCGCGCGCACGTACGGATCGGCCTCGCTCACGGTGTGCGCGAGCCTCGCCGGCCGCGCGGTGCCGCAGGAGCTGCCCGCGTGCTCGACGCTCGCGTCGGCGCAGGTGCCGCACTGGACGACCGTGCGGTTCGCGGGCGATGTCGTGGCGACCCCGGTCGGACGGCTGAGCTGGTCGGATGCGACGGGCGGGATCAGCGTGCCCGTCCCCGCCAAGCTCCGGAACGCCTCCTCGTACACTGCGCTCACGTTCCGGACCGCGGCGGACGAGACGGTCCCCTACGGCGGCGGCACCGACCTCGTGATCACCGTGGTCGACGGCAAGGGCAAGACGTTCAGCGTCTCGGCGTCCGAGCTCAACCCGGGGGCGCTCGTGCGACTGCCGCAGAGTGCGCAGAACCCGACGACGCTCGGCAAGATCGTGCTGCAGAAGGTCAGCCTGCCCCTCTCCGAGGTCGCGGCGGCCGGACTGAAGGTCAACGATCTTCGCGAGGTGCGCCTGACGGGTGCGCCGGGCATCTCGGGCACGCCGGACGGCGCCGCCTACGTGTCGGACCTCGCGTTCGACCGCCCCGCCCTCGGCAAGCCGTCGACCGAGCCGGTGATCTCGGTCGACACCGCGACCACGTACGTCGAGGAGCGCTCGGGCGCCGGCGAGGTCCGCGTGCCGGTCATGCTGTCGGCGCCCGCGAAGGCCGCATCCGAGGTCTACGTCTCGGTCATGGGCTCCGCGGCGGCGACGTCGAAGGTCGGGATCATCGCGACGAAGGTCACGTTCGCGAAGGGCGAGGTCTGCAAGTCGGTGGCCGTCCCGACCTTCGGAGACGACGTGGCATCGACCGCGGCGTCCACGGCGTTCACGATCTCGGTGACCAACACGCGAGGCGTCGTGATGGGCGACGAGGCGTTCGGGCAGGTCGTCGTCCGCGAGGACGACGGAGTGATCGACGGCGAGGAGCTCCCCGCGGTCGGCATCGCAGCGGACCCGTGCGCGGAGGCGAACACGAGGGCGAAGGGCGGCAAGATCTCGGCGCCCAACCCGCCGACGCCGCCGGGCGAGCAGGTCACGGTCACGGCGTCGGGCTTCCGGCCCGGTGAATCGGTGGCGCTCGTCGCAGGCGCCACGCCGCTCGGCGCCCGGATCGCCGACGCGAAGGGCGACGCGACCTTCGACATCGTCATCCCCGACGGCACGCCGCACGGTGGCTTCGAGGTGACGGCCACGGGCGCGGGCTCGTCGATCACGGCGACCGGTGCGGTGAAGGTCAAGAAGGTGCCGGGCAAGAACTAGCCGGCACCCCGACGACGGGGGTGCCCGCCCCACGAGGACGGGCGCCCCCGTCTCGCGTCTGCCGCGGCATCCGTGGCGCGCAGACCCTGGACGCGACCGCCTCGCCTGCCGGATGATTCCCTCATGGCGGAACGGCCGACAGCGATCCGCACCCCCGACCAGCGCATCCGCGTGTTCGTGAGCTCCACGCTGCGCGAGCTCGAGCCCGAGCGCCGCGCGGTCCGTGCCGCCATCGAGCAGCTGCGCCTCGCGCCGGTCATGTTCGAGCTCGGGGCTCGGCCGCATCCGCCGCGCGAGCTCTATCGCTCCTATCTCGCGCAGAGCGACATCTTCATCGGGATCTACGGCGAGAAGTACGGGTGGGTCGCGCCCGGCGAGGACGTCTCCGGGCTCGAGGACGAGTACCTCCTGTCGGGGTCGCTCCCGCGCCTCATCTACGTCAAGGCACCGGCGCCCGAGCGCGAAGAGCGCCTCGCGGGACTGCTCGCCCGCATCCGCGACGACGATCGCAGCTCGTACAAGTCCTTCTCGACGCCCGACGAGCTCTCCGCACTCGTGGAAGCCGACCTCGCGATCCTCCTCGCCGAGCGGTTCGACGAGTCGCGGCGCGTCGCGGAAGCACCCGCGGTCGAGCGGGCCGTCGACATCCCCGCCCCCTACAACCCGATCGTGGGCCGCGAGCGCGAGCGGCGCGAGCTCGCCGACCTGCTCTCGCGTCCCGACGTGCGCATCGTCTCGATCGTCGGGCCGGGCGGAATCGGCAAGTCGCGCCTCGCGATCGAGGTCGCGATCGACGCCATGAAGGCCGGCCGCGACGTCGCGTTCGCGATGCTCGAGTCGATCACGACGCCCGACCGGGTCATCCTCGCGATCGCGCGGGCGCTCGGTGTGACGGGCGCGGCGGGCGAAGGGCCCCTCGAAGACAAGGTCGTCCGGGCGATCGGCGACGGCGACCTCGTGCTCGTCGTCGACAACATGGAGCACGTCATCGACGCGGCGGGACTGCTCGTGCGGATCGTCACGGAGTGCCCGCGCGTGCAGCTGCTCGTCACGAGCCGCTCACCGCTGCGCGTGCGCGCGGAGCGCGTGTACGACCTGGGTCCGCTCGACCTGCCCTCGGAGACCGGCGAAGCGGATGCCGCGGCCCGCGCGTCGGCCGTCGAGCTGTTCGTCGCGAGAGCGGCCGCCGTGCGCCCGGGGTTCGCGCTCACGCCCGAGAACTCCGCTGTCGTCGTGGCGATCTGCCGTGCGCTCGAGGGCGTGCCCCTCGCGATCGAGCTCGCCGCGGCGCGCGTGCGCTCGCTCTCCCCCGCCGACATCCACGCGCGTCTCGAGGACGCGTTCGCGCTCCTCGTGAGCGGGGCCCGCGACCTGCCCGAACGCCAGCGCGCGCTGCGCAACACGATCGCGTGGAGCGTCGACCTGCTCTCCCCCGACGCGCGGGGCGCTCTTGCGACGCTGTCGGTCTTCGCGGGCACGTTCGCGCTCGCGAGCGCCGAATCCGTGCTCGCGGCGGTCGGCGTCGATGGTCCTCTCGCGCAGCTCGAGGCCCTCGTCGACGCCAGCCTCGTCGGCCGGGTCGACGGTGAGGACCAGCCGACGTTCCGCCTGCTGTCGCTCGTGCGCGCGTACGCGTCGACGCTCGGAGACCCCGCGTCGCGGGAGCTCGCGACGCTCGCGTGGATCGCGCACTATCGCGCGACGGCGCGCGAGGCATCCGCGGCCCTGCGCGGCCGCGACCAGCTCGAGTGGCTCGCCCACCTCGACCGCGAAGCTGAGAACTACGCCGCCGTCGCGCGCATGCTCATCGATCGGCGCGAGCTCGACCGCGCCGCCGAGTACATGTGGTCGCTTTACCTCTACCTGTGGATCGGCGGGTACCTGGGCCTCGTGGAGGACTGGGCGACCGAGATGCTCGAGCTCATCGACGAGACGGATGCCCCGGCATCCGTACGCACGCGGGCGATCGCGCTGTACTACCGCAACGCGGTGCTGTTCTGGCAGGATCCGTCGTTCGACACGGGACCGGGCATGCGCGAGTGCCGCGCGCTGTTCCGCGAGACGGGCGACCGGTTCGGCGCGGCCCTCGCGGGGATCTCGCTCGGGCTCGCGCTGCTCGCCCGTCATGGGAGCCCGGACTTCGAGGCGGCCGCCGAGGCGCTGCGCGAGAGCCAGGCCGAGTTCGGTGCGGCGGAGGACACGTGGGGCGAGGCGATGGCCGACGTCATGCTCGCGCGCGTGGACATGCTGACGGGGAACCCGGCCGGCGCGCTCGCCTACACGGAGGAGAGCCTGACGCTCGCCGAGCGGCAGGGCGAGCGCCTCGGCATCGTCATCGCCTTGAACCACCGCGGCTGGACGAAGCTGCTCGGCGGCGACGTCGAGGCGGCGCGCGACGACTTCTCGCGGAGCCTCGACCTGTCGCTCGCGCTCGGCCACGACGAGAGCATCACCTACGGGCTGGAGGCGTTCGCCGGCATCCGTGCCGTCGAGGGCGACGCCGCCGGGGCGGGCCGCCTCGTCGGCGCGGCGCAGACGCTGCGACGCCGCAAAGGGTTCCTCAACCCAGGGATGTTCGAGTTCTACATGATCCCCTTCAACGCCCTGCGCGAGGCCGGACGCGGCGACGAGATCGATCGCGGCATCGCCGAGGGCGTGGCGCTGAGCGTGTCGGAGGCACTGGAGCTGATCCGTGGCTGAACAGGTTGGGCGGGATCGCCTCTTCGTGGCGACGCGCGTCGTCGCGGTGGCGATCTTGCCGTTCCTCGTCATCGCCGCGGTGCTGCTCTTCGCGTTCCCGACGCGCACCGGCGAGCTCTTCGCGTGGGCGATCGACCCGCCGCTCTCGGCCTTCATGCTCGGATCGGCATATGTCGGCGGAGTGCTGTTCTTCGTCCGTGTGGCGACGGCGCACGAATGGCACAGGGTGAAGCACGGCTTCCCCGCGGTCGTGGTCTTCGCGGGCGCGCTGCTCGTCGCGACGCTGCTCCACCTCGACCGGTTCTCGGCGAACCTCTCGTTCGTCGTGTGGCTGATCCTCTACGCCACGACGCCGTTCGTCGTCGCCGCCCTCGCATGGGCCCAGCGGCGAGAGGACCCCGGCGCGCACGATCCGGGCGTGCCGGATGCCGAGACCTGGCGCATTCCGGCGCCGGCGCGGGGCGTGCTCATCGTGGTCGGACTCGCGGCCCTCGGCACCGGCGCAGTGCTCTTCGCCGCCCCGGACTTCGCGATCGCCGTGTGGGCATGGGAGCTCACACCGCTCACCTCTCAGGTCACCGGCGCCGTGCTCAGCCTCACGGGCGTCGTCAACCTCGGGATGGTGCGCGACGACAGATGGTCGTCGTTCCGCATCCTGTTCCAGGCGCAGCTCATCAGCCTGGCGGCCATCGCGATCTCCGTCGGCGCGGCGTGGGACGACCTGCGGTGGGATCGGCCGGCGACGCCGTTCTTCCTCGCGCTCGTCGCCGCAGCGTTGATCGGGTACGCGGCGTTCACCGTGTGGTGCGAGCTCGCGACCCGCAGAGGCCGGTCGGCGGCAGCGCCGTGACGCCGGACGCGACTAGAGCGCCAGGCGCTCCTGCACGATCGCCGCAAGCTGGTCGGCGTGGCGACGCGCGTCGTCCTGCGACGCGGCCTCGACCATGACGCGAACGACGGGCTCGGTGCCCGAGGGACGCAGCAGCACGCGTCCCGACAGGCCGAGCTGCGCCGTCGCGCGGGCGACCGCGTCCTGCACGCCCTCGTCGGTCGCGACGCGCGAGCGGTCGACGCCCTTCACGTTGAGCAGCACCTGGGGGTACACCGTCATGACCGAGGCGAGTTCGGCGAGCGTCTTGCCCCGATGCGCCATCTCGGCGAGAAGGTGCAGGCCCGTGAGGAGCCCGTCGCCGGTCGTCGCGTAGTCGCTCATGATGACGTGGCCGGACTGCTCGCCGCCGAGCGAGAAGCCGCCCTCGTTCATGCGCTCGAGGACGTACCGGTCGCCGACGGCCGTCTGCTCGACGCGGATGCCGTGCTCGGCCATCGCGCGGTGCAGGCCCAGGTTGCTCATGACCGTCGCGACGAGCGTGTCGTCCTTGAGCGTGCCGCGCTCCTTCATCGCGATCGCGAGGATCGCCATGATGCGGTCGCCGTCGACGACGTTGCCGTCTGCGTCGACCGCGAGGCAGCGGTCGGCGTCGCCGTCGTGCGCGATGCCCACGTCGGCCCCGTGCTCCACGACGGCGGCTGCGAGGGAATCGAGGTGCGTCGAGCCGACTCCGTCGTTGATGTTCATGCCGTCGGGGTCGGCTCCGATGACCGTCACACGCGCGCCCGCATCGCGGAACGCGTCGGGTGAGACGCCCGCAGCGGCGCCGTGCGCGCAGTCGAGCACGACGTGGATGCCGTCGAGCCGGTGCGGCAGCGACCCGAGCAGGTGCAGCAGGTAGCGGTCCTCGGCATCGGAGTAGCGGCGGATGCGGCCGACCGCGCCGCCCGTCGGCTGGAGCTTCGGTCCGGCCATCGCGGCCTCGATGCGCTGCTCGACGACGTCGGGCAGCTTGACGCCGCCGCGCGCGAAGATCTTGATGCCGTTGTCGGGCGCCGGGTTGTGCGACGCCGAGATCATGACGCCGAAATCCGCGTCGCGGTCGGCGACGAGGAAGGCCGCGGCCGGAGTCGGCAGCACGCCGGCGTCGAGCACGTCGACCCCGGACGACGCCAGCCCCGCCTCGACGGCGGCCGACAGGAACTCACCGGAGACACGCGGGTCGCGTGCGACGACGGCGGTGATCCGCCGGCCCGCTGCGCGGCGGGCTTCAGCGGTGCGCCCCTGGCCCAGGACGACAGCGGTCGCCTGGGCCAGGGTGAGAGCGAGATCGGCGGTGAGGGGTCCGTTGGCCAGCCCCCGCACCCCATCCGTGCCGAAGAGCGGCATGCGGCTGGAGTTCCCGACGATCAGCGCTTCGAGTACTGCGGGGCCTTGCGGGCCTTCTTGAGGCCGGCCTTCTTGCGCTCCTTCACGCGAGCGTCGCGCGAGAGGAAGCCGGCCTTCTTGAGGGTCGGGCGGTTGTTCTCGACGTCGATCTCGTTGAGGGCGCGGGCGATGCCGAGGCGGAGCGCGCCGGCCTGGCCCGAGGGGCCGCCGCCCTTGATGCGGGCGATGACGTCGTACGCGTCGTTGAGGCCCAGCACCGTGAAGGGGTCGGTGATCAGCTGCTGGTGCAGCTTGTTCGGGAAGTAGTCCTCGAACGCACGGCCGTTGATCGTGATCGTGCCGTTGCCGGGAACCAGGCGCACGCGCGCGATGGCCTCCTTGCGGCGGCCGACCGCAGCGCCGGGGACCGAGAGCACGGGGCGCTCGGCGGCGACGGCCTCGGCGTCGACGGGGGTCTCGGTCGAGTAGTTGGTGGTGTCTTCGATGTTCGCCACGAGTGTGTCCTTAGTCTGTGCGGCGCTTACTGGGCGACCTGGTCGAGGGTGTACGTCTTCGGCTGCTGAGCGGCGTGCGGGTGCTCGCCACCGGCGTAGACCTTCAGCTTCGACAGCTGCTGGCGACCCAGGCTGTTCTTGGGGAGCATGCCGCGGACGGCCTTCTCCACAGCGCGGACGGGGTTCTTCTCGAGGAGCTCCTCGTACGAGACGGACTTGAGGCCGCCCGGGTAGCCCGAGTGACGGTACGCCATCTTCTTCTGGAGCTTCTGGCCGGTCAGGGCGACCTTGTCGGCGTTGACGATGATGACGAAGTCACCGGTGTCGACGTGGTTCGCGAAGGTCGGCTTGTGCTTGCCGCGGAGGAGGGCGGCGGCGTGCGAGGCGAGGCGGCCGAGGACGACGTCAGTCGCGTCGATGACCAGCCACTCGCGCTGGGTCTCACCAGCCTTGGGGGTGTACGTGCGCGTCACAGGAGTGCTGCTTTCTTGATCGAACGGAGGAGTTCGTGAATCCCGCTCCGGGGGTTCTTCGACAGGGGTCCGGGTCTTCCCGGTCCTTGAGCCTGCCGAAGGGTCCAGTGGAGGGCTCACGTTCGCGATGCCGGTCACGCCTCGACGAGCTCAACGGAGCCGGACACCAAACGACAAGTCTACGGCATCCGGATGCCGCACCCAAACCACCGCGGAACGGTGCAGAGGGGCCGACCCTTTCGGGTCGACCCCTCTGCATGCCGCACCCGGCGCCTCCTGCCGGCCTGGGGAAGGGCTCGATACGCGGGAGAGGGGGTGTTTCACGCCGGGCGCGGCTGCTGGGATTCCTCCTTCTGTCCTTCTCCTGCGATCCCTAGGGACCGGTCACCGGAACCGTCGTCCAGGCGGTGGCCTGGTCGGGGTTCTCCGCGCCGTCCGTGTAGGAGACGATCACCCGGATCCACCGGCCGACGTCGGTCGACTTCGGTGCGTAGACCGTCCCCGGAGGCACGATCTCCTCGGGGGCGTACGGCGTCCACTCCGGCTCGGCTCCGGGAGCGTTCGGGTCCGTCGTCGTCCACGACCACTCGTAGATGAGGACCGAGTCCTCGCCGAGGCCTCCGTCGGGGTCGGTCGGCGGACCGGCCACGATCGTCGAGCCGACGAGGAGCGGTTCGGGGTGCATCAGCACCACCGTCCCCGATCCCGACGGGCCCTCCGCGACCGGTGTGTCGGACACCGCCGACGTCACGGTCTGGAAGGTGCCGTCCGCATCCGTCCAGCTCACGGTCACCCGCAGGAGCTGGCCGACCGCCGACTGGTCGGGCACGTAGACGTTCGACGCCGTGCCGAGCGGGTTGGGAAGCTGCTCCCACTCGCTGACGTTCTCGGCGTTGTCGCCCTCGCCGGCCCACCAGGTGTACCGGACGTTGGTCATGCCCTGCAGGTCGTACGGGGCATCCGTCGGGTCGCCATTGGCGTCGGCTTCCCACACCTCGGCCACGACCGGCTCGGCCTCGACCGGGTCCATCGGCGTCATCGTGACCGCGGCGTCCGCCGTGCACGAGATCCATGCGGTGCCGTCCTCGGAGATCTCGGCGCAGCCGTCGAGGAACTGCAGCCGCTCGAACCCGTGGATGACGTCCACGCCGTCGCTCTCCTCAGGCTCAGCCGCACCGACGTGCTCGATGCGCCAGTAGCCGGAGCCGAGCGGTCCGACCGGCGTGATCTCGTATTCGGCGAAGGCGTTGGCGTACTGCGCCGTGTCCATCGAGCTGCCGGCGTTCGGGTCGTCGACGATGTCGCGCACGATGTCGATCGTGCCCGGGTCGAGCGTCCCCGCGAACACGCGGGCCTGGAGCTGGGACGCACTGTCGTAGAAGTTCGTCCCGTCCGTGAGCCGCACGCGCAGCATCTTGTCGCCGTCGAGGTAGTCGTTGCCACCCCGGCCCTCGATGATGTCGTTGCCAGGACCGCCGATGACGATCTTGTGCACGCCATCCGCGTCCGCCTCCGGAGCACCCCGCATGAAGTTGAGCGAGAAGTCGCCCAGGGCGAGCGGCTCGCCGTCAACCTGGATGACCGGACGCAACATCTCCTTCAGGCCGGCGATGCGGCCGAGCGCCTCCTCCGTCGCCTTGTTCAGCTCGATCTCGCTCTCCGACAGGTCGTCCGGGTTCGCGATCGGGCCGCGCAGGATGTCGCTTCCCGATCCACCGGACATCGCCTCGAGCAGGTCGAACCGCGACGGCAGCGGGTTGTTCGGCTCGAACACCCGGTTGAACGCCCAGTCCGCCGTGATGCCGACGTTGGTGCCGTAGTAGGTGATCCAGTCCCATCCGAGGCCGCCGTGGTGGCGGTCGGTCCCGGTGGCGTTGCCGATGAGGATGTCATCGCCGCCTTCGCCTTCGACGTCGTCGTTGCCGAGGCGTCCTGCCACGACATCGTTGCCGCCGAGGGTGTCGTTCTGGAACTGGTCGGCGTTGTCGCCCTGCAGCAGGTCGGCGTGGCCGGAACCCTCGACCCAGTCGTCGTGCTCACCGCCGACGACCGTCATGCGGCCCGTGGTGCCGAGGAAGATGTCATCGCCCATTCCTCCGAAGAGGGTGGTGACGTCTCCGCCGCCGTTGACCATGAAGTCATCGCCGAGACCGCCGAGGCCGAGGTCGACCCCGCCACCCACGTTGATGGCGTCATTGCCCTGCTTGCCCTTGATGTTGTCGTCGCCGAACGAGTCGGTGATGATGTCGTTCCCC
>NZ_DASRXZ010000117.1:0-28740 GCF_035687345.1 Microbacterium sp.
TGGCCCTCTCAGATCGCCTTGGGACGGGCGACCCGAGAGGGCCGACTGCTCACCGGGGATGCTCGAAACTCGCTGGGGTCGAGTAACGCTGTCTGGGGTCAGCGCGAGCCATCTCCGCTCGGGAGCTGATTAAAGGCTAAGTGAGTGCAAGGTTTCCGTCTGTCCCCTCTTCGGGGGACACTCATGAGAGGACTCTCACTTAGCGGGATGAAACCGCGGTCGAAGGGCGCTGAACGGACTCACATTACCCCGCTGACCGGGATGGAGTACAGAGGAAGCTGATTCAGTAAAGGAGGAACTGCTTCGACGTCGTCGACGCGAACCCGCCGATCTCGACGCTCAAGTGGTACGAGGCGCCGCCTCCCGCGGCCCGCTGACGCTCCGCGCTGCTGCACGTCGAGACCGACGAGCGCGTGCGATCCCACACCAGGGGCGCGGCGCTCGCGACGGACTGACCGGCCTTGAGCGTGACGACGACGTCACTCGGCTCCGACTGGCAGTCCGTCGAACGCCACCACGTGTCGCTGCCGCTCGTGATGACGAACGACTGGGTGGCGGTTCCCACGTTGATCGTGCAGTCGTTCGCCGAGACGTTCGTGAGACGGATCGACAGCTGCGGGTTCTGCCCCGACGCATACGTGTCCTGGTCGGTGACGGCCTCGACCGTCACATCCGGCGCACGGCACGGCTCGATCGCCGGCGTGGTGGGCGGAGGCGCCGCCTCTTCGGGGGTCGTGGACGGCGTCTCGGGCCCGGGTTCCTCCGGCGCGGGCGTCTGCGAGCCGCCGGTCTCGGGAACGGGAATCGCCGTCGTCGCATCCGCTGTTTCGATGCTCGACGGGGTCGGCGTCGAAGCGGGTGCGAACGCGTCTGCCCAGCTGCGCCACGGCTGCGCGATGAGGAGCCAGATCGCCGCGATCACGATCACCAGGCCCAGCAGCACCGTCAGCCGCCGGCGCCGATACACCGCGGGCGGATGCCGCCGTCGCCGTGTCGTGCCGCTCATGCGTCCAGGGTAGGTCGGGCCCCGCGCCCCACCCCGGCGGCACGCCCGTGTTCAGCGCGTGCGGAGGCCGTCGAGCGCGACCGCGAGCACGTCGTCGGCGAGCTCGTCGGCACCCTCGGGACCGGTTGGCCGGTACCACTCGACGATCGAGTTGACCATGCCGAACACGAGACGGGTGGCGACGGATGCCTCGATGTCGGAGCGCACCGACCCCTCGGCCTGCGCTTCACGCACGAGCGCGGTGATCGCGTGGTCGAAGGCGCGGCGGCGCTCGAGCGCCGACCGCTCGACGGCGCTGTTGCCTCGCACACGCAGGAGAAGCGTCACGTACGGAAGACGCTCGACGAGCACGCGCACCGCCCCGCGGAGCACGAACGCCAGCCGCTCGGTCGCGGTTCCCTCGGTCGCCTCCGGCTCGGTGAGCACCCCTTCGAGTGCGCCGAGCGCCTGTTCGAGCGCGACGCCGAGAAGCTGCTCCTTGGAATCGAAGTGGTGGTAGAGCGCCGACTTCGACAGCCCGAGCCTGTCGGCGAGGGCCGCGATCGAGGTGGCGTCGTACCCGTGCTCGTTGAAGACGGCGACGGCGACGTCGAGCACCGCGTCCTGGTCGTAGCCCGGGCGGCCTCGGCGCGAGGCGAGGGGAGGCTCGGCGGCGGTCGTCACGCGCTCCAGTCTGTCACCGGCGGTGGCGGATGAGGGTCGCGTCTGCCATAATTCCTGAACGATCGGTAAGTAATGACGATCGAGAGGACGACGATGCCCGAGCCCGCGACGCGCGTCTGCCTGCGCGTCGAGCGACTCGGCGATCGGGTGGTCGCGACCCTCGACCGTCCCGAAGCCCGCAACGCGATCGACCAGTCGATGATCGACGCCCTTCACGCGCTGTGCGAAGAGCTCGAGGCCTCGCCCGCGGTGCTCATCCTCACGGGCGCCGGTGGCGTGTTCGCATCCGGCGCCGACATCGCGCAGCTGCGCGAGCGCCGGGCCGACGACGCACGGCGCGGCATCAACGCGCACGCCTTCCGTCGTGTGAAGGCGCTGCCGATGCCGGTCATCGCCGCGATCGACGGCTGGGCCCTCGGCGGCGGCGCCGAGCTCGCGTACGCCGCGGACCTGCGCATCGGCACCCCGCGCATGCGCATCGGCAACCCCGAGACCGGCCTCGGCATCATCGCGGCCGCGGGTGCCACGTGGCTGCTGCCGCGGCTCGTCGGCGACGCGCGAGCGAGCGAGCTTCTCTACACGGGCCGCGTGCTCGACGCCGAGACGGCCCTCGCGTGGGGCCTCGTCTCGTCGCTCCACGAACCCGAAGACCTTCTCCCCGCCGCACACGCGCTCGCCGACCGCATCGCCGCGAACGACCGGCTCGCGACGATGCACACGAAGCGCGCGCTGCTCGCTCCCGCAGAGGCACACCCTGACATCGAGCTCGAACTGCAGGCAGAGTTGTTCGAAAGTCCCGAGAAGTTCCGCCGCATGACCGAGTTCCTCGAGAGGAAGAAGCGATGAACTCCGTTGACCCTTCGTCTCGCTTCGCTCGCTCAGGGCCCGAAGGGTGGGGCGCCGCGCGCTCGCCCGGAGCGAGCCCTTCGCCTCACGGCGCCACGCGCGCCGCGACCGCGGAGTCCGCCGAATCCGCGCCGACCCGGGTGCCGGCGCGCGTCGGCGTGCTCGGCGGCGGCAGGATGGGCTCCGGCATCGCGCACGCGTTCGCGGTGGCGGGCGCGCGCGTGATCGTGGTCGAGCGAGACCGCGAATCGGCGGATGCGTCGGGCCGCCGCATCCGTGATTCCCTCCGCCGCACGGCCGAGCGCTCGGCTGCGGCGGGCGAGCCGCTCTCTCCTCTCGACGCGCTGTCGTCGGCGTTCACGATCACGACCGACGTGTCGCTGTTCGAGTCGTGCGGCCTGGTGATCGAGGCCGTGCCCGAGGACCGCGCCCTCAAGGCCGCCGAGCTCGCACGGGCCGAGGCCGCGATCGCCTCGAACGCGGTGCTCGCGACGAACACGTCGTCGATCCCGATCGAGGCCCTCGCCGAAAGCCTCGCGCGCCCGGAGCGCTTCCTCGGGCTCCACTTCTTCAACCCCGTGCCCTCGTCGCAGCTCGTCGAGATCATCGTCGGCTCCGCCACCGACTCCGCGGTGGTCGACGAGGCGTACGGCTGGGTCTCCGCTCTCGGAAAGCGCCCCATCGTCGTGCGCGACAGCCCCGGGTTCGCATCCAGCCGGCTCGGCGTGATGCTGGGGCTCGAGGCGATCCGCATGCTCGAGGAGGGTGTCGCGAGCGCGGAAGACATCGACGCCGCGATGGAGCTCGGCTACCGGCATCCGATCGGGCCGCTGCGGACGACCGACATCGTCGGACTCGACGTGCGCCTCGCGATCGCCGAAGAGCTCGAGCGCACGCTCGGCCCGCGCTACTCCCCGCCCGAGCTGCTGCGCCGCATGGTCGCCGAGGGCGACCTCGGGCGCAAGAGCGGCCGCGGCTTCTACGAATGGAACAGCAGATGACACAGATCGTGGCGAGCTACCTGCGCGACGAATGGTGGACACCCGATGCCGCGACCGACGCGACGGTCGTGCGCGACGCGTCGACGGGCGACGAGGTCGCCCTCGTGAGCGCAGCGGGCGCCGACATCGCGGGCGCGCTCGACTACGCGCGCACGATCGGCCAGCAGAGCCTCGCCACGATGACGTTCCATCAGCGGGCACTCCTCCTCAAGCAGTTCGCCCAGGCGCTCACCGAGCGCAAGGCGGAGCTGTACGAGCTGTCGAAGCACGCCGGCGCGACGCAGCGCGACGCGATGATCGATGTCGACGGCGGCATCGGGGTGCTGTTCACGTATTCGTCGAAGGGGCGCCGCGAGCTTCCGAACGCGTCGGTGATCGTCGACGGCCCGGTCGAGATGCTGTCGAAGGACGGCTCATTCCTCGGACGGCATATCTATACGCGCCTGCCCGGCGTCGCGGTGCAGATCAACGCGTTCAACTTCCCCGTGTGGGGTGCGCTCGAGAAGTTCGCGCCCGCCTTCCTCGCGGGCGTGCCGACGCTCGTGAAGCCCGCCACCCCGACCGCGTACATCGCCGAAGCGTGGGTGCGCATCCTCGTCGAGTCGGGGCTCCTTCCGGCGGGATCGCTCCAGCTCCTGAGCGGTTCCGCGCACGACCTCCTCGACCACCTGCGGCTGGGCGACCTCATCGGATTCACGGGGAGCGCGTCGACCGCCGAGCGCCTGCGGGGGCATCCGAGCGTCCAGACCGGCGGCGTGCGCTTCACGGTCGAGACGGACTCGATCAACGCGTCGGTGCTCGGCCCCGACGCCGAGCCGGGAACCCCGGAGTTCGACGCCTACGTCAAGCAGCTCATGGTCGAGCTCACGAGCAAGACCGGTCAGAAGTGCACCGCCATCCGGCGGGCGATCGTGCCCGAGGCATCCGTCGACGCCGTCGTCGAAGCGCTGCGCACCGCGATCGAGAGCCGCGTCGTCATCGGCGACCCCCACAACGAGTCCGTGACGATGGGACCGCTCGTGTCGACCGAGCAGCGCGACGACGTGCTGCGGCAGGTCGCGGCGCTCGAGTCGGCGGGCGGCCGCGTGCTCGTGGGATCGACGGATGCCCCCGCCGTCGTCCACGCCGACGGCACGGTCGCCTCGGCGCCCGAGGGTGCGTTCGTGGCGCCGATCCTCGTGGGCTTCGGGCACGACGCGCCCGACGCCGTGCACGAGGTCGAAGCCTTCGGGCCGGTCGCGAGTCTCCTTCCCTACTCGACGCTCGACGAGGCGGCCCGCCTCGTCGACCGCGGCGGAGGCTCGCTCGTCACGAGCGTCGCGACGAACGATCCGTCGGTCGCGGTCGAGCTGCTCTCGCGCATCGGCGCGTACAACGGCCGCGTCCTCTTCCTCAACCGCGACAACGCCCGCACGTCGACGGGCCACGGCTCGCCCGTGCCGCACCTCGTGCACGGCGGCCCGGGCCGCGCGGGAGGCGGCGAGGAGCTCGGCGGCATCCGCGCGGTGCTCCACCACATGCAGCGCACGGCCGTGCAGGGGTCGCCCGAGATGCTGACGGCGCTCACCGGCGTGTGGCACGAGGGTGCGCCGGCGCGTCAGGACGTGCATCCGTTCCGCAAGTCGCTCGCCGAGCTGCGCCTCGGCGACCAGTTCGCCTCGGAGCCCCGGCCCGTCACACTGGAGGACATCGAGACGTTCGCGCACTTCACGGGCGACACGTTCTACGCGCATATGGACGAGGATGCGGCATCCGCCAACCCGTTCTTCCCGGGCCGGGTCGCGCACGGGTACCTGCTCGTCTCGTGGGCCGCAGGTCTCTTCGTCGATCCCGACCCGGGACCCGTGCTCGCGAACTACGGCCTCGAGAACCTGCGGTTCATGACCCCCGTGTCGCCCGGCGACGAGATCCGCGTCGTGCTGACCGCGAAGCAGATCACCCCGCGCGAGACCGAGGACTACGGCGAGGTGCGCTGGGACGCGGTCATCCGCAACCAACGCGACGAGACGGTCGCGACCTACGACGTGCTCACCCTCGTCGCGAAGGAGAACGCCGCGGTCGCGACCGCCTGACCCCCCGCCTAGACCTGAGCCAGACCCTGAGTCGAGGTGCTCGTGAAGGCGCCCGACCAGAACCACAGCCCCGTGAAGGCTCCGCGGAACCAGATGTCGTTGCCCTCGACGCGCTCACCTCGCGTGAAGCCGTTGAACGTGCCCGTGATGCCCCGCGCGAGCGAGCCGCGGATCGGAGCCTGACGCGTCGGAGCCGTGCGCCCGTTGACGAACGCCTTCGCGACGCGCTGGTCGGACGACAGCACGGCAGGCCGGCCGCCGATGCGCCTCGCGATCCACGAGACGGGGTCCACCGTCTTCTGGAGCGCGCCGTTGCGGAAGAACCGGACCTCGACGTGGTCGCACTTGCCCTGCGCGTTGCCGCTGTCGCCCATCAGGCCGATGAGCTGACCCGCGACGACGTGTGATCCCTTGCTCACGCGGAGTGAGCCTTCCTTGATGTGCATCCGCACGATCGTCACGATGTGCCCGTCGATCTTGCTCGGCAGATCGATCGCGACCGAGACTCCTGCGGCGGGGGTGAGCACGCCGGCGAACGTCACGCGCCCGGGTTCGATCGCGCGAAGCTCGCTGTAGCCGATGAAGTCCGCGCCCGCGTGCGTGCGGCCCTGCCCCCGCGGAGCGCCGAACTGTCCCCCGTTCGAGACGGTCGGCTGAATCGCCAGACCGTTCCCCCAGACCGTCATGTCCTTCTCCTCACAAGCCGCAGGCCGGATCCGGAGCGTCGGATGCAACGGGCGGCGCTGCGTGTTCCTGCAAGAGGTGAGGGGTGAGCGACGCCGGTGATACCGGCTGGGGGCGGGATCAGGCGGCGCGGGCGCGGTGGCGCGGCATCCGTCTCAGCCCTTCGGCAGTGTGCGGTCGGTGGTGAGCGATCGCCCGCGGAACTCGGCCACGACGTCTCCCGCGTCGTCGGTCACGGTGACGTCGTAGAGGCCCGAGCGCCCGTTGCGGATGCGGCGGCGGGCGGTCGCGGTGAGCTTCTGCCCCGCCTGCGTCGACTTCAGGAACGTGATGTCGGCTCCCTGCGAGACGGTGATGCGCTCGTCCTCGTTGCACGCGATCGCGAAGGCGGTGTCGGCCAACGCGAAGACGATGCCGCCGTGCGTGATGTGGAAGCCGTTCGTCATGTCGTCGCGCACGACCATGCTCACGACGGAGTGGCCCGGCTCGTCGCGCTCGACCACCATGCCGAGCGCCGCGGATGCGAGATCGCGCTCCATCATGGCGCGGGTGGGGCGTTCGGATGCCGCACCCGCGGGGTGGGGATCGGTCGGTTGCGTCATCCGTCTGCACTTCCGGTCGGGGGTCGTCGCTGGCGCCGGGTTTCACGAGGGAGCCTAGTCGCGGTCACCGCGGGGCGAGCTAGCCGCCGTGCATGCATTATGCATGCACGGCGGCTAGACTGACGTCATGCCCGTGACGATCACCGTGCGCAACGTGCCCGACGAGGTGCGCGACGAGCTGGCCGCGCGTGCCGCGCGGTCGGGCCGGTCCCTCCAGGAGTACCTGAGCCTCCACCTGCGACGCCTGGCCGAGACGCCGAGCGCGGCCGAAGCGATCACGCGGGCGCGCCTCAACGCGAGCTCGTACCCCGACCTCACGATGGACGAGATCGTCGAGGCCGTGCATGCCGAGCGGCGCTGACGAAGGCGGTGAGCTCGTCGTCATCGACGCCTCGGTGGTGATCGCGCTCGTGACGTCGCGGGCTGCCGCGGCATCCGCTCTCGCCGCCCGCCTCGCGCCCACGACGATGCACGCACCGCACCTTCTTGCCTCCGAGGTCGACAGCGGGCTGCGCGGGCTCGTGCTCGGCCGCCGTCTCACGCCCGAGCAGGGCGACGCAGCCCGGCGCGTCGCGCACGGCATGCCGATCGAGCTGTGGCCGTGGCCGGTGCTCACCGATCGCGCATGGGAGCTGCGTGCGAACCTGTCGAGCTACGACGCCGGATACGTCGCACTCGCCGAGCACCTGGACGCGCCGCTCATCACGGGCGACGTCAGCATCGCGCGGGCTGCGGGCGTCGGGTGCCGCGTCGAGGTCTTCCGCTGATCGCGCGCGCGGACGGCCCGGGGTGACACCCGTCCGCCGGGTGGTGGCATAATAACTGAACGAACGGTCTGTAATTCGGATCGAGGATCCGTCAGGAGTCGACGATGACCACCACCACCCTCGACGAAGCGGTCGAGCGCTCTCCCGAAGAGGCGGCGTTCGATGCCATCATCGAAGCCGACTCGCGCGTCGAGCCCCGCGACTGGATGCCCGAGGCGTACCGCAAGACGCTCATCCGGCAGATCTCGCAGCACGCGCACTCGGAGATCATCGGCATGCAGCCCGAGGGCAACTGGATCACGCGGGCGCCCAGCCTCAAGCGCAAGGCGATCCTCATGGCGAAGGTGCAGGACGAGGCCGGGCACGGGCTGTACCTCTACTCGGCGGCGCAGACCCTCGGCATCACGCGCGACGAGATGACGCAGCAGCTCATCGACGGGCGCGCGAAGTACTCGTCGATCTTCAATTACCCGACCCCGACGTGGGCCGACATGGGCGCGATCGGCTGGCTCGTCGACGGCGCCGCGATCTGCAACCAGGTCCCCCTGTGCCGCGCATCGTACGGACCGTACGCGCGCGCGATGATCCGCATCTGCAAGGAGGAGTCGTTCCACCAGCGGCAGGGGTTCGAGATCCTGCTCACGCTCATGCAGGGCACCGAGGCGCAGCGCGAGATGGCGCAGGACGCCGTCGACCGCTGGTACTGGCCGTCGCTCATGATGTTCGGCCCGCCCGACGACGAGTCGCCGAACTCGGCGCAGTCCATGGCGTGGAAGATCAAGCGCTTCTCGAACGACGAGCTGCGCCAGCGCTTCATCGGGATGCTCGTGCCCCAGGCCGAGATCCTCGGAGTGACGCTCCCCGACCCGAACCTCCGCTGGAACGAGGAGACGGGCCGCTGGGACATGAGCGAGATCGACTGGGACGAGTTCCGCGAGGTGCTCGCCGGTCGCGGCCCGTGCAACGCCGAGCGCCTGCAGCGACGCCGCGACGCGCACGAAGAGGGCGCGTGGGTGCGGGAGGCCGCGGCGGAGTACGCCCGGAAGCAGGCCGCGAACGCAGGGAAGGCGGTGGCGTGATGGCGACCCCTGGAGCGGACCAGCGCGAGACCTGGCCCCTGTGGGAGGTGTTCGTGCGCGCGAACCGGGGCCTCAGCCACGTGCACGCCGGGTCGCTGCACGCGCCCGACGCCGAGATGGCGCTGCGCAACGCCCGCGACCTGTACACGCGCCGCGGCGAGGGCACATCGATCTGGGTCGTGCCGGCGGATGCCATCACCACGAGCGACCCCGACGCGAAGGGCGCGTTCTTCGAGAGCCCCGCCGGAAAGAACTACCGGCACGCGGTGTACTACACGGCGTCCGAGGGGGTGCCGCACCTATGAGTGAGCCCACCCCCACCACGGCCGCACCGCACGACCCCCCGCACGGCGAGGTCACCGTTGACCGGATCGCCCTCGCAGCCGAGCTCGCGGGCGAGGACGGGCGCGCGGCATCCGCCGAGATCGCCGAATACGCGCTGTGGCTCGGAGACGACGCACTCATCCTGTCGCAGCAGCTCGGGTACTGGATCGCTCGGGCCCCCGAGCTCGAGGAGGACGTCGCCCTCGCGAACATCGCGCTCGACCTGCTGGGGCACGCCCGGTCGCTGCTTCACTACGCCGGCTCCTACGACGGGCGATCCGAGGACGACCTCGCGTACTGGCGCGATGAGCGCGACTTCCGGTGCGCGTGGCTGTTCCAGCAGCCGAACGGGGACTTCGCCCACACGATCGCGCGGCAGCTCGCGGCATCCGCGTACTGGTTCGAGCTGTATTCGGCGCTGCGCGCATCGACGGATCCGACGCTCGCGGCGGTCGCCGACAAGGCCCTCAAGGAGGTCGACTATCACCGCGACCACGCCGTGCAGTGGACGCTGCGCCTCGCGGGCGGAACGGACGAGTCGCGGCGGCGCATGATCCGGGCGATCGGGGATGTGTGGCCGTACGTCGACGAGCTGTTCCGCGACGAGCCGCTCACCGACGACCTCGCCGAGCAGGGCGTCGCGGTGCGGCCGTCGACCCTACGGCCGGGCTTCGACGAGGTCGTCGCCGAGGTGTTCGCCGAGGCGGAGCTCGAGGTGCCCGACCCGAACGCGAAGGGCGCGTTCGTCTCAGCCGGCGGTGGGCGCCACGGCCGCCACTTCTCGGCGCTCGGACACCTGCTCGCCGAGATGCAGGTGCTCGCGAGACAGCACCCGGGGGCGACATGGTGACGACCGCGCTCGACTCCCGGCTCGCCGTCGCTCGTGAGGTCGCGGCATCCGTGTGCGACCCCGAGGTCCCCGTGCTGACGATCGCCGATCTCGGAGTATTGCGCGACGTGCGCGTCGACGCCGACGATCCCACGCGTGCCGTGGTGACGATCACGCCGACGTACTCCGGATGCCCTGCGATGGATGCGATCCGCGACGACCTCGTGCTCGCCCTGACCGACGCCGGCTTCGAGCACGTCGAGGTTCGCACGGTGCTCGCTCCGGCGTGGACGACGGACTGGATGACGGATGCCGCGAAGCAGAAGCTCCGCGAGTTCGGCATCGCCCCGCCGACGGGCCGCGCGGCCGCACGCGGGCCGATCCGCGTCGCGCTGGGCGTGAAGTGCCCGCGCTGCGGATCGCTCGACACACGCGAGGTGTCGCGGTTCGGGTCGACATCGTGCAAGGCGCTGTTCGAGTGCCGCTCGTGCCTCGAGCCGTTCGACTGGTTCAAGGTGCACTGATGGAGGCACGGCTTCCGCACGCGCCCGCGACCGACGAGCGCTCGACGCTCGACAACGCGCCCGAACTCGCCGAGGCGTTCCTCGCGAGCGCCGTCGGCGGCACGCGCACGGGGCGCGCACGATTCCACGAGCTCGAGGTCGCCGACGTCCGGCCGCTCACCGACGACGCGATCGAGGTGACGTTCGCCGTGCCGGAAGAGCTGCGGGGCGAGTTCGACTACCTCGCCGGGCAGCACGTCGCGCTGCGCACGCACCTCGACGGCCAGGAGGTACGCCGGTCGTACTCGTTGTGCCGGCCGCCGGCGCGGGGCGCGGCATCCGGAACCGGATCGATCAGCATCGCCATCAAGCGCGACATCGGCGGCCGCTTCTCGACGTGGGCGCACGGCAGCCTCACACCCGGCGACCGCCTCGACGTCATGAGCCCGCAGGGCTCGTTCACGTCGGCGCTCGCCGACCTCGACGGGCGCCACGTCGCCGGCATCGCCGCGGGCTCGGGCATCACCCCGCTCATGGCGCTCGCCGCGACCGTGCTCGCGCGCTCCGACACGTCGCGGTTCACGCTCATCTACACGAACCGCTCCACGAGCGACGTGATGTTCCTCGAGGAGCTCGGCGAGTTGAAGGACCGCTACCCGGCCCGGCTCGCACTGCACCACGTGCTCTCGCGCGAGCAGCGCACGGCTCCCCTGCTGTCGGGCCGCATCGACGAGCCGAAGCTGCGGACGATGCTCGATCTGCTCGTGCCGCCCGAAACGGTCGACGAGTGGTTCCTGTGCGGACCGCTCGATCTCGTGCAGCTGTGCCGCGACGTGCTCGCCGACGTCGGCGTCGACCGCGCGCACGTGCGGTACGAGCTCTTCACGACCGGCGAGCCCGGGCAGCCGACGCCCGTCGCACCACGCACCGTCGAGGTGCGTCGCGGAGAGCCCGTCGTCACGGTCGAACTGACGCTCGACGGCGTCTCGTCGACGGTCGAGAGCCCCGTCGACGCGCACGAGACGATCCTGAACGCGGCGCTGCGCGTGCGCCCGGATGCGCCCTTCGCCTGCACCGGCGGCGTGTGCGGCACGTGCCGCGCGAAGCTCCTCTCGGGATCGGTGCGGATGACGGAGAACTGGGCACTCGAACCCGACGAGCTCGAGCGCGGGTACGTGCTCACGTGCCAGTCCCACCCGACGACCGACCGCGTCGTCGTCGACTACGACGGATGAACGGAGTCCCATGATCGACCTCACCATCGACGACGACGTCGCCACGGTCGTTCTCGACAACCCCGAGAAGCTCAACGCGCTCGGGGAGCAGGCGCTCAAGGACCTCGGGGCGGCATACGACGAGGCCGAGGCATCCGGGGTCCGCGCCCTCGTGCTCCGCGGGGAGGGACGCGCGTTCTGCGCCGGTCGCGACATCTCGGGCGTCGACCCCCGCGACGACGACGTCATGGGGTACCTCGTCGGACTCGTCACGCCACTGCTGCGGCGCATGTCGGCGTTCCCCGCACCGACGTTCGCGGCCGCACACGGCGCGTGCCTCGGCGTGGGACTGGGCCTACTCATCGCGACGGACGTCGTGTACGTCGCCGACACCGCGAAGATCGGCTCGCCCTTCGCGGCGCTGGGCGCGACACTCGATTCGGGTGGACACGCGCTCTTCTTCGAGCGGCTCGGCGCGCACAAGACCCTCGACCTCATCTACACGGGACGCCTCATGTCGGGCACGGAGGCCGTCGCATCCGGCCTGTTCTCGCAGGTGTTCCCGGCGGACGAGGTCGTCGCGGCGACCGAGTCGGCGGCGAAGAAGGCGGCGGATGGCGCGACCGGCGCCTTCCTCGCGAGCAAGGAGCTCGTGCGGCGGCTGCGCGACGAGCGGCTCGGGCTGTGGGACGCGGTCGACATCGAGAACGCCGCGCAGGCCGCGCTGTGCGACACGGACGACTACCGCGAAGGGTTCGCCGCGTTCCAGGACAAACGGAAGCCGGTGTTCCGCGGGCGGTAGATCGCGGGGACGCTTCGACGGGCTCAGCGATCGGGGGGACGACGCTTCGACGGGCTCAGCGACCGGGGGGGACGACGCTTCGACGGGCTCAGCGACCGGGGGACGACGCTTCGACGGGCTCAGCGACCGGAGGACTCCTCCGGGTCGAGCACCTTCAGCATGCGGGTGTTGCCGAGCGTGTTCGGCTTGACGTGGGCGAGGTCGAGGAACTCGGCGACACCTTCGTCGGGGCTGCGCACGAGCTGCGAGTAGACGTCGGGGTCGACGATCATCTCGCCGATCGGCGAGAACCCGCGGCGCTCGAAGAACTCGACCTCGAAGGTGAGGCAGAACAGTCGCTTGAGGCCGAGCTCGCGCGCATCCGCCTCGAGCCGCTCGACGAGCGCCCGCCCCACTCCGCGATGAAGCCACTCGTCGATGACGATGAGCGTGCGGACTTCGCCGAGGTCCTCCCACATGACGTGCAGGGCGCCGCATCCGATCAGCCGGCCGTGCGCGTCCTCGGCGACGACGAACTGCTGCGTCGACTCGTACAGCACGACGAGGTCCTTGCCGAGCAGGATGCGCCGCTGCACGTACGGCTCGAGCATCGACTGGATGCCCCGGATGTCGGCGGTGCGCGCCCGCCGGACCGTGAAGTCGCTCACGCGTTCAGCCTAGAGCGGTCACCCGCGCATGAGCCGCGCGACGTGCTCGCCGATGAACACCGCCGTCGCGAAGGGACCCCGCGACGGGACATCCGGGAGCATCGACGTGTCGGCGACGCGCAGTCCCTCGACGCCGTGCACGCGTCCTTCGCCGTCGAGCACGGGACCCATGGGCGCCGATCCGCACAGGTGGATTGCCGTGCCGAGGTGCGCGCGCATCCACGCGTCGAGCCGCGCGTCGTCGTCGAGGGTCGCGTCGTCGAGCTCGGTGAGCCGGTCCAGCAGGCCGTCGAATGCGTCCGAGCGCAGGAGCGCGGCGGCCGTGCGGATGCCGACGCGCATGCGCGCCAGGTCGGACTCCTCCTCGAGGTACCGGTAGTCGATGCGCGGCGGCGCGGTCGGGTCGTCCGACTGGAGCGTGATCGACCCGCGCCCCTCCGGCCGCTGCAGGCCCACGATGAGCTGCAGGTCGTCCGCGTGCGCGAGCTGGGCCGCCATACGACGGGCCGACGCCCCCATGACCCCGCGAAGGGTGCGAATCGGATGCCGCGCCACCGCCCGCAGGCCGCTGGCGAACGTCCGCGTGGACCCGGTCAGCAGGTATCCGAGCGGCTTGACCGACAGCAGCACCTCGAGGTCGCCGTCCTCGCCGCCCGGTGCCCCGGACGAGAAGTTGAGCGCCGTCGGGAACGCGAACCGCTCGCCTGGGTCGAACACGGGCCGACGCGCCTTCCACCCGACCGCGATGTCGGGGTGGTCGCTGAAGGCCTCGCCCACGGGCAGGTCGCTCACGACCCGCACCCCAACCGACTCGAGGTGCGCGCGGGGACCCACCCCCGACGCGAACAGCAGGTGCGGCGTGCCGATCGCGCCCGCGCACAGCACGACCTCGTCACCCTCGATCACGCCGGACGTCGTCTCGACGCCCACCGCACGCGAACCCTCGAAGCGCACGCGCAGCACACGCGTGTCGGCGACGATCCGCAGGTTCGGCCGATCGCGCGCGCCAGCAAGGTACGCGAGCGCCGTGTTGACGCGCACCCCCTCGATGACGTTCGCGGGCACCGGTCCGATCCCCGGCGCACCCGGCGCGTTCTTGTCGGGCTCCTCCGTGAAGCCGAGCTCGCGCGCTGCCGCCGTGAACGCGCGCGCGACGACGCCGTCCTGCCGGGGGCGTGCGACGGGCATCGGCCCCGACGAGCCGTGACACTCTCCCGGCCCGAAGTCGCGGTCGCTCTCGAGCGCCTTCAGCACGGGCAGCGCCCTCTCGTACGACCATGCGGGGCCGGCGGCATCCGCCCATCGTTCGAAGTCGCCGGGACGCGCCCGCACGAAGTACCCGCCGTTGATCGCACTCGAGCCGCCGAGCACGCGTCCGCGCGCGATCGTGTACGGCAGGTCGGGCGTGAGGTGACCGAGATACGACCAGCTGAACGGATGCCCCGGCATCGCGCCCTGGACGGTCGTGCCGTCCAGCAGGTCTGCCGGGAAGCGCTCGGGCGCGGGGCCCGCCTCGACGAGCACGACCTCGCGATCGGGGTCCTCGCTCAGCCGGGCCGCGAGCGGCGCACCGGCGGCGCCGCCGCCCACCACCACGACCCGCGTCATGCGGCGCTCGAATACGCCGCGGCGAGACGCCGGAACGAGGCGTCGAGCAGCTCCAGCAGGTCGGCGTCGTCGTGCGCGAGCCACTGCTCGTACGCGGCGAGGCACAGTCCGAGGCACGACCACGCGATCGCCTGCGGCGTGAGGGAGTCGATCCCGACGCCGAGGCGCCGGGCGACGTACTCCGCGATGACCTGGCGCCACGACGCGTAGCGCAGCGTCGAGTGCGCGACGAGGCTCGGCACGTTCAGCAGCAGCCACATGCGCTCGCGGTGGAATGTGAGCTCCTCGTCGGGGAAGCGGTTGAAGTCGACGACGGCCTCCCGCAGCGCATCCATGAGGGGGATGTCGTCGGGCATCGCCGCCAGGTGCGCGCGCATCTCGTCGAGGAGCCTGTCGAAATCACCCCACGGCAGGTCGTTCTTCGACGCGAAGTAGCGGAAGAACGTGCGGCGGCCGATGCCGGCCGCCCGGACGATGTCGTCGACCGTCGTCTTGTCGAACCCCCGCTCGAGGAACAGCCCCAGGGCGAGGTGGCTCAGTTCGCCGTGGGTGGTGACGGGGGCACGGCCCATGCGAGCGCGTTGCGACTCGGGTGCGGGGGCGGGGGCATCCGCTTCGAGACGATCCGCGTCGAGCGTCATTCGTCCTCCTCATGGCGCCGCGATTCTGGGCGGCTTCCGATAGGTGGGAGGCCCTTCGGCAAGGGACTCTTCCAATCGGCACTCGGTGTCATTAGTATCGCCCGCATCGGGGCATCGAAGAAGATGACCAGCCCCACGAAGGAGCATCCCATGGACTCGAAGCAGATTGTGGCAGAACCCGAGAGCGCTGCGCAGGACGTCATCGAGGTCGACACGCTCGTCGAGGAAGTCTCGATCGACGGCATGTGCGGCGTCTACTGACAAGCGCCGCAAGACCCGTGAACCCCGACTCGGCGTGGCGCCTGCACCCTCAGGTCTCGGTGAGGCCTGAGCCGTTCGGCGCCCTGCTCTACCACTTCGGCACCCGCAAGCTGTCGTTCCTCAAGGACCGCACACTGCTCGCGATCGTCGAAGGCCTCGCCGATGCACCCAGCGTGCGCTCGGCGTGCGAGGCCGCCGGCGTCGCGCCGGACCAGTATGGCCGATACCTGCGGGCGCTCGACACGCTCGCCGAGTCACACATGATCCAGGAGCGCGCAGCAGCATGACGATCGCCCTCGACGCACCGACGCGTCCCACGACGGGGACGCGGCTCGTCGACCTGTTCGAGTTCGGGCTCGACTCGCCCATCTGCCTCACGTGGGAACTCACGTACGCGTGCAACCTCTCGTGCGTGCACTGCCTGTCGAGCTCCGGACGCCGCGACCCGCGCGAGCTGACGACCGAGGAGTGCAAGGCCGTCATCGACGAGCTCGAGCGCATGCAGGTCTTCTACGTCAACATCGGGGGCGGCGAGCCGACCGTGCGCCCTGACTTCTGGGAGCTCGTCGAGTACGCCACCAGCCACCACGTGGGCGTCAAGTTCTCGACCAACGGGGTCAAGATCACGCCGGATGTCGCGGCGATGCTGGCCGCGAACGACTACGTCGACGTGCAGATCTCGCTCGACGGCGCGACCGCCGACGTCAACGACGCGATCCGCGGTCCTCGGTCGTACGAGACCGCGATGCGGGCGATGCAGAACCTCGCGGACGCCGGCATGAAGAACTTCAAGCTGTCGGTCGTGTGCACGCGCACGAACATTCCGCAGCTCGACGAGTTCAAGGCGATCGCCGACCGCTACGGCGCGCAGCTGCGCCTCACCCGCCTGCGCCCTTCGGGCCGCGGCGCCGATGTGTGGGACGAGCTCCACCCCACCGCTGGGCAGCAGCGCGAGCTGTACGACTGGCTCGTCGCGAACGGCGAGAACGTCCTGACGGGCGACTCCTTCTTCCACCTCTCCGCCTACGGGCAGGCGCTGCCCGGCTTGAACCTGTGCGGCGCGGGCCGCGTCGTGTGCCTCATCGACCCTGTCGGCGACGTCTACGCATGCCCGTTCGCCATCCACGACGAGTTCCTCGCGGGCAACATCCGCCAGCCCGGCGGCTTCGAGCGCGTGTGGCGCGAGTCCGAGCTGTTCACGCGCCTGCGTCAGCCGCAGTCGGGCGGAGCATGCTCGTCGTGTCAGTTCTTCGACACGTGCAAGGGCGGCTGCATGGCCGCGAAGTTCTTCACGGGCCTGCCGCTCGACGGGCCCGACCCGGAGTGCGTGCGCGGCTTCGGCGAGGAGGCGCTCGCGAAGCACAAGGACTCCGGCGGCGGCATCCCGAAGCCGTCGGGCGACCACTCCCACCGGACTTCCCCGCCCCGGCCCCGCTCCGGCACGGGCCCCGTGCGCGTGACCATCCAGCGTAGGAACGACCTCTCCCGCCCGCCCGTGAGTGCGTGCGAGGAGAACCCGCTCGCGGGATTCGTCCCGCAGCAGACCACAGGCGCCGATGGGCGCCAACAGGAGGGCAGCCGCTCCAGCCACGCGTAAGACCCGAGCAACCACGAGACGCCCGCGACGAGGCGGGCGCCGAAGTGGGGTGCGGTCTCCCGCGGGGCCGCTCCGGTTCGCCCTCGATGAGAGAGGGAGGACAAGAGATGGCAGGAGTTCTCGAGGGCAAGGTCGCCTTCATCACCGGCGCAGCACGAGGGCAGGGACGCTCGCACGCGATCCGCCTCGCGCAGGAGGGTGCCGACATCATCGCCGTCGACATCTGCTCGCAGATCGAGACGGTCGGCTACCCGATGTCGACGCCGGACGACCTCAAGGAGACGGTGAGCGCGGTCGAGGCGCTCGACCGGCGCATCTTCGCGGCGCAGGCCGACGTGCGCGACCGCGAGTCGCTGCAGAAGGCGTTCGACGAGGGCACGGCCCAGCTGGGCCCCGTCGACATCGTGCTCGCCAACGCGGGCATCGCCCCGCTGTCGCTCGAGCCGTCGCCGCAGGAGTGGTACGACGTGCTCGACGTCAACCTCACGGGCGTCTACCACACGATCGAGGTCGCGAAGCCGTCGATGATCGAGGGCGGTCGCGGCGGCGCGATCGTCATCACGAGCTCGACGGCGGGCATCAACGGCATCGGCGGAGACACCCCGGGCGGGCTCGGCTACACGGCGTCGAAGCACGGCGTCGTCGGCCTCATGCGCTCGTATGCGAACACGCTCGCGCCGCACAGCATCCGCGTGAACACCGTCCACCCGACAGGTGTCAACACGCCCATGGTGGTCAACGAGGTCATGCAGAAGTTCCTCGAGCAGGACCCGCAGATGGGTCAGGCGATGGCGAACGCCCTGCCCGTCGACATGATCGAGGCCGTCGACATCTCGAACGCGATCCTGTTCCTCGTCTCGGATGCGGGCAGGTACGTCACGGGCGTCACACTGCCGGTCGACGCCGGATTCACGAACAAGCGCTGAGGCATCCGCCAACGGAGGCGGAGATCAAGGGGAGGAAACAGAGATGGCAGGAAGAGTCGAAGGCAAGGTCGCCTTCATCACGGGAGCCGCCCGCGGACAGGGTCGGTCCCACGCTGTGCGACTCGCGCAGGAGGGCGCCGACATCATCGCGGTCGACCTGTGCGACACGATCCCGAACGTCGCGTACCCGTCCGCGACACCGGAGGATCTCGCGGAGACGGTGCGACAGGTCGAGGCGCTCGACCGGCGCATCGTCTCGGCGCAGGTCGACGTGCGCGACGGCGCGGCGGTCAAGAAGGCCGTCGAAGACGGCGTCGCACAGCTCGGGAAGCTCGACATCGTCGTCGCGAACGCGGGCATCTGCGTCATGACCACGTGGGACGAGACCTCCGAGGAGGTCTGGGACCAGACGATCGACACGAACCTCAAGGGCGTGTGGAACACCGTGCGGCACACCGCGCCGCACCTGGTCGAGGGCGGCGGCGGTTCGATCATCATGACGAGCTCCGCCGCGGGCCTGAAGGGACTGCCGTTCCTCACGGCCTACGTCGCATCGAAGCACGGCGTCGTCGGGCTCATGCGGGCGTTCGCGACCGAGCTGTCGGAGCACGGCATCCGCGTCAACTCCATCCATCCGACGGGCGTCGACACCCCGATGGGACAACTCGGCGACCCGGAGAAGGCGACGAAGATCCAGGAGATCATGGCCGCACACCCGCGGCTCATGCCCATGATGTCGAACCTGCTCCCCATCCAGATGACGGAGCCGATCGACATCTCGAACGCGGTGATCTTCCTCGCCTCCGACGAATCGCGCTACGTCACAAGCCTCGCGATGACGGTGGACGCGGGCAACACGCAGTACTGAGAAGTCCGGATGCCGCGGACGTCGGAGCGCGGCATCCGGCACACCCCCATCTCGACGAGGAGGAAGGGAATCGGAAATGGCAGGAAGAGTCGAGGGCAAAGTGGCCTTCATCACGGGCGTCGCGCGCGGCCAGGGTCGGTCGCACGCGATCCGGCTCGCGCAGGAGGGCGCCGACATCATCGGGATCGACGTGCTGGAAGAGGTCCCGGGCGCGCCCTACGGACCGGCCACGCAGGAGGACCTCGCAGAGACCGTGCGCCAGGTCGAGGCGCTCGACCGCCGCATCGTCGCGACCAAGGCCGACGTGCGCGACTTCGACGCGCTCAAGTCCGCCGTCGACGAGGGCGTCGCCCAGCTCGGGCGGCTCGACATCGTCGCCGCGAACGCCGGCATCTCGACCGCGATGGCCCCGGCCGAGGAGCTGTCGGAGGAGATGTGGGTCGACATGGTCGACGTCAATCTCAACGGCGTATGGCGCACGTGCAAGGCGGCGATCCCCCACCTGAAGGCATCGGGCGGCGGGTCGATCATCATCACGAGCTCCGACGCGGGGCTGTTCGCGTTCCCGAACATCGCCCACTACGTCTCCGCAAAGCACGGCGTCGTGGGCCTCATGCGCACGCTCGCGCTCGAGCTCGCGCCGCACATGATCCGCGTCAACAGCGTGCACCCGACGGTCGTGGACACGCCGATGGTCAACAACGACGCGACCTATCGGCTGTTCCGGCCCGACCTCGAGAACCCCACCGTCGACGACTTCAAGGAGGCGGCGGCCGGCATCAACGCGCTGCCGATCCCGTGGGTCGAGCCGGTCGACATCTCGAACGCGGTGCTCTGGCTCGCCTCGGATGAGGCTCGCTACGTGACGGGCGTGCCGCTGCCGGTCGACGCCGGTGCGGCCGTGAAGTGACCTGATCGAGTGGATCGAAAGGAGAACACCATGGGACGACTGGACGGAAAGGTCGCATTCATCACGGGCGCGGCCCGCGGGCAGGGTCGCTCGCACGCGATCCGCATGGCCCAGGAGGGCGCGGACATCATCGCGGTCGACCTCGCGAAGCAGATCGACACCGTGCCGTACGGCATGGCGACGGCGGACGACCTCGCCGAGACGGTGCGCCAAGTCGAGGCGCTCGACCGCCGCATCGTCGCGAGCGAGGCGGACGTGCGCGACTACGAGGGGCTGAAGGCGGCGCTCGACGAGGGCGTGGCCCAGCTCGGGCGGCTCGACATCGTGTCGGCCAACGCCGGCATCTTCTCAAACGCGACCGCCGAGGAGCTGACCGACGAGGCGTGGAACGACATGATCGCCGTCAACCTCACGGGCGTGTGGCACACCGCGAAGGCCGCGATCCCGCACCTTCGGGCCGCAGGCGGCGGATCGATCATCATCACGAGCTCGACGGCGGGGATCAAGGGGTTCCCGAACTTCGTGCACTACGTCGCGTCGAAGCACGGCGTCGTCGGTGTCATGCGCACGCTCGCGCTCGAGCTGGCACCCGACAACATCCGCGTCAACACGGTGCATCCGACGAGTGTCGACACCGACATGATCCAGAACGACGCGCTCTACGCGCTGTTCATGCCGGATCTGCCGGAGGACCAGCGCACGAAGGACGAGTTCCGCGGGCGCATGGAGACCATGAACGCGCTACCGGTGCCGTGGGTGGAGCCCGTCGACATCTCGAACGCCGTCCTGTGGCTCGCCTCGGACGAATCGAGGTACGTGACGGGCGTCCAGCTGCCGGTCGACGCGGGGTCGACGCAGAAGTGAGCGAGACGGATGCCGCACCCGTCGCCGCCGGGGAGCACACGCTTCCCGGCGGCGACGCCGCATCGCTGCGCGAGAGCCGCGAGCGCATCGCGCGCCACATCGTCGGCCGCGAGCGCGAGCTCGAGCTGACCCTCGCCGCCGTGGCGGCCGGCCGCGACATCGTGCTGGAAGGCCCTCCGGGCACGAGCAAGACGACGATGCTGACCGCGATCACGCGGGAGTGGGGCATCCCGCTGCTGTTCGTCGAGGGCAACGCCGACCTCACGCCCGCGAAGCTCGTCGGGCACCACAACCCGGCGCGCGTGCTGCGCGAGGACTACTCGGCCGACAACTTCGTGCCCGGTCCGCTCGTCGAGGCGATGCAGCACGGCGGGTTCCTCTACATCGAGGAGTTCAACCGCGCCCCCGAGGACACACTCAACACGCTGCTCACGGCGATGGCGGACCGCTCGATCGCGGTGCCGCGGGTCGGCCGCATCCGCGCTCTTCCGACATTCCGCGTGATCGCGTCGATGAACCCGTACGACAACGTCGGCACGACGCGGCTCTCCACGAGCGTGCACGACCGACTCAACCGGCTCGCTGTCGACTACCAGAGCGCCGAGGCCGAAGAGGAGATCGTGCGACTGCGGACCGGGGCATCGGGTCCTGTCGGCGAGCAGCTCGTCGGCGACGCCGTCGCCGTGACGCGCGCGACCCGCGAGCACGAGGACGTCCGGCAGGGCTCGAGCGTGCGCGGCGCGATCGACACCGTGCTCGTCGCGCAGCGACTCGCCGCGCTGCGAGGGCTCGACGACCCGGAGGACGCGGACTACCCCGAGATGGTGTTCGACGCGATGATCGTCGCACTGTCGGGCCGCATCCACCTCGACGAGGCCGCCGAGACGACGCCCGAGCGCGTCCTGCGCGAGCTGTGGGAGGACCGGTTCATCCTGCATCCGCACCAGGCCGCCCCGGGGTGAAGAGAAGTCGCGGCGGACTCGCCGATCCAGCGGCGCAGCAGCAGGCGCACCGCCGCTCGCGGCGCGCCGTTGCGCCGGCGGCCGAAGGAGCTCGAGGAGCCGCCGCAGGCGTTCGATCTGTCTCGCGGCGCCGCGGGCGCGGTCGTGATCGGCTCGGGTGGCACGCGGAGGCCGGCGAGCGCGATGCCCGGCGGGCGCGCTCGCGCCGTGACCGTCGAGCACGGGAGCATCGTCCCGGTTCCGGATGAGGCGGTCGATCTCGACCCGCAGGTGCGCGCGCGGGCGCGGCAGATCGCGGCGCGCCTCGCGGTTCCCCGCGCTCGACGGGACGTGACGTCGCGCCGCGGCGTCGGCGACCTCGCGAGCGTGCCGTACCGCGGAGCATCCGACGACATCGACCTCGACCGCACGATCGAGGTGCTCGCCGAACGCCCGATCCCCGAGGACGAGGACATCATCGTGCGCGAGCGCGTGCGCACGAAGCGGTCGGTCGTGCTGCTCGTCGACGTGTCGGGCTCGATGCGGGGCGAGCGGATCCGCACGGCCGCGGCGACGGTGGGCGCGCTCGCGGGCGAGCTGCATCGCGACGCCCTCGGCGTGATCGCGTTCTGGTCGGATGCCGCGATCCTGCTCGGCCTCGGCAACGAGGTCGTGCCCGACCGCGTGCTCGACGCCCTGCTGCGGCTGCCCGCGCGGGGTCTCACGAACGTCGCTTTCCCGCTCGAGCTCGCCGCGAAGCAGCTCGCGCTCGCGCCCGTGCGCGACGCGCGTGCGATCCTCCTGTCGGACTGCGTGCACAACGCGGGGCCGGACCCGCGACCGTTCGCCGCGCGGCTCCCGCGGCTCGACGTGCTGCTGGACGTGTCGGGCGAGAACGACCTGGAGCTCGGTCGCGAGCTCGCGGCGCGCGGGCGGGGCCTGTGCCGCGTGATCCGCAGCCACCGCGACGTCGCGCCCGCGCTCAGTGCGATGTTCGCGGGGTAGCGCCGGGGACCGCTTCGTCTCGTCGCTGCGCTCCTCGCTCAGCGACCGGGGGAAGGCGTGAGAGAGCGCAGCGAGCCGAAGCGCCGACCCGTCCCCGGACGCTGAGCGAGCGCAGCGAGACGAAGCGCCGACCCGTCCCCGGACGCGGAGCGAGCGCAGCGAGACGAAGCGCCGACTATAGGCCGGCCTCTCGCCTCACGAAACCCCCCTTCGATTTGGCACTCGGTGCCATTACACTGGCCGATGTCGACGAGGAGGTCACCACAATGGCTAACGGTTGGTTCGAGACGGTCGCCGAGGCGCAGCGACGCGCGAAGAAGCGGTTGCCCGGCTCGGTCTACAGCGCCCTGCTCGCGGGCTCCGAACGCGGGGTGACATACGAAGACAACCTCAAGGCGTTCGCCGAGCTCGGATTCGCGCCGCACGTGGCCGGACTGTCGGGCGAGCGGTCGCTGTCGACGACGGTCATGGGCATCGACATCTCTTTCCCCGTGCTCATCTCGCCGACGGGCGTGCAGGCGGTCCACCCCGAGGGCGAGGTCGCCGTCGCGCGCGCGGCCGCCAACCGCGGCACGATCATGGGGCTCAGCTCGTTCGCGAGCAAGCCGATCGAGGACGTCGTCGCGGCGAATCCGAACACGTTCTACCAGATGTACTGGATGGGCACGCGCGACGTCATGCTCCAGCGGCTCGAGCGCGCGAAGGCGGCGGGCGCGAAGGGCATCATCGCGACGCTGGACTGGTCGTTCTCGAACGGCCGCGACTGGGGCAGCCCCTGGATCCCCGAGCGCCTGACGCTCGAGGCCGCGATCCGCTTCGCACCGCAGGCGATTGTGAAGCCCTCGTGGCTGTGGAGCTTCGCCAAGACCGGTCGCGTCCCTGACCTCACGACGCCGAACCTCACGCTCCCCGGTCAGGAGTCCCCCACGTTCTTCGGCGCGTACGGCGAGTGGATGCAGACGCCGCTTCCCACGTGGGAGGACGTCGCGTGGCTGCGCGAGCAGTGGGACGGCCCGTTCATGCTCAAGGGCGTGTCGCGCCTCGACGACGCGAAGCGCGCCGTCGACGCGGGCGTCACGGCGATCTCGGTCTCGAACCACGGCGGCAACAACCTCGACTCGACGCCGGCGGCGATCCGGATGCTGCCCGGCATCGCCGAAGCGGTCGGAGACCAGATCGAGGTGCTGCTCGACGGCGGCATCCGGCGCGGCGGCGATGTCGCGAAGGCCCTCGCGCTCGGCGCGAAGGCCGTCATGATCGGCCGTGCGTACCTGTGGGGCCTCGCCGCGAACGGTCAGGCCGGCGTCGAGAACGTGCTCGACATCCTGCGCGGCGGTCTCGACTCGGCCGTGCTCGGTCTCGGACGCGCATCCGTGCAGGAGCTGCGCCGCGAGGACCTGTGGATCCCGGAGGGCTTCACGCGCGAGCTGGGCAAGGAGGCCGCTGCGCCGAAGCCGCGCTCGTCGCGCCCCGCGGTGCGGAAGGACCCGTCGAAGCCGAAGGAGAAGGTCGCGGGCGGCAGCGCGTGATCGACCCCGACGAACGCTCCGTGTGATGGCCGATTCGCCGCATCTCGCCTCGCGCACGTGGCGCGATGTTCCGCGGTCACTGCTCCTCGTGCCGCTCGGCTCGACCGAGCAGCACGGTCCGCACCTGCCGGTGTCGACCGACACGTTCATCGCGGCCGCCGTCGCCGACGACCTCGCCGAGCGGTGGCGGGCGGACCACCGCGACGCGATCGTGGCACCGCCCCTCGTGTTCGGCGCGAGCGGCGAGCATCAGGGCTTCGCGGGAACCATCTCGCTGGGCACCGCCGCGCTGGCCTTCGCACTGCTCGAGATCGGACGCTCGGCGTCGGAGTGGGCCGAGCGCATCGTGTTCGTGAACGGGCACGGAGGCAACCTCGAGGCGCTCCGCGACGCCGTGCCGACCCTTCGCTCGGAGCGGCGCGACGCCGCGTGGCTGCCGTGCGCGCTCGAGCACGGCACCGACGCCCACGCGGGTTTCGACGAGACTTCTCTCATGCTCCACCTGTGGCCCGCGCACGTGCGCCTCGACCTCGCCGAGCCCGGTGCGACCGCGCCCATCGCCGAACTGCTCCCCCGGCTGCGTGCCGAGGGCGTGAAGGGGGTTGCGCCGAACGGCGTGCTCGGCGACCCCACGGGCGCTTCCGCCGACCACGGCGCGCGACTGTTCGCGGAGCTCTGCGACACGGCCTGGGCCCGCCTGTCGGCGGGAACGGTGGCCGACAACGGATGCCTCGCCCCCGGGCCCCCCGCATGACATTGCCCGACGGGTTCACGGTCCGCCTCAACCGGCACACGCGCGTCGAGGACGGTGGACGTGTGCTCATCGGCGGCTCCCCTACGCGCGTCGCGCGGCTCAAGCGCGGCGCGATCGAGGCCTTCGACGGGCGGGAGCTCGTGGTGCGCGACGCCGCAACCCGCGCGCTCGCCGAACACCTCCTCGCGACAGGGATGGGCGACCCCGTGGCGGAGTCCCTCCCGACGATCCCGCTCTCCGAGCTCACGGTCGTCATCCCCGTGCATGACCGCCCCGCGCAGCTCGCTCGCCTGCTCGCGAGCGTTCCCCGCGAGGTGGCACGGGTGATCGTGGTCGACGATGCGTCGGTGCGGGCGGAGGCCGTGGCATCCGTCGTGTCGGCCCATGGCGCGCAGCTCGTCGCGCTCGACCGCAACGTCGGGGCGGCCGCCGCGCGCAACGCGGGGCTCGCCGCGGCCGAGACGCCGTTCGTCGCGTTCGTCGACTCGGACGTCGTGCTCGAGGACGGATGCTTCGAACTGCTGCTGCGGCACTTCGCCGATCCGAAGCTCGCGATGGCGGCGCCCCGCGTCGTGGGGCTCGACACCGAGCGGGCGAACTGGATCACACGGTACGAGAACGCGCGATCGTCGCTCGACCTGGGCGGCGACTCGGCGAGCGTGCGGCCGCGCAGCCCCGTCACGTGGGTGTCGAGCACGTGTCTGGTGGCACGTGTCGGGCATCTCGGCGAAGGGTTCGACGCGTCGATGCGCGTCGGCGAGGACGTCGACCTCGTGTGGCGACTCGTCGACGAGGGGCACCGCGTGCGGTTCGAGCCGGCCGCCGCCGTGCGGCACGAGCATCGCACGCGGCTTCGCACGTGGCTCGGGCGCAAGTTCTTCTACGGCACGGGCGCACACCTGCTCGCGGTGCGCCACCCGCAAGACGTCGCCCCGGTCGTGCTGCCCCCGTGGGGAGCACTCGTGCTCGCGCTCCTCTTCGTGCAGAAGAAGTGGTCGCTGCCAGCGATCGCGCTCACCGGCGTGATCGTCGCCGGCCGCATCGTGAAGCGCCTCGGGCACGTCCGTCGCCCGTGGCCGATCGCGGCGCGGCTCACCCTCAACGGGATGATCGCCGCCCTCGGCCAAGGTTTCGCACTTCTGCTGCGCCACTGGTGGCCGGTCACCGTCGTGGTCGGCCTCTTCTCGAAGACGATGCGCCGTGCGGCCGCGATCGCCGCGGTCGCCGACGTCGTGTGGGAGTTCCTGCGCTTGAGGCCGAAGCTCGACCCGGTTCGCTTCGGCGTCGCGCGCCGCCTCGACGACATCGCGTACGGCGGCGGAGTGTGGTGGGGCGCGCTGCGCGGCCGGTCTGCCAAGGCGCTGCTTCCCGCGATCATCCGCACGCCGAAGCCGACACGCGGCGTGCGCCGAGGGCCTGAGGCGGCGGCTTCGTCCCGGCGCGCGTGAAAGCGCCGGGCTGAACCGCACCGAGCGAGCCGCCACAACCCCTCTCGGCCCGATCCGTCCCGGCGCTTTCACGCCCCGCCATCCGGCGCTTTCACGCCCCGCCGTCCGGCGCTTTCACGCCCCGCCGTCCCGGCGCCCGCACGCGCGGGCTCCTCGCGCGTGGGCGCCGCCCGCCCCGAACTCCGGAGAGACCCGGCCATCCGGCGCCGAACCCGGCCCCCGGGCAGCCGGCGCACGCGGATCTCCGGAGTTGCGCACGTCCGCACGCTCGGCCGACGACAGAACGGGGGCGGATGCCGCAGCATCCGCCCCCGTTCTATGCAGTCAGCTCAGCCGGCCGACGCCGCGATGTCGGGCGTCGCCGAGATCTCGCCCCGGACGCCGGCGCCGACGGCGACCTTCTCGCCGCGCGGGCCGCTCTCGAAGACGAACTCGCCGTCCTGGACGTCGACCTTCACGTGGTCGCCCGAGTTGAGCTCGCCGTGGAGGATCTTCTCGGACAGGCGGTCCTCGACCTCGCGCTGCATCGCACGACGCAGCGGGCGGGCGCCGAGGGCCGGGTCGAACCCGATCTCGATGAGCTTCTCCTTCGCGGGCATCGACAGCTCGAGCGTCATGTCACGGTCGAGCAGGCGCTCGCCGAGACGCTTCGTGAAGAGGTCCACGATCTGGATGAGCTCGGGCTTGGTCAGCTGCGGGAAGACGATGATGTCGTCGACGCGGTTGAGGAATTCGGGCTTGAAGTGCCGCTTGAGCTCTTCGTTGACCTTGCCCTTCATGCGGTCGTAGGTCGTGGAGTTGTCGCCCTCGACCTGGAACCCGACCGGGCCGCCCGCGATGTCGCGCGCCCCCAGGTTGGTGGTCATGATGATCACCGTGTTCTTGAAGTCGACCACACGCCCCTGACCGTCGGTGAGACGACCCTCTTCGAGGATCTGCAGGAGCGAGTTGAAGATGTCGGGGTGCGCCTTCTCGATCTCATCGAACAGCACGACCGAGAACGGCTTGCGGCGGACCTTCTCGGTCAGCTGGCCACCCTCTTCGAAGCCGACGAAGCCGGGAGGGGCGCCGAACAGACGCGAGACGGTGTGCTTCTCACCGAACTCCGACATGTCGAGCGAGATGAGTGCTGCCTCGTCGTCGAAGAGGAACTCCGCGAGCGCCTTGGCGAGCTCGGTCTTTCCGACACCCGTGGGGCCGGCGAAGATGAACGAGCCCGAGGGGCGCTTCGGGTCCTTCAGACCCGCACGCTGGCGGCGGATCGTCTTCGACAGGGCGGCGATCGCCTCTTCCTGGCCGATGACGCGCTGGTGCAGCGCCTTCTCCATGAAGACGAGGCGCGAGCTCTCCTCCTCGGTGAGCTTGAAGACCGGGATGCCGGTCGCCTGGGCGAGCACCTCGGCGATCAGGCCCTCGTCGACGACGGCGTGCGACGTGACGTCGCCCGAGCGCCACTGCTTCTCGAGGCGCAGGCGCTCGGCGAGCAGGGACTTCTCCTCGTCGCGCAGCGCGGCGGCCTTCTCGAAGTCCTGCTCCTCGGACGCCTGCTCCTTCTGCTCGCGCACCTTCGCGATGCGGTCGTCGAACTCGCGCAGCTCGGGCGGGCTCGACAGGATCGACAGGCGCAGGCGGGCGCCGGCCTCGTCGATCAGGTCGATCGCCTTGTCGGGCAGGAAGCGGTCGGAGATGTAGCGGTCGGCGAGGTTCGCCGCCGCGACGATCGCGCCGTCGGTGATCTGCACCTTGTGGTGCGCCTCGTACCGGTCGCGCAGGCCCTTGAGGATGTTGATCGCGTGCGGGAGCGAGGGCTCCGCCACCTGGATCGGCTGGAAGCGGCGCTCGAGCGCGGCGTCCTTCTCGAAGTGCTTGCGGTACTCGTCGAGCGTCGTGGCACCGATCGTCTGCAGCTCGCCGCGAGCGAGCAGCGGCTTCAGGATCGAGGCGGCGTCGATGGCACCCTCGGCGGCGCCGGCACCCACGAGCGTGTGGATCTCGTCGATGAAGACGATGATGTCGCCGCGTGTGCGGATCTCCTTCGTGACCTTCTTCAGGCGCTCCTCGAAGTCACCGCGGTAGCGGGACCCGGCGATGAGCGACCCGAGGTCGAGGGAGTACAGCTGCTTGTCCTTCAGCGTCTCGGGCACGTCGCCCTTGACGATCGCCTGGGCGAGGCCCTCGACGACGGCGGTCTTGCCGACGCCCGGCTCGCCGATGAGGACGGGGTTGTTCTTCGACCGGCGCGACAGGATCTGCATGACGCGCTCGATCTCCTTCTCGCGCCCGATGACCGGGTCGAGCTTGTTCTCGCGTGCGGCCTGCGTGAGGTTGCGGCCGAACTGGTCGAGCACC
>NZ_DASRXZ010000118.1:0-41044 GCF_035687345.1 Microbacterium sp.
GAGCGAGTTCGCCGCGGATGTCCCCCGCGGTACGCGCGTCGTAGACCACTACGCGGCGCTCATGCGCGACCCGGATCCCGCGGTGCGGACAGCCGCCGCCGACCGGTGGGACGCGTGGGAGTCGACGCACATCTCACTGGACCCCGCGTGGGAGCCAGGCCCGCTGAACGAAGACCTGCGAGTCCGGCAGAACGTGGCGACCCTCGTCACCCACTACTGGTCCAACGACTGCTTCCTCACCGGCGATCGCGTGGTCCTCGACCGCGCGGGTGAGCTCAGCGGCATCCCGGGCGTCCTCATCCACGGGCGCTACGACGTCAGCGGTCCCGCGATCACGCCGTGGCGTCTGCACCAGGCCTGGCAGGGAAGCCGATACCTCATCGTCGAGACGGAGGGCCACGGCGGCCCGATCGAGATGGGCATGACGGCCGAGGCGATCGACGGGTTCGCACAGCGCGGCGCGTGATCACCGCCGTGTCCCGGGAGAGAGCGAGCGGACGATTCGATCGATGACCCGGATGCCTCGCCGAATCCGCTCCTCGTCGACGTTGCCGAACCCGATCACGAGCGCGGGCGGCAGCGGGTCGGCCTCGGTCGCGGCATCCGTCTCGCCGAAGCGGTACCGACCCAACCCGTTCACGCGAACGCCCCTCGCGGCGGCCGCCTCCGCGACTGCAGTCTCGGATGCGCCGTCCGGCAGCCGCAGCAGAGCATGGCATCCGGCCGCCAGCCCCTCGAGCCGGCCCGGACCGAACGCACGCTCGACCTCCGCGGCGAGCACGTCGCGTCGCGCGCGATAGATGTCGCGCATCCGGCGCAGGTGGCGATCGTAGCGACCCGATTCCATGAGCAGCGCGAGTGCCTCCTGGTCGAGCGCGGGGGCGCCGCGGGTGCTGAGTCGCTTCTCCTCGACGATGCCCGGCACGAATCTCCGGGGTGCGAGCACCCAGCCGAGCCGGATCGCGGGCGCGAGCGTCTTGCTCACCGAGCCCAAGGCGATCACGCGATCGGGGTCGAGGCCCTGGAGCGAGCCCACCGGCTGGCGGTCGTAGCGGAACTCGGCGTCGTAGTCGTCCTCGAGGATGACTCCGTCGACCTCGTTCGCCCACGCGATGAGGTCGCGGCGGCGAGCCGGCGCCAGCGCCACACCGGTAGGACACTGATGCGCCGGCGTGACCAGCGCGGCACGCGCTCCGCTCGCACGCAGGCGCTCCACATCGACGCCCTCCGCATCGACACGCACCGGAACTGCCTCGAGCCCGGCGCGGCGCGCGATGACGTCATGCTCGCGCGGGCCGGGGTCTTCGAGGGCGATGCGACGGATGCCGCTCCCCGCGAGCGCCGCGAGGGCGAAGGTCAATCCCTGGCGGAACCCCGACACGATGACCGCGCCCTCGGGCGACGCGAATCCCGACCGCACCCGCCGGTGGTACGCGGTGACGACCTCGCGCAGATGCCTCGACCCGCTCGGGGTCTCGTCGCCGAGCTCGGCGGTGGGGAGCGTGCGCGTCGCCTCGACGAGCGCTCGACTCCAGTCGCCGAGCGGCACGGAGCGCAGGTCGGGGATGCCGTACTCGAAGTCGACCTCGATGCGCGGGGGCTCCGGCGGCGCGACCGCGGGCGCAGCATCCGTCTCGCGCGCACCCGCAGTGAGCGCGGCCGCCACCCGCGTTCCCGACCCGACCTCCGACTCGAGGTACCCTTCGGCGACGAGCTGCTCGTACGCCTCGACCACCGTGCCGCGCGAGACACCCAGCAGCTCGGCGAGCGTGCGCGTGGACGGCAGGCGCTCGCCGGCCGCAAGGCGACGATCGCGGATCGCGGCCCGCAACTGGTCCTGCACCTGCTCGCCGAGCGGCGCCCCGCCCTTCTCGAGCATCAGCGGAAGGTCGGGCCCGCCCCGCCGCCAGTCCACGGTCACACCCCGAGGCTACGAATGGACCACTCATCCGATCAAGATGTGGCCCTTCACGGTGGACCGTCGCCGGCCCTAGGTTCGGATGCATGAGTTTCGGAGTCGTCCTCGCACTGTCGTCGGCCGTCGCGTACGGCGCGTCGGACTTCGTCGGCGGGGTCGGCGCACGCCGGTTCTCGTCGTGGCAGATCGTGCTCGTCGGGCAGACCACCGGCGCAGTCGTCATGCTCATCGCGGGCCTCGCACGGCCCGGCACCCCAGCGCCGGCCGACTTCGCGTGGGCGCTCCTGGCCGGCGTGGGCTCGGCTACGGGGAGCATCTTCCTCTTCCGCGGACTCTCGCGCGGCCGCATGGGGCTCGTCGCACCGATCTCGGCCGTCGGAGCCGCGGTGCTGCCGGTGCTCGTCGGCGTCGCACTCGGTGAGCGCCCGAGTTGGCTCGTCTGGGTCGGCATGGCCCTCGCGCTGCCGGGCATCTGGCTCGTCTCGCGCCCCGCGGCATCCGATCGCCCCCATGACGTGCGCGGCGCGGTGCTCGACGGTGTGCTCGCCGGCGTCGGTTTCGGGCTCCTGTTCATCGCGCTGGCGCAGATCGCGGATGCCGCGGGCCTCCTGCCCCTCGCGGCCAACCAGCTCTCCGGTGCGGTGCTCACCGTCGTCGTCGCGTCCCTTCTCAAGCAGACGTGGCGTCCGACGCGCGAGGTGCTCGGCTGGGGGAGCGCGACGGGCGTGCTCGGCGCGTGCGGCACCCTCGCGTTCATGGTCGCGACGGGCTTCACGAGCCTCGGGATCGCGGCGGTGCTGGCATCCGTCTACCCCGCCGTGACCGTCCTACTGGCGGCCGGCCTGTTGCGAGAGCGGATGGGCGCGGCGCAGCTCGCGGGCATCGGAATCTGCACCGTCGCCGTCGCATGCCTCGCGCTCGGCTGAAAGGAACGAACCCATGTTTACCCCGGTCGCCGAAGGCGTGTTCATTCATCGGAGCGAGCTCCTCCGCAACAACACGGTCGTCGTGGAAGGCGATGCGGGCGTGCTCGTCGTCGACGCGGGCGTGACCGGCGACGAGCTGGAGTGTCTGGCGGGCGACATCCGTGCGCTCGGGCAGACCGTTGCCGTCGGGTTCTCGACGCATCCGGATTGGGATCACGTGCTGTGGCACGACGCCCTGGGCGACGCGCCCCGCTACGGAACCGCCGGTTGTGCCGAGTTGCTGCGCGCGTTCCGCGCGCAGCCCGGGTGGGAGGCGCGGGCCCGCGAGGCGATGCCGCCCGAGATCGTCGACGCGACTCCGCGCGAGGGCTTCGGGCTCGTCGCGGCGCTGCCGGGCGAGGCGTCCGCGTTGCCGTGGGATGGTCCGACGATCTGCATCATCGACCACCCCGCGCACGCCGTCGGCCACGCGGCCCTGCTGATCGAGGACCGCGGCGTGCTCATCGCCGGCGACATGCTCTCCGACCTCTTCGTTCCGATGCTCGGCGAGTTCGAGGGATCCGCCGACCCGCTCGACGAATACCTGACGGGCCTGCGCCGGCTGGAAGAGACGGCGGATGCCGCATCCGTCGTCATTCCGGGCCACGGATCGCCGGGCCGTGATGTGCGGGCGCGCATCGCGCGCGACCGCGCGTACGTCGAGGCGCTGCGCGAGGGCCGCGAGATCGACGACCCGCGCATCGCATCGCCGGAACCGGGGTGGGAGTGGGTGAGCTTCATCCACGAGGGTCAGGTCGAGCGCGTCGCGCGGTGGCGCGAGAGTGCGTGAGGTGACCGGCTACCCCGGGTGGTCGAGATTGCGCGAATGACGGGTCGCGCTGCGGCGCGGCGGTGATTCGCGCGATCTGGACGGATGCGGCGCGCGGTCGCCGCGGCCTCCGGTGCCGGTATCGTCGTCGCGTGAGCGACTACGAAGTGACCCGGATCGGCTCCCTCGACCGGTGGCGGAGCCACTTCGGAGGGTTCGACGAATCACGATCCCGGGACGGCCGCCGTGTCGTCGACCACGAGCTCACGATGCAGTACATCGGGATGACGGCCAACGCGCTCGTCCCCGGCGAAGAAGCCGGTTACTGGCACTCTCATGAGCGCGTCGAGGAGCTCTACGTCTTCCTCGAGGGGCTCGGCCAGATGGGGCTCGACGACGAGGTGATCGATGTCGAGCCCGGCTCGGTCGTGCGCGTCGGTCAGGGCGTGTGGCGCACGTGGCGTGCGCGCCCCGACAGCCCCGGCGAGCTTCGGTGGCTGTGCATTCGAGCGGGCGGGGAGGAGCTGCCGCACCTGCCGAACGACAGCTCGCGAGCTCCCGAACGCCCGATGCCCTGGAGCGATTGAGGCAAAGCCGGCCGAGATTGCGCGAACGACGGCCGACGCGGCGCAGGCGCGGCGATTCGCGCAGTATCGACGGATGCCGCGCGGGCGCGCTCAGTCGTCGTCGCCGCCCCCACCCGGACCACGGCCGCGACCGGGACCGGAGTTGTCGTCGTCGGGCGGGCCACCGCCCGGGCCGCCGGGACCGTCGTCGTCCGAGTCGGCCGGCGGCGGTGGCGCGGGACGGCGGAGGTACTCACCGGGAGGCGCCGGGAAGCCGCCGCCCGGGTAGAGCTGATTCGCGACCGCCTGGATGTCCCGCGCGAGCGGGAGGCGGATCGTCGACAGCTGGCGGCCGTTGTGCCACGCGCGGAACACGTCGCCGAACCCGATCGCGTTCCCCGCCCACACGCCGGTCGTCACGCGGGTGCTCGACTCGACGAGCCACGTCTGGATCTGCTCGTGCGTGCCGGTCTTGCCGATCATGGGCGTGCCGTCGTTCGGGTTCCCGCCGAATCCGGTGCCGCCGGGCCGCATGACGCCCTGGAGCGCGAACGCCGTCGCAGCGGCGACCTCCGGGCTGATCGCCTGCTTGCAGCGGTTGCCCGGGACGGGGACGTTCTGGCCGTCCGCGTCCACCACACGCTCGATCGCGCGCGGGACGCAGTACACCCCGTTGTTGGCGACCGTGGCGTACGCCGCCGCGAGGGCGACGGGCGCGATGTTCTCGGTGCCGATGATCGCCGCGGCGCCGTTGAGGTCGATCGGGTCGCCCGATCCGCGGGTCACGCCCATGCGCGCCGCGACGTTCTCGATGTCGCACAGATCGAGTTGCTCGGCCATGCCGAGGAAGCCGCTGTTGAGCGACTGCGCGGTGAACTGCATGGGCGTGCCGGTGTAGCCGCGGACGCCCCCGAAATTGCGCACGATGTGGTTCTCGAGGTTCACCCACGTGCCGTCGCAGCGGTCGTTGAGGCGCCGGATCGGGCGCACGTTGCCGTTCACCGGCTGGAAGAGGGACTTGCCCTTCTCCAGCCAGTCCACGAGCGTGAAGAGCTTGAAGGTCGATCCGGTCGGGAAGCCGTCGGAGCGCCCGTGGATCGAGTTGCCCGCGTAGACGAGCGAGGTGTACGCGAGATCCGTCGCGGCGACGTCCCGGTCTTCCGTGAACCGGTTGTTCTGGCCGATCGCGAGGATCCGTCCGGTGTTCGTCTCGATGCTGACGGATGCCGCGCCGAAGTTCATGCCCGGCACCGTCACCGGCGCGTACCGCGACATCGCGTCCTGCGACGCCTGCTGCAGCCGCAGGTCGATCGTGGTGTAGATGCTCAGGCCGTCGCGTGTGAGCGACCGCTGACGCTCCTCGGCGGTCTCGCCGAAGGCGGCGGCGTAGTCCGGGTCGTAGCGCACCGTGTTGACGACGTACTGGCAGAAGAACGGCGCCGACGACGAGGCGCAGCCCGTGCGCGGGGGCCGGATCGCGGGGGTGATCGGCTCGATCGCCGCGGCGACGTACTGCTCGTCGGTGATGCGCCCTTCCTCCCGCATCCGGTCCAGCACATACAGCTGCCGACCCTTGGTCGCGCTGTACGCGTCACCCGCGGCGAGGTGCTGCTCCTCGGTGATCACACCTCGCGCCAGGAGGGAGTCGAGGCCAGCGAGCGTGCCGCGGGTCACGTCTTCGATCGATCCGTCCGCCGCCTTGTTGTAGCGGGTGGTGCCGTCCTCGCTGACGATCGAGCCCTGGGGTTGGTCGATGCGGAACGTGTTCGGGTTCTGCACGATGCCCGCGAGGGTGGCGGCCTGCCCGAGCGTCAGCTTCGACGCGGTCGTGTTGAAGTAGTACCGCGCGGCAGCCTCGATGCCGTAGGTCCGGCCACCGAAGTTCGCGATGTTGAGGTATCCGAGCAGGATGGTGTTCTTGGAGTACTGGCGCTCGACCTGGATCGCGTAGCGGATCTCCTGCAGCTTGCGGTGGTACCCCTCGATGCCGCTGGCCTGGGTCGCGTCGAGCCAGCAGTCCAGCAGCACCTCTTCGCGCGTCTTGATCTTGTCGGTGCCGTCCTCGTTCTTGACAGGATCACCGTTCTCATCGAGGACGGGCTGGGCCTTCGCGTCGCGCTCGCAGCGTTGCACGAGGACGTTCTTGACGTATTGCTGGCTGATCGAGGAGCCGCCCTGGATCTGACTGCCCTGGGCGTTGCGGATGAACGCGCGGGCCGTTCCGATGAGGTCGACGCCGCCGTGCTGGAAGAAGCGCGGGTCTTCGGACGCCAGGATCGCGTCGTAGACGACGGGGGCCACCTGGTTGAACTCGACCGGAACGCGGTTCTGGTCGTAGAACTTGGTCAGCTCGACGTCCTTGCCGGTGTCGGGGTCCCGGGCGTAGATCGTCGTCGGCAGCATCAGCCGCTCGATCTCGAGGTAGCTGGGCAGGCCTTCGAACAGCGTCGCCGCCGAGTTCGCCGCGTGGCCCGCGAGGGCGATCGCGGGAGCGAGGGGGGCGACGACCAGCAGCCCCGCGATGACGCTCAAGACCGCAAGCCCGGCCAGACCGCCGAGCACCCCGGCGATCGTGCGCCTGTAGGGCGGCAGCCCCACCTGCGGAGAACCCTCTGCTGACGGTTTCACGACGGCATCCAATGTGCGGTTGGTGAGAGCATGTCACACCGCTCCGAATTGTGCGACCGGTCGTTATCGGACCGAAAAGTCGGATGCCGCATACGGCATCCTGCGCACGCTGGAGCCCGCCGAGATTGCGCGAATCGCGGTTTCGCCGTTGCCGAGGCGGTGATTCGCGCAATCTCGACGGGGGGGCGGGGGCCCCGGAGTCAGCGCGACGCGCGGAGCGCGGACTGGATCCGGCGGATGTGCGCGCCGAGCTCCCCCGACGCGAGGAGCCCCGACCCGAGCGGGCCGGACGAGTCCTCACCGACGAGCGGCAACCGGCGAAGAGCGGATGCCGCCTGCGCCGTCATGCGCTCGAGCTGCCATGCGAGCTCGGCGGTCGCCGCATCCGCCCCTCTTCCTTCGTCAGCCGCCAGGGCGACGGCCTTCGCGGCGTACGCGGCCGCACCCAGGGCATGCGCGCCCATGTGCGCCACTCCCGCCGCCTGCGCGGCGGCGCGAGCGGCTGCGGCTCCGGCCGGCGATGTCGCGGAATGCGCCGCCCGACCCGCGACGAACCTGCGCCGGATCTCCTCGGCCGCGGTGAGCTCGCCGCGCGAGAAGGCGCGCGCTCGCGCGATCGCGTCGCGCGCGCGGTCGTCGTCGGGAGCCTCCACCTCGAACACGGGCAGCACGCGCTCGGCGCAGTCCGCTGCCCATGCCGCGACGAGGCGGCGGTCCTCCTCGCTCAGGGACTGCGGTGACAGCGGGGATGGCACGTCAGCACTCTCGCACATTCGCGGTCGACCGCGCCGCGTCGGACGCGGGGAGTAGCCTCGGCACGGTACGAGCGAGGAGGCTCCCCCTATGCGCACCGTGACGTTCTCGATGACGATGTCGCTCGACGGATTCATCGTCGATCCGGAAGGGAGCATCGACTGGTCGGCACCCGACGACGAGATCTTCCGGTCCCACATCGAAGAGATCCGCAGCGTCGACGTGCACCTCCTCGGGCGCAGGCTCTACGAGACGATGCTCTACTGGGAGGATCCGGAGGTCGCGCAGTCGTTCAGCGAAGACGAGCGGGAGTGGGCCTCACTGTGGAACCCGCTGCCGAAGGTCGTGTTCTCGAACACGCTCGCCGAGGTGCAGGGCAGTGCGCGGCTCGCCCAGGGGAGCATCGCCGATGAGATCCAGCGACTCCGCGCGGAGCCGGGCGACGGCGAGATCGCGATCGGCGGCGCCACGCTCGCCGCGGCGGCCGCAGACGCCGACCTCATCGACGAGTACCGCGTGCGCATCTACCCCGTGCTCCTCGGGGGCGGCATCCCCTTCTTCGCGCGCGACGAGAAGAAGGTCGACCTCGAACTGCTCGAGACACGCGTGTTCGGCAGCGGCGTCGTCTATCTGCGCCATCGCGTCCGTCACTGACGCCCAAGTCGGCGGATGCTCCGCCACCCCCCCTTTCGCGGCATCCGGTACCGACCTAGCGTGGACCGCCTGGACAGCAACGGGCACGAGGAGGCTCCCAGATGCGACGACTGACCGTGGACTTCATCATCTCCCTCGACGGATACGGCGCCGCAGAAGGCTGGCCGGGGTGGTGGGGCATGGAGAGCCCCGAGTACCTCCAGTGGCTCGACGATTCGCCGGAGAAGAGCGACCCGATTCTCATGGGCGCCAAGACGTACCGGCTCATGTCGGCGTTCGCGACCTCGGGCGAGCCGGGCACCGAGGCGCTCACCGACATGCCGAAGTTCGTCTTCTCTTCGACCCTCACCGAGCCGCTCGAGTGGGCGAACTCGACGCTCGTCACCGGTGACCCGGTCGAGGCCGTGCGTCGGCTCAAGCAGGAGTCCGACCACAACCTCCGCACGCTGGGGAGCGTCTCGCTCTGCCGCACCCTGCTGCAGGCCGGGCTCGTCGACATCTACCGGGTCGTGATCTTCCCGGTCATCACGGGCGCTACGGGCCAGGACCGCATCTTCGACGGGTACCCCGACGTGCGCCTCGATCTCGTGAACAGTCGCACCTTCGAGGGTGGCCTTCAACTGCTGGAGTACGCGCCGACCGTCCTCGAGGGCCCGCCCGGCACGGTCGTGTAGCCCGCCGGCACGGTCGCGTGCGACCGTCAGCGGATCTCGACGTTGCCGGCGTTCGCCGTGCGCCCGCCGACCTCGACGAGCCGGCCGTCGTCGACCACACGCGCGAACAGCTGCGAGCCCTCGCCCTGCGTGATCTCGAGGTCGCGGCCGAGCATCCCGGCGAGACGGATCGCGGCGGCTCCGGTTGCCGGGTCCTCCGGGATGCCGATGGCGGGCCCGAACATGCGCGAGCGCACGCGTCCTGCGCGCTTATCGCTCCAGGCCCAGACGTAGAAGATTCCGCCTCCATAGGCGGCGGGGTCGACGGACTCGACATCCCGCGGCGACTCGAGTTGCTGGAACTCGAACTCGGGCCCCCAATCCGGCACGGCGGTGACGAACACGAGGTCTCGCTCCGTCCGAACGTGAACCGTGCCCGCGGGGACCACGATCGAGCGGATGTCGTCGCCGCTGCCGCGCAACCACGCGGCGAGGCCGACGGTCGGATGCCCCGCGAAGGCGAGCTCTCGCGTCGGGGTGAAGATCCGCGCGCGGCACCGTCCGTCCGAGACCTCGTCGATGAAGATCGTCTCGCTGAAGCCGAGGTCGCTCGCGATCTGCTGCTCCTGCCCGCGCGTCGAGTCGGACGACCAGATGATCCCGAGCGGGTTGCCGTACTGCCCGCGGGGGTCGACGAACACATTCACGACATCGGCGAAGAGGCCCACGCCTCCGGATTCTCGCAGGGTGCGACGGTGAGTGCGAGGCACTTGACGCGGGGGCACACGGATGCGTCGATCCGGCGCGTAGCGCATCTCGAGCACCGCGTCGACCCCCCTCGCGGCATCCGAACCGGTTCTTATCGTTGACCTACTTCCGGGAACGGCCCGGATCTGTCAGGAGGGAGCCGACATGGGTCTTGACGACAAGGTTCAGAACGCCGCCCAGGACATGGCCGGCAAGGCGAAGGAAGCCGTCGGCAAGGGCACCGACGACGAGCGTCTCGAAGCCGAGGGGCAGGCCGACCAGACGAAGGCCAACCTCAAGAAGGCCGGCGAGAACGTCAAGGACGCCTTCAAGTAGATCTGACGTACTGACCGAGCGCCCCCGCCCTCACGGCGGGGGCGCTTCTCGTGACCCACCTGCCGCTCGGCCGAGCCGGGCAGTACCGTGATGCCATGCGCGAGCCGACCGCTACCGCTCGCCGCTCGTGGCTGCCGATGGCGGGGCTGTTCCTCGCTCAGATGCTCATGTCGTACAACGTCGCCGCGCTGCCGGTGTCCCTCGGCGGCATCGTCGAGACGCTCGGTGTGCCGCCGACCGCCGTCAGCACCGCGATCGTCACGTACGGCATCTTCGTCGCGGCGCTCGTCATGGTCGGTGCGAAGGTGGGGCAGCGCATCGGCTGGGTGATCATGTTCCGGATCGTGGTCGCCGTGTTCGGCGCATCCGCGGTCATGATGATCCTCGCCCCTTCCGCTGTGTGGATCATCGTCGCGCAGGCGCTGGTCGGCGCATCCGCCGCCGTCATCGTTCCGTCGCTCGTCGCTCTCATCGCCGAGAACTACCGCGGGCGGCAGCAGGAGACGGCGATCGGATCGCTCGGATCGGCACGTGCGCTCGCCGGCGTCACAGCCTTCATGCTCGGCGGAACGCTCGCGACGCTCGTCGGATGGCGGCCCGTCTTCCTGATCGTGCTCGTGTTCGCGGTCGCCGCGCTCGCGTTGAGCTTCACGCTGCGGCCCGTCCCCGGCAACCGCGAGGTCACGATCGATTACGTCGGCGCTCTCCTCATCGGTCTCGGCATCGTCATGCTCACGCTCGGCGTGAACAACCTCAACACGTGGGGTCTGTTCGCCGCCCGCGTCGATGCGCCCTTCGACATCCTCGGCCTGTCGCCGGCGCCCGTGCTGATCGTGGTCGGGATCGTGCTCGTCCAACTGTTCTTCTGGTGGACGCGACGCTGCGCCGCCAAGGGCCGCGTACAACTGGTGAGCCTTTCGATCTTCGGTTCGACGCAGGAGCGCGCCGCGATCTACGCGATGTTCATCGTCGTCGCGCTCGAGGCGGCGCTGAACTTCTCGATCCCGCTCTACATCCAGATCGTGCAGGGGCGCACGCCGTTCGACACGTCGCTCGCGATGCTGCCGTTCAACTTGACGGTCTTCTTCGCGGCGATCATCGTGGTTCGCTTCTATCGGCGTTTCACCCCGCGCGCGATCGGCATGTTCTCGTTCGGGCTCACGACGATCGCGCTCGTGTGGCTCGCGCTCGTCGTGACGAACAACTGGGAGACGCTGCCCACGATCCTCGGCCTCTTCGTCTTCGGGGTCGGCCAGGGCGCCCTCGTCACGCTCGTGTTCAACGTGCTCGTCACCGCGTCGCCCAAAGAGCTCGCCGGCGACGTCGGCTCGGTGCGCGGGACGACGCAGAACCTCGCGTCGGCGGTCGGCACGGCGGTCGCGGGCGCGCTGCTCGTCGGTCTGCTGAGCGTGAACGTCGCGACCGCCGTCGCCGCGCACCCCGAGCTGCCGGACGAGCTCGTCTCGCAGGTCGACCTCGACCGCACGAACTTCGTGAGCAACGATCGGCTGCGCGAGATCCTGGAGGAGACGGATGCCTCGCCGAGCCAGGTCGACGCGGCCGTCGAGGTGAACGAGTCCGCGCGCCTCGGGGCGCTCAAGGTCGGGCTGCTCATCCTCGCGGGGGTCAGCGCGATCGCGATCGTGCCCGCGAGCCGGCTGCCCGGATTCAAGCCCGGTGACATCCCCGAGTCGGTCGCCACCGGTGAGGCGACGGCCGTGGGCGCATCCGACGTCAGCGATCCCGACGCTCGCTGACGAGCTCTTCGTCCGTCCGGCTCTCCGTCTCGCCTTCGGCTTCGCGCAGGCGACGGCCGTCGGCGATCTCCTCCTCGCGCTTCTTCTGCCGCTTCTCACTGACCCGCGTGTCGCGCGGCGGAAGCTGGATGGCCTCCTCGGCCTCGATACCCGCCTGCAGCTGCCTGCCGCGCTCGACCTCGGCGTCGAGCTCAGCGCCGAACAGCAGGGCCAGATTCGAGATCCACACCCACAGCAGGAACACGATGACGCCGCCGATCACTCCGTACGTCGCCTGGTAGCTCGAGAAGTTGAGGACGTAGAAGCCGAACCCGACGGACGCCACGGCCCACGTCACGAGCGCGACGAGTGCCCCGAGGCTCATCCAGCGGAACTTCGGCTGCTTCACGTTCGGGGTGGCGTAGTAGAGGACCGCGACGATCACGACGGCGAGGAGGGCCACGATGACCCACTTCGCGATGTCCCACACCACGACCGCCGTCTCGCTCAGGCCGAGGGCCGACGCGACCTGCTCCGCAACGGGGCCCGAGAGCGTCACGAGCACCGCGACGACGACGGCCGCGACGACGCCGATGACGGTGATGCCGAGCATCGCGGGGCGCAGCTTCCAGAACGGACGGCCCTCGTCGATCTCGTAGACGCGGTTCATCGCGCGCGAGAACGCGGTGACGTAGCCGGACGCCGACCACAGCGCACCGACGATTCCGACGATGAACGCGAGCCCGGCCGACGGGGATCTGGCCAGGTTCGCGAGCGGCTCCTCGACGATCCCGAGGGTGTCGGGGGGAAGGATCCCGCCCAGGAAGTCGAGCATCCCCTGAACCGTGGTCTCGGGATCCGAGAACAGGCCGATGATCGAGACGATCGCGAGCAACGCCGGGAACACCGCCAGCACCGCGTAATACGTGAGCGCGGCGGCGAGGTCGGTCGCCTGGTCGTCGACGAACTCGCGGTACGTCTTCTTCAGGATGTAGCCCCACGAGCGCTTCTTCACCTCTGCGGGTGTGTCGGGCTTGCGCGGATCCTCCGGATGCGGCGCGCTCGCCGCCTTGCGGTCTGCGGGCTCTTCGTGTCTCGGCTCGCTCATCGCGCTGCCTCCGCTCCGGGCCGATTCTCGGCCATGATGGGTCCTCCGCTGTGTGGGAGAAGGCACGATAGGACGAGACGCCCGGCGCGGCGCAGGGGCTTGACAGCCTCGCACCCGTGCGGTCGGCGGACCCGCGACACGAGAGGAAGCGAGAACGGAATGAAGGCGGCGTTCATGTACGGCCCGGGTGATGTGCGGGTCGAGACGGCTCCCGACCCCGTCCTCCGGCAGCCGACCGATGCGATCGTGCGGACGGTGCGCGCGTGCGTGTGCGGCTCGGACCTGCATCCGTATCACTCGCTCCCGCCCCGCACCGAGGGGCGGCCCATGGGCCACGAGATGATCGGGGTCGTCGAGGAGGTCGGCCCCGGGGTGCGCACTCTCGCCCCCGGTGACTTCGTGATCGCGACGTTCGCGTACCAGGACAACACGTGCGTCTTCTGCCGCGAGGGGTTCCACACCTCGTGCGTGCGCGGCGGCTTCTACGGGTCGCCCGACGTCGGCGGGCTGCAGGCGGAGCTCTGCCGGGTGCCGCTGGCGGACGGCAGTCTCGTGAAGGTTCCGGATGCCGACCCCGCCGCGCTCGACGACCGCATGCTCGCCTCGCTGCTGACGCTCTCCGACGTGTACCTCACGGGGTATCACGCCGCGCACATGGGCCGCGTCGAACCGGGCAAGACGGTGACCGTCGTCGGCGACGGCGCCGTGGGACTCTCGGCCGTGCTCGCGTCGAAGCGTCTCGGCGCAGAGCGTGTCATCCTCATGGGCCGCCACCGCGACCGCACCGACCTCGGCGTCGAGTTCGGGGCGACCGACGTCGTGGCCGAGCGCGGCGAGGAAGGGGTCGAGCGGGTGATGGAACTCACCGGCGGCGAAGGCTCCCATGTCGTGATCGAGGCCGTCGGGCTCATGCCCGCGCTCGAGCAGTCGATCGGAATCGTGCGCCCGGGCGGGGTCGTCAGCAGGGTCGGCGTACCGCAGTACGACGACGCGCCCGTCGGGCGGCCGCTGTTCTACAAGAACGCGACGATCACGGGCGGTCCTGCTCCCGTGCGGGCGTACATCGAGGATGCGCTTCCCGAGGTGCTCGACGGCACGATCGAGCCCGGAAGAGTCTTCGACCGCACGCTCGGCCTGGACGAGATTCCCCGTGCGTACGCCGAGATGGATGCGCGCACCGCCCTCAAGGTGCTCATCACGCCTTAAGGTCCTAGGCATGGCCAATCCGTTCGCCGAGCTGACTGAGATGCCGGACCCGGTCTACGTGATGGTGGGAGACGGGTATCGGATCGCGACGTACGCGTGGGGCGACGACAGCGACCCGACCGTGGTCGTCGTCCACGGGTTCGCGTCGAACACCCGCGACAACTGGGTGAGCACAGGGTGGGTGCGCGACCTCCGTCGAGCGGGCTATCGCGTCCTCGCCATCGACCAGCGGGGTCACGGCGCGAGCGACAAGCCGCACGAACCCGGCCAATACGACCTGCGCCTGCTCGCGAGCGACGTCGAGGCGGTGCTCGACACCTACCTGGTCGACACCGCCCGCTACGTCGGGTACTCGCTCGGCGCTCGCGTCGGGTGGGAGGTCGCGCAGGACTTCGCCGGCCGCATCGAGCGGGTCGTGCTGGGGGGCGTGCCCGACGGCATCCCGCTCGCGCGCCTCGATCTTCCGCAGGCGCGGGCCTATGTCGAAGACGGAACGCCGGTGACGGATGCCGTGACCCAGAACTACATCCGCCTCACCGAGCGCGTCGCGGGCAACGACCTGCGCGCGCTTCTCGCGATCGCCGAGGGCATGCGGATGTCGGGCACCGTCGACCCCGATCCGTCGCGCGCCCCGGGGCAGCCCATCCTCTTCGCGACCGGCTCCGAAGACGCGATCATCGAGGGGTCGCGCGCGCTCGCATCCGCGTCCCCGCAGGGGCGTTTCGTCGAGATCCCCGGCCGCCACCACTTCAACGCGCCCGGATCGCGGTTCTTCCGCGAGGCGGCGATCGAGTTCCTCGGCGAGACGTGACGGCGACGAATCCGTAGTCTCGGCGTATGCCTGTCACGACGCGCCGCCTGCAGGACCTGACGATCGAGGACCACTCGATCACCGTCCCGCTCGTGTGGGGCGACGCCGATGACGGCCGCACGATCGACGTCCACGCCGCGGTCGTCGCGCGCGATGGCGGCGAGAACCTGCCGTACCTCGTGTTCCTCCAGGGCGGCCCCGGCAACGAGTCACCCCGCGCCTTCCACTCGCCGTCCGCGCCGAACTGGCTCGACGCCGCGCTCGAGCACTACCGCGTGGTGCTGGTCGATCAGCGGGGCACCGGCCGGTCGACTCCGGTCGGCGACGCCGACCTCGAGCGGGGCACCGACGAGCTCGTCGAGCACATCACGCATCTGCGTGCGGACGCGATCGTGCGCGACTGCGAGGCGATCCGCGAGCACCTCGGCGCGGCGACATGGAGCGTGCTCGGCCAGTCCTTCGGCGGCTTCACGACCCTCGCGTACCTGTCGACGGACGCATCCTCGCTCGAGGACGTGTTCATCACGGGCGGGCTGAGTGCGCTCGGCCGCCACCCCGACGAGATCTACTCGGCGACGTACGACAAGATGCGCACAGAGTCGGAGCGGTACTACCGGCGGTTCCCGCAGCACCGCGACGCGGTGCGTCGACTCGCCGATCTCGCGGATGCCGGCCGCATCCGCCTCCCGTCCGGCGAGGTCGTGTCGGCCTCGCGCCTGCGCTCGCTCGGGATGCTGCTCGGCACGAACGACGGGTGGCAGACGGTGTGGTCGCTGCTCGAGCACGACCCCGGCACGAACGCGTTCGCGTACGACCTCGCCGCAGCGCTGCCGTACAGCGCACGCAATCCGCTGTATTACGTGTTCCACGAGTCGAGCTACGCCGACGGCTTCGCCACGAACTGGTCGGCCGAGCGCGTCGAGCCCGACGACTTCCGCGACGATCCGACCCTCCTCACCGGCGAGCACGTGCGGCGCGAGTGGCTCGACACGGTGCCCGGCCTGCAGCCGTGGCGCGACGTGACGCTCGCGCTCGCGGAGGTCGAGTGGCCCCGCCTTTACGACGCCGATGCGATCGCGGCATCCGGAGCCCGCGGGGCGACCTCGATCTACGTCAACGACGCGTTCGTCCCGTTCGAGTTCGCGATCGAGACGTCCCGCCTGATCCCGGGCGTCATCCCGTGGATCACGAGCGAGCACGAGCACAACGGCCTGCGCGCGGGTGACGTTCTCGAGCGGCTCATCGATCTCGCGCACGGGCGCCGCGTGCGCTGAATCCGTCCTGCGGGTCGTCGGCCCGCCCGGGTGCGAAACTAATCCTAAAGAAGTCTTGCGAAAGAAACCTTTAGCATCTAGCGTCATGTCATGACCTCCGACGAGAGCCCGCAACGCGACGCGCGCGAGCGCATCTCCGACCCGGCGCGCATCCGCGCCCTGGCCCACCCGGTGCGCCTCAAGCTGCTCGACCACCTCGGCGACGTCGACGAGGCGACGGCGACCGAGTGCGCCGAGGTCGTCGGCGAGTCACCCGCGAGCTGCTCGTTCCATCTGCGGATCCTCGAGAAGTACGGCTACATCGAGCGCGCGGAGCGCCGTGGCCGTGAGAAGCCGTGGCGCGTGCGCACGAACGACTTCGACCTGCGCCCCGACCCCGACGTGCCGGGTTCGCTGCTCGCCGTGCAGGCCGTCGCCGAGCTCGGGCTCGAGTCGGAGTTCCTGCGTGTGCGCGACTACTTCTCGCGCGTCGAGCAGGAGGAGGACCGCTGGGTGCAGGCCTCGACGTTCACGCGCTCGGCGTTCTGGGCGACGGCCGAGGAGCTCGCCGAGTTCAGCCGTGAGGTGCAGAACCTCACCGACAGATTCGCGGGTCGCAGCGCCGACCCGTCCAAGCGGCCCCCCGGAGCGCGCCAGGCGCGGTTCCTCGCGGTCGTCAACCCCGACCCCGAGGAGACCCGATGAGCACCGAGCCATCCGAGACCGGCGACGCCGAACCTCGCCGGCGTCGCCTTCCGATCGCGTTCGAGGCGCCGGGCTTCGGCCGCCTGTCGACGGCCTGGGTCTTCACCAACCTCGGCGACAGCGCGCTCTACCTCATGGTCGCGGTGTGGGTGAAGCAGTTCACCGGGTCTGATGTGGCCGCCGCGTTCGTGTTCGTCGCGCTCGGGCTCCCGGCGATCCTCGCGCCGTTCATCGGAATGATCGCCGACCGGATGTCGCGCAAGCGCCTCCTCGTCGCGAACAACGTCGCCATGGCGCTCATCGTGCTGTCGATGCTGCTCGTGAGCGGACCCGATCACCTGTGGCTCATCTATGTCGTCATCTTCCTCTACAGCGCGGGCGGGTACGTGACCGCGGCGGCGCAGTCCGGCATCATCCGCGGAATGCTGCGCGACGACCAGCTCGCGAGCGGCAACGGCGTGCTCTCGACGATCGACAACGGCCTGCGTCTCGTCTCACCGCTCATCGGGACGGCCCTCTACGTGATGTTCGGCGCGCACGCTGTCGTGCTGCTCACCGCCGCGTGCTTCGCGGTGTGCGCCGTCGTGCTCATCGGACTGCCGGTCCGAGACGCGGCACCCGAGCGCACGGAATCCCGCGGCTACCTCCGCGAGCTCGTGGCCGGGTTCGAGCACCTCGGCCGTGTCGTGCCGCTGCGCCGGCTGACCATCGCCATCGCGGTCGCGTTCGGGGCCACGGGGCTCATGAACGTGATCATCTTCCCGGCGCTCGACGCGATGAAGGCGGATGCCGCGGCCATCGGCTGGCTGGTGCCGCTGCAGGGCGTGGGGGCGCTCGTCGGCGGCATCCTGTCGGCGACGCTCGTGACGAAACTGGGCGAAGGGCGCGCAGCCGCGTTCGGCCTGGTGATGCTCGCCCTCGGCTCGATGCTCCTGCCGCTCGGCTCGCTCCCGCTCGCCGCGTGCGGAATGGTGATCGCCGGCTTCGGCATCCCGATCACGGTCGTCGGATTCTCGACGATGCGTCAGCGCCTCACGCCCGATGCACTCCAGGGCCGCACGGCGGCGGCCGCGAACGTGTCGCTCAACCTGCCGCAGACGGTGGTGTCGATCGTGGGCGCAGGGCTTCTCGCCGTCGCGGACTATCGCTTGCTCATCTGGGTGACGGTCGCGGCTGTGCTCATCGGCGCAGCCCTCGCCGCGATGGCCCGTACGACGACCACGCCACGGCCCGATGAGGGCCTCCCTGGCAACGGAGCGACGGGCGAGGCTGCGGCGTAAGACGCACCGGCTCAGCGAAGCGCGATGCGCGTGTGCGTCTGCTCCGCGCCGCCCTCCTTCTTGAGCGCGCGGAGGAGCGCGTCGAGCGCCGCCATGTCGGACACACGGATGTGCAGGTGGTAGTCGTACGGGCCGGTGACGTGCGCGGCATCCGTCACCGCTGAAAGCGCCCGCGCCCACTCCAGGAATTCGTCCGAGTCGCGGTCGGCGCGCAGCCGCACGTCGATGAAGGCCTCGATGCCGCCCTTCGCGGACGCGGGCGCGTCGACACCGAGCACGGCACGGTAGCCGACGATCACCTCGGCACGCTCGAGACGGCGCACACGCGCCGCCACGGCGTTCGTGCTGAGCCCCACCTCGCGTCCGATGGCGCTGAAAGAAGCGCGGCCGTCCTCGACGAGAATCGCCAGAATCCGCTCATTGAGCTCGTCCATGCGGCGAATCTACCCGTGCGACCGAGCATCTCGCAGTCTGCGTGCGGACGGCGCCCGATACTGCCGGGCATGACACCTCTCGCGGCGCTCGCCGGCGGAGCCCTCGCCGGCTTCGCGATCGCCGTACCCGTGGGTGCGATCGGCGTGCTGCTCATCCAGGAGGGGATGCGGCGCGGCATCCGTCCGGGCCTCGCCGCAGCGACCGGGGTCGCGAGCGTCGACGCCCTCTACTGTCTCGTCGCCGTGGTCGCGGGTGCAGCCGTTGCGCCGCTCATCACGCGCATCGAGCCGTGGCCGGCGGTGGTGGGAGGGATCGCCCTCGTCGCGATCGCGGCGCTCGGACTGACCAAGGGCTTCGCTCGGGCGGTGCCGCGAAGCAGCGGCCGTCCCGTCGAAGGGTCCGCCCTCGGCGGCTTTCCGCTGTTCTTCGGGCTCACCCTCATCAACCCGGCGACGGTCGTCTACTTCGTCGCGATCGCGACCGGGCTCGCCGACCTGCACGCCGACCCGTTCGCGGCGGCGCTCTTCGTCGCCGGCGCCGGCCTCGCATCGCTCGCGTGGCAGACCGTGCTCGTCGTGGCGGGAGCGATCTTCGGGCGGCGTGCGACACCGCGCGTGCAGCACATCACCGTCATCGTCGGCTACGTGATCGTCGCGGGATTCGGGATCACGCTGCTCGTGCGCGCCCTCGTCTAGGGCGCGGCGAGCGGACGGCTGTGCCACCATGAACACGGGAGACGACGTTCGGGCGTGACCCGGCGTGGTCGTGAGAGCGGAGGGGTCACCGCATGTCGGATGGGGCATCCGCTCGAGGCGCGTCGGTGCCGGCTTCGAACCCGCCCGCGGACTCGTTGCCGACACCCGTGCATCTGCTCTACAGGATCGGTGTTCTCACGGCGCTGGCCGCCTTCGTCTCGATCTTCGCCATCTCCGCCGGCGACATCGAGCTCGGCCCGTTCGAGCCCATGATCATCGGGATTCTCGTCGCCTCATCCGTCTCGGCGTTCGTTCCCGCTCTGGTCGCGCACGCGATCGTCGGCGCGATCCGCAGCCGGCGAACCTGACGCTCCGACGCCGCTCGACCCTCTAGATCCCCCGGCGGCTGAGCGTCACGTGCACGACGCCGCTCGGCGACGACACCTGCTCGATGTCGTAGTCCGCCTCGAGGCCCTCGAGGCCGTCCCACACGCGCTCGCCGCGGCCCAGCACGATCGGCACGACGACGAAGTGCGCGACGTCGACGACTCCCGCGGCCAGGAACTCGCGGATCATCGTCGCGCCGCCCCCGAGCCGCACATCGCGGCCACCCGCCGCCTCCTTCGCGGTGGCGACAGCCTCTTCGGGCGTCGCGTCGATGAAGTGGAAAACGGTGCCGCCCTCCATCTCCATGGGCGGCCGGGGGTAGTGGGTCAGCACGAAGACAGGGGTGTGGAACGGCGGGTTCGGTCCCCACCACCCGCGCCATTCGTCCTCTTCTCCCACCTTCGTCCACGGTCCCGTCTCGGGCGTGAACTTGCGGCGTCCCATGATCTCGGCACCGATGCCGAGCGTCTCATGCTGCTCCGCGAACGCGTTGTCGATGCCGTGACCGCCCCCTGACCCGCCGAACATCGCGCGCCCGAAGCGCGTCGCGAACATCCACTCGTGCAGCCGTTCACCGGCGTGGCCGAACGGCTCGTCGAAGCTCTGTGGCTCGCCCGTGCCGAAGCCGTCGAGCGAGATCGAGAAGTTCTGTACGCGGACGAGAGACATGCCGAGCACCTCCGAAAGCGCGGATCCACACGCTCTTGGCACGCTAGACCCACTCGCCGACACCGCGACAGGGGGTGGGTCGCGGTTCAGGCGAGCGAGACGGATGCCGCGGCATCCGCCCTTCGCACCTCAGCGTCCTCATCGGCGAGCCGCCGCGCGATAGCGGCGACCGCCTCAAGACCGGCGCGGTTCGCCCCGACCGTCGACTGCGATGGACCGAAGCCGACGAGGTGCACGCGCGGCTCGCGGAGCGGCTGCGTGCTCCGCATCGTGATTCCGCCGAGCTCGTTGCGCAGCCCGAGCGGATCGAGGTGCGCGAGCGACGCCTTGAAGCCCGTCGCCCACAGGATGGCGTCGACGGGCGTGAACGAGCCGTCCGCCTCGCGCACCCCGTACGGCTCGATCGCCGTGAACATCGGTCGCCGCTCGAGCGCTCCGCGGTCCTTCGCGGCACGGGCGTACGGCGTCCAGGGCAGGCCTGTGTACCCCACGACGCTGCCCGTCGGCCGGCCGGCCTCGACATCGGCGACGACTTTCGCGATGGTCTCGCGGCCTGTCGTCTCGGGCATGAACTCGCCCACGATGAAGACCGGCTCGCGACGCGTGTACCAGAAGGTCGTCGCGACACGCGAGATCTCTTCGAGCTGCTGGATCGCCGAGATGCCGCCGCCCACGATCGCGACTCGCTGCCCGGCGAACTCGCTCGCCGAGCGATAGTCGCGCGTGTGCAGCTGACGGCCCCGGAAGCTGTCCTTGCCGGGGTGGTCCGGAAGCACGGGGTTGTCCCACGTGCCCGTCGCGTTGACGACGAAGCGCGTGATCCACACGCCGATGTCGGTCTCGACGACGAGGTCGCCCGCCGGAGAGTCGTCCGCGCGGCGTACGGCGGTCACGCGCACGGGCCGCACGATGGGCAGGTCGAGCTCGCGCTCGTACGTCGCGAAATACCGGGGCACGGCCTCGCGGCTCTGCTCGCGCTCGTCGACGGGGGGCTGCCCGATGCCGGGAAGGTCGAAGATTCCGTTGACGGTGGCCATCGTGAGCGACGGCCACCGGTGCTGCCATGCGCCACCCGGGGCGGGGGCGGCGTCGAGCACGACGAAGGTACGCGCGGCATCGGGTTCGTCGATCGCGCTCGCGAATCCCCGCCGCTGCAGGTGGTAGGCCGCCGAGAGCCCCGCCTGCCCGGCGCCGATGACGACGACGGTCGCGCGGCGGAGTTCGGAGATCACGGCGGATGCAACAACCGCGGCACCCGGAACCTTCCGTGCGGCATCCGTCGTCGCTTCGCTCTAGCGTTGTCGTCATGATGCACCTGATCGCCGGAGTCGAGACCGGGGGAACCAAAGTCGTCGCGGCCGTGGGGCGCACGGACGACCCGGGTCGCATCGTCGACGAGATGGAGATCCCGACCACGACTCCCGACGAAGTGGGGGCCCGCGTACGTGCATTCCTGGATCGGCATGAGGTGGTCGACCACGTGGGGATCGCGGCCTTCGGCCCCGTCGACATCGACCCCCGCTCGCCCGGCTTCGGCTCGGTCACCTCGACGCCGAAGCCCGGATGGACCGGCGCTCCGCTCGCCGACCTCGTCGGAGGACGCCCGCACACGATCGTCTCCGACGTCACGGGGGCGGCCCTCGGAGAGCACGCCCGCGGCGCAACCGCTGAGATTCCGGATTCGGCATACATCACCGTCGGCACCGGCGTCGGTGTCGGAGCGCTCGTCGGCGGACGCCCGTTCTCGACGACCGCGCACCCCGAGCTCGGCCACATCGCGATGCGCCGCCATGCCGATGACGACTTCGCGGGCGTGTGTCCGTTCCACGGCGGTGACTGCGTCGAGGGGCTCGCGTCGGGTCCCGCGATCGCCGAGCGGTGGGGCCGGCCCACGCGTGAGCTGGGCGACCTGCTCGACCGCGCGGTCACCCTCGAAGCGTGGTACCTCGGCCAGCTCGTCGCGACCGTCACCTACGCATATCGGCCGCAGCGGATCGTCATCGGCGGAGGCGCGATGAAGATCCCGGAACTGCTCGACGCCGTCCGCGAGGCGTCGGTGCGCGAGATCCGCGGGGCACTCGGAGCGGAGCATCCGTCGAATCGACCCGACACCTATCTCGTGCCGCCCGGTCTCGGCGACCGCGCCGGCGTGATCGGCGCGCTCCACCTCGCGGCCGCGCACGTAGGTTGATCGCGCGTACGGCGGGAGCGGTCACGGCCTCGCCGGGTAGTCCGCGCCGCGGGAGAATGGGCGGATGGCGGAATCCGACCAGGTCGAGGTGAGCGCCCTCGCGATCAACGTCGCGATCCCCGAAGGGCTGCGGTGGACGGATGCGCGCCGGGGTCAGAAGTTCGAGTTGCACACCCTCAACGTGCGGCTGATGCCCGACGGCACGCTCGCGGTCAAGGCGTACGGCAAGCCGCTCGAGGGCGGTCGGTCGGGCTACGTCCCGTTCCGGATGCCCGATCGCCCCGAGCTCGTGGCGCTCGTCGAGGCCGCGGCGAGCCGCGCCGCCGAGCGCTGGGCCGGGCACCGCGGGATCAGCTGACGGCTCCGCGCCCACACGCGTCACTCGCCGAGTGCACGACTTCACGCCGAGCGCACGACGTGCCGACGTCGCAAAGCCGTGCACTCGACGAGAGGCCGTGCACTCGGCGCCCACCGTGACCGGGACGAACCGCCCCGGTCAGGGGTACGTTCCCGCCGCGGCCTAGACTGGAGGCGTCCCCTTCGCGTCGAGGAACACCCGTGAGCACATCCCCGCAAACCCGCGCCTTCGAGGTCTGGCACGTCCAGCTCGCGCGCGCCATCTTCGCGGGCATCGCCGCGGTCATGATCACCTTCTCGCCCGACCACTCAGCCGAGGTCGGTCTCGCGGTGTTCAGCGGCTTCGCGCTCGCGACCGGCATCGTGATGCTCGTCGCGGCCTGGCTCGTCTACCCCGTGCGGCGCAAATGGCCGGCGGTCCTGCTCGGAATCGCCTCGGTCGCCGCGGGCATGGCCGGCGGCCTGCCGCCGGTGCGCTCGACGATCCTCTTCTTCGTGCTCGTGATCGCGTGGGCGTTCGCAGCCGGGCTCATCGAGACGATCTCCGGATGGCGCGCACTGCGCGCGGTCAAGCGCGGCGAGCTCGCGCTGGGTCCTGCATCCGAGGCCCGCGACGCCGTCGTCGTCGGGGTCGTGACCCTCGTGCTCGCGGTCGCGCTCCTGCTCGTGCCGGTCGGGTTCTCGCTCGACTACACCGTGGCCGAAGCCGGCCAGACCTACACGCTGACGGGCATCATCCTCGCCGTCGGCATCTTCGGAGGCTACGCCGCCATCGTCGCGGTCTACCTCGCGATCGCGGGGTTCTCGCCGCGCAAGCCGCAGCCGCAGCCGGCGCCGGCCGAGTCGCCCGCCACCCACGACGGAGGTTCCGCATGACCGACCGGCCGACCCGACGCGCCCTCATGAAGCCGCTGCAGCTGCTCGGCCTCGCTCTGCTGGCCGCCGTCTTCGCCGGGGTGGTGACCCTCGTGTCGATGGGCTTCTTCCAGGGCCGCACGCCCGATCAGTCCAGCCGCGCGCTCGTGTTCGCCGCGGTCGTCGCCGGCATCACGTTCATCGTGGCACTCGTGGGCCTCGCGCTCATGCTGCTCGCCGTCGATCCGGCCGAGGTGCAGAAGACGGTCGACCGCCCCGTCCTCATCGAGAAGGACGAGCGCCGCGCGGCGCAGAAGCCGGGCAAGCAGTCGGGCGATGAGCCGGACGCCCCGGCTACCGACACGCGCGAGCCCTGACCGCGCGGACGCCGACGCGTCAGGCGTCGTCGACGAGCGACGCCGCAAGACCCGTGTAGGTCGCAGGCGTCAGTGCGAGGAGGCGCTGCTTCGCGGCATCCGTGATGTCGAGTCCGTTCACGAACTCGGCCAGTTCCGCAGCGCCGACCCGGCGGCCGCGCGTGAGGTCCTTGAGCAGCGCGTACGGATCGGTGATGGAGGAGTGTCCGGCCGCGATCTCGGCGCGCACGACGGTCTGGATCGCCTCGGCGAGCACCTCCCAGTTCGCGTCGAGGTCGGCGCGCAGCACGTCCTCGGCGAGCGAGATCTCACGCAGGCCCCGCTCGAGGTTGTCGAGCGCGAGCAGCGAGTGACCGAACGCGACGCCGATGTTGCGCTGCGTGGTCGAGTCGGTGAGATCGCGCTGCAGGCGGGACGTCACGAGCGTCGACGCGAGGGTCGTGAACAGGCCACCCGAGATCTCGAGGTTCGCCTCGGCGTTCTCGAACCGGATGGGGTTGATCTTGTGGGGCATCGTCGACGATCCGGTCGCGCCGGCCACGGGGATCTGCGCGAAGTAGCCGAGCGAGATGTACGTCCAGATGTCGGTCGCGAGGTTGTGCAGGATGCCGCCCGCGTGCCGCACACGGTCGTAGAGCTCGACCTGCCAGTCGTGTGACTCGATCTGCGTCGTCAGCGGGTTGAAGCCGAGGCCGAGCGACTCGATGAACTCGCGCGTGATGAGCGGCCAGTCCACCTTCGGGTCGGCCGCGGCGTGCGCCGACCACGTGCCGGTCGCGCCCGAGAACTTCGCGAGGTATTCGGATGCCGCGACCTGCGTCGCGACCCGCTCGAGGCGCCACGCGAAGACGGCGAGCTCCTTGCCCATCGTGGTGGGCGTCGCGGGCTGGCCGTGTGTGCGCGACAGCATCGCGGCATCGCGGTGCTTCGCGGCGAGGGAGCGCAGCGACCGGATCACGGTGCGCAGCTTCGGGAGCCAGACCTCGGTGACGGCGCGCTTCACGATGAGCGCGTACGACGTCGAGTTGATGTCCTCGCTCGTGCAGGCGAAGTGGGTGAGCTCGGCGATCGAGTCGAGTCCGAGCTTCGAGAGCCGATCGCGCACGAGGTACTCGACCGCCTTCACGTCATGGCGGGTGACGGCTTCGCGCTCGGCGAGCCAGTCGATCTCCTCCTGCCCGAAGTCGAGGTAGAGCGCGCGCAGGCGCAGCTTCTGCTCCTCGGTGAGCGGCGTCGTGCCGAACAGCGCGTGGTTCGTCAGCGTGATCAGCCACTCGACCTCGACCTCGACCCGGGCGCGGTTGAGACCCGCTTCGGAGAGGTACTCGGCGAGCGGGGCGACGGCGGCGCGGTAGCGGCCGTCGAGCGGGCTGAGGGGCTGGGCGGGGAACTCGGTCACGGGACTCCCGTCGGACGCGGCTGATCGGCTGGGGCCGGAGCCGGGACGTTCGATGCTCGGCGATCGCCGCCGACCTGTTCAGATAGCGGTGCGCATCGCGGGTTCGAGCTGCCGGAAGAGCGCCCGGCTCGCACTCTCGATCATACCGAGCACCTCGTCGAACATCGCGGGCCCCGCGTAGTACGGGTCGGGCACGTCGAGTGTGTGCGCGGCATTGTCGAACGACATGAGCAGCGCGATCTTGTCGGCGTCGGTGTGGCCGCGGGCCCATCCCCGCAGGATGCGCTCGTGCGAGCGGTCGAGCGCGACGATCAGGTCGTTGCGGACGAAGTCGTCGTGGGTGAATTGTCGCGCGCGGTGTCGCGTGCCGTCATAGCCGCGCCGCGCGAGCGCGTCGAGCGTGCGCTGGTCGGCGCGCTCTCCGACGTGCCAGTCGCCGGTGCCCGCGCTGCTCGAGGCGATCCGGTGGCCGAGGCCCGCGGCATCCGCGAACCCTCGGAACACGATGTCGGCCATCGGGGAGCGGCAGATGTTTCCGGTACAGACGAAGACGACGCGGAACGGCTCGATGACGCTCGCGGTCATGGGTTCCATCATGGCGCGGCACGCGCCCTGGTCAAGGGGCCGAAGCCCGATGTGCGAGAGACGGATGCCTCGACTCGGCTCCTCCCCAGGGGCGCGCGCTCGGCGCGTCGCGCACGGGTTGCTCGCGGCCGGGGTTTCCCGGATGACCTTGTCCGCACGATGGGTGCCATGCCTCTCGACATCGCGTGCGCCGCCTCGCCCGCCCAACTCGCGCTCATCGAGGAGCTCGACGGCGTCGTGCGGGCGCTCGCGGCGCTCGGCGACCGGATCCTCGAGGTCGCCGCCGACGCACGCGGACTCGCGGCGCTCACCGACTGGCGGGCGCGTGCGGCGGTGGCGTTCCACGAGCGCGCGGAGGAGTGGGCGGGCGAGATCTCATCGCTGTACTGCCCGACCGACACCGCCCGCCTCCTGGCGGCGGAGGCTCGCGATCGGGCGGCGCTCGCGGTGTGGGAGGGGTGCTGAATGGGCGACGAGCTCGAGATCCGCGCGGGCGGCGCCGTCGCCGTCGACAGCGACACGCTGCGGCACGCGGCGGGGCGGATCGCGGCGGTGAAGGGGGAGCTCGAGGAACTGGGCGGGCGGCTGATCTTCGTGCAGGGCGCGCTCGCGGGCCACCGCGGCAGGGCAGCCGAGGCGTACGACGCCGCCTGTCTCGTGTTCGCACGCCTCACGGAGGCACTCCGTCAGGCGGACGCGCTGGCCGAGAGGCTCGAGGCGGCGGCGGCCGTGTACGAGCTCGTCGAGCTGAACGTCCGTCACGCCGCCGCGCTGCTCGCCGGCGACGCTGGGGCAGCCGCGCGGATCGACATGCTCCGCGATCGTCTCATGGCGGAGTGGCCCGATGCGATGGAGCGGGCCCGAGGTCTCGAGCTCGAACGGGCGGTCATGTGGCCGTCCGAGCTGGCGCGGCAGTCGACGCTGTTCGGCTTCACCGCGGGCGAAGAGGTGAGCGAGCGCGGCGCGATGATCGGGGGCGTCGTCGCGGGGCTTCCGACGATCGCGCTCGCGGCCGCCGCGGGGCTGTCGCGCGCGGGTCTCATCGAGAGGGGCGATCGGCTCGTGGGCGGTCCGGCCTCGGTCTCGATCAGCCGCGTGCGTCCAGACCCCTCCGCGAAGGGCTCGCCGATGTCGCTCGCCGGCGCCGCGCGGCGAATCCCGAACGGCGCCGGCGCCTCCCGCGTACGGGTCGAGAAGTACACGATGCCTGACGGCCGCCGCGAGTTCGCGGTCTACGTCGCCGGCATGCAGTCGCAGGCGTTCGGGCGCTACGAGGCGTGGGACAACGCGTCGAACGTCGAGCTCTACGTCGGCTACGAGTCGGCCTCCTACACCGCGACAGTCGAGGCGCTCGAGGCCGCGGGCGCCCGCCCGGGCGACACCGTCCACGCATTCGGCTTCTCGCAGGGCGCGATGATCGCCTCCCACCTCGCGATGGAGGGCGATTACGACGTGCAGACGCTCGTCACGTACGGATCACCCGTCGAGGCGGATGCCGAGCCCGGCACGCTCTCGGTCGGCATCCGTCACCGCGACGATCCTGTCACCGCGCTCGCGGGTGGCGGGCACATGGCGGCGGTGGGCGCATCCGGAAGCTTCGTCGCCGAACGGGTCTACGACCCCGCCGTGGAGTACGACGACGCCCTGCTGCCCGCGCATCGCCTCACCGCGTACGCCGAGACGGCGGCCCTCGTCGACGCGTCGGACGACCCGCGGGTGGCCGGGTTGAAAGAGGTGTTCGCGCGGCTCGGCGAGGCGAGCTCGGTCGAGGTCAGCGAGTTCGGCGCGCGGCGAGTCGTCGAAGAGTTGCCGTCAGGACCGCCGTCGTGACCGGATCAGCGCTTCTTCGGGCGCAGGATCACGCCGAACACCCAGTTGATGATCGAGATGATCAGCGCCGCCACGACGCCCCACCAGAAGTCCTCGACGCGAAGGCCCCACGTCCACCAGTGGGTGAGCCACGCGGTCAGCCACAGCAGGAACGCGTTGATGATGAGGCCGATGAGCCCGAGCGTCAGGATGTAGATGGGGAACGCCAGCACCTTGATGACCGTGCCGATGATCGTGTTCACGATCGCGAACAGCGCCGCGACGATCAGCAGGGTCAGGATGTACTGCAGCGTGTCGCCCGGCGGGAACGCGATGACGCTGACCTGCAGCGCGGGAATGAGTGTCACGACCCAGATCGCGAACGCGTTGACGACGACTCGGATGAGGAAGCCCATAGTCCCGTCAGTCTGGCACGCGGGTCGGACGGGCGGGAAGGGTGGCGCGCCCCCGACGGCGCGGACCGCCCGTCGCCCTCGCTGTGCTTCGCGAGCGTCGACGTGTCGCGACTCCTAGACTCGTGGCGTGACCGACGTCCCCGACATCCCCGTGCGCGTCCGCCCCGAGATCGCGGCGCTGCCTCCCTACAAGCAGGGGAAGCAGGCCGGATCCGACGCCTTCAAGCTCTCGAGCAACGAGAACCCGTTCGATCCTCTTCCGGGAGTGCTCGAAGCGGTGCGGTCAGCGTCGGCGCTGAACAGATACCCGGATGCCACGGCGGCCCGGCTGCGCGACCGGCTCGCCGACCGATTCGGCGTCCCGGCCGAGCAAGTGCACATCGGGGCGGGGAGCGTGTCGATCCTCGCGCAGCTCGTGCTCGCCACCTCGGGGCCGGGCGACGAGGTGATCTTCGCGTGGCGCTCGTTCGAGGCCTACCCGTGGCTCGCGGTGCTCGCCGGTGCGACACCGGTCATGGTGCCGCTCGCCGAGGGAGCGCGCCACGACCTTCACGCGATGGCGGATGCCGTCACCGACCGCACGCGCGCCGTGATCGTGTGCACGCCGAACAACCCGACCGGCCCGATCGTCACGCAGGAGGAGTTCGACGCGTTCATCGAGCGCGTGCCGTCGGACGTGCTCGTGATCCTCGACGAGGCCTATGCCGAGTTCGTCACCGACCCCGACTCGGTCGACGGCATGCGCGTGCTGGGGAACGCGGGGCATCCGAACGTCGTCGTCCTACGCACCTTCTCGAAGGCGTTCGGTCTCGCCGGGCTCCGCGTGGGCTACGCGGTCGGCCACCCGCGCATCCTCGACGCGGCGCGCAGCGCGAGCATCCCGCTGTCCGTCACCGCGCAGGCCGAGATCGCGGCGCTCGCGAGCCTCGATGCGGAGAAGGAGCTGCTCGAGCGCGTGGGCGTCATCGCGACGCGTCGCGACGCGCTCGTCGCGGCGCTGCGCGACCTCGGATGGGCGATTCCCGACGCGCAGGGCAACTTCGTGTGGTTCCCCCTCGGCGACGAGACGATGGCCGTCGCGGAGCGCTTCGAGGAGGCCGGGCTCATCGTCCGACCGTTCGCAGGAGACGGCATCCGGGTCTCGGTGGGCGAGGAGGAGTCTGTCGAGAAGATACTGGGGATCGCGGCATCCGTTGTTCAAGACCTCCCAGAAGGGCACGCAGGCCGCGGGCTAGCGTAGAACGGTGACTTCGGACCACGGCTTCCAGCCCGAAGAACCCGTCCGCGTTCTCGCCGCGGACGGATCGTTCTCCCCGACACCTGCCGCGGAACGCTATCTGCCCCTCGTCGATGCCCTCACCGACGCCGAGCTCGAAGGCTTCTATCGCGACATGGTCGTGATCCGCGCCTTCGACCGTCAGGCGACGAACCTGCAGCGACAGGGTCAGCTCGCGCTGTGGCCGCCGAGCTACGGGCAGGAGGCGGCCCAGGTCGGCTCCGCCCGTGCGACCCGTCCGCAGGACCACGTGTTCCCCTCGTACCGTGAGCACGTCGTCACCCGAATCCGCGGTGTCGACCCGATGGACATCATCCGCCTCATGCGGGGTCTCACCCACGGCGGGTGGGATCCGTACGACCCGCGCAACGGCAACACCCACATCTACACGCTCGTGCTCGGCGCGCAGACGCTGCACGCGACCGGCCTCGGCATGGGGCTCGTCTTCGACGGACGCACCGGCACGGGCGACCCCGACCGCGACGAGGCCGTCATCGTCTATTACGGCGACGGGGCGTCGAGCGAGGGCGATGTGCACGAGGCGATGGTCTTCGCGGCGAGCTATCAGACTCCCCAGGTCTTCTTCCTGCAGAACAACCAGTGGGCGATCTCGGTGCCCGTGACGACGCAGTCCCGCACGCCGCTGCACCGCCGCGGCGAGGGCTATGGCATGCCGAGCATCGCCGTCGACGGCAACGACGTGATCGCGAGCTACGCCGTCACGAAGGTCGCGCTCGACGAGGCGCGCGCCGGCGGCGGCCCGCGCGCGATCGAAGCGCTCACGTACCGCATGGGCGCCCACACGACGAGCGACGATCCCACGAAGTACCGTGCGTCCGACGAAGAGCAGTCGTGGGCGAAGCGCGACCCGATCGTGCGGCTGCGCGCGTACCTGGAGTCGCGCGGGGCATCTGAAGCGTTCTTCTCGGATGTCGAGGCCGAGGCATCCGCCGTCGCCGACGACACGCGCGTGCGCACCAACGCCCTCGAGGGCATCCCCGCGACGAAGATGTTCGACCACGTCTACAGCGAGCCGCACCCGCTCATCGACGAGCAGCGGCGGTGGCTCGCCGAGTACGAGGCGTCGTTCGAGGAGGGGGCATCGTGACCGAGACCGACCCCGTCGCCGGCATCCACCCGGTCGCCGGCGCCCACCCGGTCGCCGGCACCCGCCCGGTCGCCGGCACCCACCCGGTCGCCGAGCTCGCCGAGGCGTCGTCCAGCCCTTCGACAGGCTCAGGGACCGCGGGAACAGGCTCAGGGACCGGGGGGACAGGCTCAGGGACCGGGGGGACAGGCACGGGCACCGGGGGCGCAGGCACCGGCAACGGAGGGACAGGCTCAGGGACCGAAGAGACAGGCACCGGTAACGGAGGGACAGGCACGGGCACCGGAGGGTCGACGCCGCCGGCGCCGACCGGCACGCAGTCGATGCCGTTCAGCCGAGCCCTCAACGCGGGCCTGCGGGCCTCGCTCGCGAACAGCGACCGAGTGCTGCTCATGGGCGAGGACATCGGCCGCCTCGGGGGCGTCTTCCGCGTCACGGAGGGTCTGCAGGCGGAGTTCGGCGACCGCCGCGTGCTCGACTCGCCGCTCGCCGAGTCGGGACTCGTCGGCACCGCGATCGGCCTCGCGATGGTCGGGTTCCGGCCCGTCGTCGAGATCCAGTTCGACGGATTCGTCTTCCCCGCGTTCGACCAGATCACGACGCAGCTCGCGAAGCTCACGAACCGGCACGAGGGCGCGCTGAGCCTTCCGGTCGTCATCCGCATCCCCTACGGCGGGCACATCGGCGCGGTCGAGCACCACCAGGAGAGCCCCGAGGCGTACTTCACGCACACGCCCGGCCTGCGGGTCGTGAGCCCGTCGACGCCGAACGACGCGTACTGGATGATCCAGGACGCGATCGACTCGAACGACCCCGTCATCTTCCTCGAGCCGAAGGCGCGCTACTGGCAGAAGGGGGAGGTCGACCTCGACGCGCGCGCCCTGCCGTTGCACGCGTCGCGCATCGTGCGCCGCGGCACCGACGTCACGCTCGTCGGGCATGGCGCGATGGTCACGACGCTCCTGCAGGCGGCGGCGATCGCCGAGTCGGAGGGCACGTCGTGCGAGGTCGTCGACCTGCGCTCGCTCTCGCCCGTCGACTACGGCCCGATCCTCGACTCGGTGCGCCGCACGGGCCGCATGGTCTACGCGCAGGAGGCCCCGGGCTTCACCTCGCTCGGCAGCGAGGTCGCCGCGACCGTCATGGAGAAGGCGTTCTACGCGCTCGAAGCGCCTGTGCTGCGGGTGTCGGGCTTCGACACACCGTTCCCGCCCGCCAAACTCGAGGGTGTCTACCTGCCCGACGCCGACCGCGTGCTCGAGGCCGTCGACCGGGCGCTCACGTACTGACGGATGCCGCGAAAGGATCCCGCATGACGACCCAGACCTTCGTGCTCCCCGACGTCGGCGAAGGACTCACCGAGGCCGAGATCGTCTCGTGGCGCGTCAGCCCCGGCGACCGCGTCGCCGTGAACGACGTGATCGTCGAGATCGAGACCGCGAAGTCACTCGTCGAGCTCCCGTCGCCCTTCGACGGCACGGTCGGCGAGATCCTCGCGGCGGAGGGCACGACAGTGGCCGTGGGCGCGCCGATCATCACGATCGTCGGTGACGACAGGGCGACGGATGCGTCCGCCCCGAGCGGGTCGCCGGTCACCGTCGGCCAGACCGAGCACGGCGCGCCCAGCGAACCGCCGGCGGGTGAAGGGTCGGTGCTCGTCGGCTATGGGACGGGCGGACACGTGCAGTCGCGCCGGCGCGTGGTTCGACAGGCTCACCAACCGGGTTCAGAGGCTCGAGAGCGGGTCGCGGCATCCGTCGGCGTCATCGCGAAGCCGCCCATCCGCAAGCTCGCGCGCGACCTCGGCGTCGACCTCGCCGATGTCGTGCCCACCGGGCCCGCGGGCGACGTGACGCGCGACGACGTGCTCAAGCACGCCGAGCAGGCGAGTGTGTTCCGCAACATCCAGACGCCCGATTGGGGCACGGTGCGCGAGGAGACGATTCCGGTCGAGCGCGGCGCGGGTGCGGCATCCGTCACGCCCGTCGTCGCTGCGGCCGCTCCGGTGCCTCCTGCCGACGAGGAGCGCGAGGAGACCATCGAGGTCAAGGGCGTGCGCAAGGCCACGTCGTCGGCGATGGTGCGCTCGGCCTACACGGCGCCGCACGTGTCGGTGTGGACCGACGTCGACGCGACCCGCACGATGGAGCTCGTCAAGCGGCTCAAGGCGTCGCCCGACTTCGCCGACGTCAAGGTGTCACCGCTGCTGATCATGGCGCGCGCGGTCATCTGGGCCGTGCGCCGCACACCGATGGTCAACGCGGCGTGGGTGGACACCGATCACGGTGCCGAGATCCGGGTGCGTCGGTACGTGAACCTCGGCATCGCGGCCGCGACTCCGCGCGGCCTGCTCGTGCCGAACATCAAGGACGCGCAGGACCTTTCGATGCGCGACCTCGCGCGCGCGCTCGAGAAGCTCACGCTCACCGCGCGGGAGGGCAAGACGCAGCCGGCCGACCAGCAGGGCGGCACGATCACGATCACGAACATCGGCGTCTTCGGCATGGACGCAGGCACCCCGATCATCAACCCCGGTGAGTCCGGGATCGTCGCGCTCGGGACGATCCGGCAGAAGCCCTGGGTCGTCGACGGCGAGGTGCGCCCCCGCTACGTGACGACGGTCTCGGGGTCGTTCGATCACCGCGTGATCGACGGCGACGGCATGTCGCGGTTCATCGCCGACGTCGCGTCGATCCTCGAGGAGCCGGCGCTGCTGCTCGACTGATCCACGCGCTCGCCCACGAGCCGCCGCGCGAAGTCGATCGCGCGACGAGGCAGGGAACGGCGATCCGGATGCCGCAGCCCCGCGTCCACGGTCACGCTTCCGTCCTTCGTGCTGATGAGGAACGTCGTCCGCACGGCGTCGCCGCCGAGACGGCCCGACTCGCGCTCCGGCACCTGCGCGTATCGGACGGGACCGGAGCCGCGCATGAGCGCCCGCACCGCGAATCCGCGCGGTGACACGAGACGCACCTCGACCGCGGGCGCGGACCGCACATCGCGCAGCACGCCCGTGACGATGTAGCGTCCGCGGCGCATCCGCACCCTGATCCGGCGCAAAGCGTCGTCGTCGACCGGCGGCCGGCGGGCGTGCCGGTCGAGGGCGTCGCGCTCGATGCCGGCCCACAGCTTGGCGATGCCGGCGTCGTCGTACCGGCGCGCCGTGTCGCGGGCGTGCCGGCGCATCGCGGCGAGCGCGTCGTCGTCCTGCGAGCAGAGGCGCGCGAGCGCCACGGCGGCCGCCTCGACGTCGCCCTCGGGCACGAGGCATCCGTTGCGGCCGTCGTCGACGACGTCCGCCGGCCCGTACAGGATGTCGTAGGCGACGGGAAGGCTGCCGACCGCCATGGCCTCGAGCAGCGCCAGCGACTCGCCCTCGGACCGGCTCGTGACGAGAGTCCACGCGCCGCGGCGCACGAAGTCGTGCGCGTCCTCGCGGTAGCCCGCGAACCGCACCGCGTCGCCGAGGCCGAGCCGGGCGGCCTCCGCTTCGAGCACGGCCCGACGGGGACCGTCGCCGACGATGTCGGCCGTCACCGGAATGCCGCGCTCGCGCACCGCCGCGATGATGCGGAGCGCGTGCTCGATGCGCTTCGCGCTGCTGAGGCGCGACACGATCACGCCGTGCAGGCGGTCGGGCGGCAGGCGCTCCACGTCGGGCGGGACCGTGACGCCGTTCGGGGCCACGACGAGATTGCCGGGATCGCCGAGCAGTTCGATCGCGGCTTCCCGTTGGGTCTTCGTCAGGAATGCGACGGCGTCCCACCGGTGCAGATTCTCGAACACGGGCCGCCGAGCCGCTGTGAGGCGGCCCTGCCGATCGGTGTGCGCTCCGTGCACGACGTGGATGAGCGTGACGTTCGGACGCCAGTAGTGCTGCAGTTGCGCGGCGGCGGTCTTGCTGTCGACGACGGCGACCGCCGGCGCATCCGCGATCAGCTCGTCGAGCCATGCGAATCGGAACTCGCGCGCCGTCCGCCACTGACCGGTCGGCTGGCCGGAGCGGTCCAGCGACGTGATGAGGCGTCCGCCGTAGCGGCGGTGCTCGTCGACCACGGCGGTCGTGCCGTCGAGTCGCCGGTGCTCGATCCTGGTCGCTTCGTCCTTCTCGAGCCAGCGGAGCACCGAGCCGGAGTCGCCGCGGACCTCTTCGTCTGGCGGCCGCCGCATCGGCCCCGGTTCGGGAAGGCTCGGCACCGCCTCGCGGTCGACGTCGCGGAAGTGCTCGTAGATGTTCAGGATCCGGATGCCGTCGCACAGCGCGCCGCGCTCGCGCAGCCTGTCGCGCACGGCGGGGTAGTCGGGGCGCTCGTCGAACGTGACGACGTCCACGTCGGCACCCGCGGCGCGGTGGAACGCCCGCGAGCGGTGGAGGAGCGCGGCGGTCATGCCGCCGTACTCGTCGGGAATGCCCCACGTGATCGCGAGGTGCCGGACCGCCGGAAGTGCGGCGGTCCGCGCGCGGTCGTGCTCGGTGAGGGAGCCCATAGCGGCACGGTACGCCGCGGCCGGCGTCATGCGGCGGGGGTTGACGGGGCGCGCATCGGGCGCTTAACGACCCCCAGGGGAAAACGAAGTTGAGAACGATTATCAGTAGCGTTAGTGTATTTCGCATGCGCACCGCTCGACGCCTCACCACGGTGGCCGGATTGGCCGCGGCATCCGCTCTCGTCCTCGCGGGTTGCGCGAGCAGCGGGGCGGACGCGTCCGACGGGCGCATCGAGGTCGTCGCGTCGACAGACGTCTACGGCCAGCTCGTCGAGCAGATCGGCGGCGACCTCGTCGACGTGACCTCGATCGTGTCGTCGGCGAACGGCGACCCTCACGAGTTCGAGCCGAGCGCCCGCGACCAGCTCGCGGTCGCGCACGCACAGCTCATCGTCGAAAACGGCGGCGGCTACGACTCCTTCGTCGACGCGCTCATCGAGTCGAGCGGCAGCGACGCCGACGTGCTCACCGCGGTCGAGTTCTCGCACGCGTGGGAGGGCGGCGCCGCGCACGACGACTCCGGCGAAGACGAGCACGACGACTCCGGCGAGCACAGCCACGACCACGAGCACATCGAGGGCTTCAACGAACACGTCTGGTACGACGTGCGCGCGATGGCCGACCTCGCGCTCGGGATCGCGTCGAAGCTCGAGGCGCTCGACCCCGACAACGGAGATCTCTTCCACGACAACGCCGCCGCGTTCACGGCCGAGATCGAGGCGATCGAGGCGCAGCTCGCCGAGATCGATGCGGCCGATGCCGGCGCGGGGGTCTTCGTCACCGAGCCCGTGCCGGTGTACTTCGTCGAGGCCGCAGGGCTGATCGACCTCACGCCGGATGCGTTCAGCGAGGCCGTCGAAGAAGGTCAGGACGTGCCGCCCGCGACGCTGCTCGAGGCGCTCGACCTCATCGCGAGCGGCGACGTGCGCGTGGTGATCGCCAACACGCAGACCGGCGGAGCCGAGACGACGCGGGTCGTGAACGAGGCCGATTCGCACGGCATTCCCGTCATCGAGTTCTCCGAGACCCTCCCCGAGGGCCAGACTTACCTCTCGTGGATGCAGGCGAACGCGACGACGCTGGCGGAGGCGCTCGCCGGATGAGCGGAGCCGCCCCACAAGTGCGGAACGACACGGATGCCTCGCCCCTCAGCATCCGCGGAGCCGCGTTGCGTCGCGGCGACCGTGAACTGTGGAGCGGCCTCGACCTCGACGTGCGGCCCGGTGAGCTCATCGCCGTGCTCGGCCCCAGCGGCTCGGGCAAGACGACGCTGCTGCGCGCGATCCTCGGCCTCGAGCCGCTGAGCGCGGGCACGATCACGGCGCTCGGCGTTGTTCGACAGGCTCAGCAGCCCGGATTCGGACATCGCGGCGACCGCCGCATCGGGTACGTGCCGCAGCAGCGGCCGCTCCCTCCCGACACCGCCCTGCGGGGGCGCGACCTCGTCGCGCTGGGCGTCGACGGGCACCGGTTCGGGTTCCCGTGGCCACGCCGCGGAGACCGCGCCCGCGTCGACCGTCTCGTGCACGAGGTGGGCGCGGATGCCTTCGCCAACCGCCCTGCCGGCACGTTGTCAGGCGGAGAGCAGCAGCGCCTCCGCATCGGACAGGCGCTCGCCGACGACCCGCGACTGCTGCTGTGCGACGAGCCGCTCACGAGCCTCGACCTCGCGAATCAGCAGGCGGTGGTCGGCCTCATCGACCGACATCGGCGGAGCGGCGCATCCGTCTTGCTCGTGACCCACGACATCAACCCGCTGCTCGGCAAGGTCGACCGCATCCTCTACATCGCGAACGGGCGGTTCATGCTCGGCAAGCCGCAGGAGGTGCTGCGCTCCGATGTGCTGACCGATCTGTACGGCGCGCACGTGTTCGTGCTGCGCGCGGGCGACCGGTTGGTCGTCGTGGGCGCACCCGATGCCGAGGAGTCGCACCACTACCACGCGGACGGCGAGGCCACCGCATGAACTGGGACGACGTGTGGGACGCGATGTTCGGCGGCCTGCCCTACTACGGCGAGATCCTCGCGCTCGTGTCGAACTCGGTGTGGGCCGGCGCTGTGCTCGGGCTCGTGGGCGGACTCATCGGGGTGTTCGTCATGCAGCGCGACATGGCGTTCGCGGTGCACGGCATCAGCGAGCTGTCGTTCGCCGGCGCCGCGGCGGCGCTGCTCATCGGTGCCGATGTCGTGGGCGGATCGATCGTCGGGTCGCTCATCGCGGCCGGGATCATCGGATGGCTCGGCGCCCGCGCCCGCGACCGCAATTCGATCATCGGGGTGCTCATGCCCTTCGGGCTGGGCCTCGGCATCCTGTTCCTGTCGCTGTACAGCGGTCGCAGCGCGAACCGCTTCAGCCTGCTGACCGGCCAGATCGTGTCGGTGCAGTCCGATCAGCTCGGGTGGCTCATCGTGATCGGCGCAGTCGTGCTGCTCGGCATCCTGCTCATCTGGCGCCCGTTGCGCTTCGACTCCCTCGACCCGCAGGCCGCCGCCGCGCGCGGCGTGCCGACGACCGCGGTGTCGCTCGCCTTCATGCTGCTGCTCGGGCTCATCGTCGCGGTCGCGGTCCACATCATCGGCGCGCTGCTCGTGATGGCCCTGCTCGTGACGCCCGCCGCCGCCGCGATGCGCGTGACCGCCGGACCGCTCGCCGTGCCGGTGCTGTCGGCCGTGTTCGGGCTCGTCTCGGCGGTCGGGGGCATCCTCCTCGCGATCATGGGCACGCTCCCCGTGAGCCCCTACATCACGACGATCTCGTTCGCGATCTACGTCGTGTGCCGCGTGATCGGCGCACGGCAGGGTCGCGTGACGAGGGAGCACGTGCACGCATGACGGATGCCGCGGCATCCGCTGACCGGTCGAGCCGGCGTCCAGGCTCTCGCTCAGGCCCCGCCGGTAGACTCCCGGGCATGTCCGATCGGTCCGGAGTGCAGCGCGCCCACGCGGCACCGGCACCCGCGAACCCGGTTCCGCAGCGCACGACGTGGCAGCGCGAGCGCGTGCGCGAGGCGCTCGCCGATGCGCGCGGCTTCGTGAGCGCGCAGACCCTCCACGCGACGCTGCGCGAAGAGAACACGGGCATCGGACTCGCGACGGTCTACCGCGCGCTCGCCGGACTCGCCGCCCTCGGCGAAGCGGATTCGCTGCAGAGCCCCGAGGGCGAGAACCTCTACCGCGCATGCGAGTCACCCGGACACCACCACCACCTGATCTGCCGCTCGTGCGGACTCACGGTCGAGATCGAGGCGAACGACGTCGAGCAGTGGGCGCGGCGCACCGCCGAGCAGCACGGCTTCATCGAGGCACAGCACGTCGTCGACATCTTCGGGCTGTGCGAGTCGTGCGCGCGGGCGCGGACCGGCGAGCGTGACGCGGACTGATCCCTCCCGGGTCGCTGGGCGAGGCGCGCAGCGACGCGACGAAGCGCGGCGACAGGACGCTTCGTCTCGCTCCGCTCGCTCAGCGACCGGTGGCCTGATCTGGATCGGCGTGGGAATCGCCTTCGTGGCACTCCTCTTCGCGATCGACGCCCTCGCGCCGACGCTCTACGACGCCTCGCTTCCCACTCGCGCGCAGGACGGGCTGACCCTCGCGCTGAGCGTGCTCATCGAGTCGCTGCCCTTCGTGGTGCTCGGGGTCGTGCTCTCGATCGTCGTGCAGGTGTGGGTGCCGCCGGGCGTCCTCGAGCGCTGGATGCCCCGCCGCGCGTGGGCACGCCGCATGGTGCTCTCGCTGCTCGGCATGTTCATCCCCGTGTGCGAGTGCGGCAACGTGCCGTTCGCGCGCGGTCTGCTCATGCGCGGATTCACGGTGCCCGAGACGCTGACGTTCCTCATCGCGGCGCCGATCGTGAACCCGATCGTGATCATCACGACCCACCAGGCCTTCGGATTCGACGACGGAATCCTGGTCGCCCGACTGCTCGGGGGCTACGCGATCGCGAACCTCGTCGGGTGGCTGTACAGCCGGCATCCGTCGCCCGATTCCCTGCTCACCGAGCGGTTCCGAGACACGTGCGCCCTTCGGCAGGCTCAGGGACCGGGTGTCGGCGCCCGCGGCCACTGGAACCGCACCCTCGCCCAGTTCGTGATCGAGCTGCGCGCCGTGATGCCGGCGCTCATCATCGGTTCGGCGCTTGCGGGCGCGGTACAGGTGCTGGTTCCGCGCGACACGCTGCTCGCGATCGGCTCGAACCCGGCGCTGTCGATCGTCGCGATGATCGCGCTCGCGATGGTCGTCTCGATCTGCTCGAACGTCGACTCGTTCTTCGCGCTGTCGTTCGCGTCCACGTTCACGCCCGGGTCGATCGTCGCGTTCCTCCTCGTCGGACCGCTCGTCGACGTCAAGATGCTCGCGCTCATGCGAACGACCTTCACGTGGCGCACGCTGGGCGGCATCGTCGTGATCGTGGTGCTCGCCGCCTTCGCGATCGGGACGGGGGTGAACCTCCTTGTCTAAGTCGCACGCGCTCGCGACGCGCTGGCTCGGCGTCGGGCTCGCGACGGTGCTCGCCGTCGTGACCCTCGGTCTCGGCCTCACCGGGCGCCTCGGTCTCTACATCAACCCCGAATCCGCGTGGTGGGCGATGGGCATGGCGGTTGTGATGCTCGTCGGCGCGATCGCGAGCTTCGCCCTGCCGCTCGGCGCCGAGGAGGATGGTCACGACCACGATCACGGCCACGGCCACGGTGCCTCCCCGGTCGCCGAGCCCTCCCCGGTCGCCGATTCGTCCCCGGTCGCCGAGCCGTCCCCGGTCGCCGAGCCTGTCGAGGCGTCGACCCTTCGACAGGCTCAGGGACCGCGCACGGCTCAGGGACCGCGCACGGCTCAGGGACCGCGCACTGGTCAGGGACCGCGCACGGCTCGGGCGCCGCGCACTGCTCAGGGACCGCGCACGGCTCAGGGGCCGCGCACCCCTCAGGTGCGGCACGCCGCGGCGCTCGTCGCGACGGTGACCGGCGGGGTCGTGGCATCCGGCGTCGTCCTGACCGCCCTCCTGCTGCCGCCCGCGACGCTGTCCGCCGACCTCGCGATGTCGCGGAACATCGGCGCTGCCCCGCTCTTCGCGGGGGCGGATGCCGTGACCCTCGCCGCATCCGGAGACACGACGACCTTCGGCGTCGGCGAGTGGGCGACCGTGTTCGCGACGGCGACGAACCCCGAGACCTTCGACGGTGACGCGGTCGAGCTCACCGGCTTCGCGACGCCCTCCGAGGACGGCGACTTCACGCTCACGCGCCTGGTCATCACGCACTGCGTGATCGACGCACAGCCCGCGGGGCTTCCCGTCGTGACCGATGCCGAGCTGCCCGAGACGGGCCAGTGGGTGAATGTGAGCGGGACCGTGCGCGCAACCTCCGACGGACGCCTCGTGGTCGACGCGACCTCGATCGCGCCGATCGACGAGCCCGGAGACCCGTATGAGTACTGACGCTCCGACGCGGCGCACCCGGTCGCGCGAGCGTCGCGGGCGCTCGTTCGCGCTGACGTTCCTCGCGGTCGCAGGCATTCTCGCCGTGCTCGGCATCGGAGGTGCCGCGGCGAGTGTGCTGCAGGGGCCCCGTGTCACGTCGGTCGAGGTCGATCCCGAGGCAGCGGTCGCGGCATCCGGCTCTCGGCTCATCGTGACGACGACCCAGGCGCTGCAGGAGGTCGATCCCTCGCAGGTCACAGTCGAGCCCGCGACCCCGTTCGCCGTCGACACATCGGGGCGCAGTGTCGGCGTGCGGTTCACGCTGCCGCTGTGGGACGACACCGAGTACACGGTGACGTTCCGCGATGTGCGCGGTACCGCGGCCGGTCCGGCGGCGACGTTCGAGCACACCTTCCGCACGCCCCCCGAAGAGGTGTTCCTGTTGCAGCGCGGTGAGGCGAGCGACACGATCTTCCGCACCGATCTCACGGGCGAG
>NZ_DASRXZ010000119.1:0-34124 GCF_035687345.1 Microbacterium sp.
TGCGCCTGCTGTTCGATCGGAACGCCCCGTCGTCGCTCATATACCTTCACGTCGAGAACGTGCACGAGACGATCGAGCGCCTCGACGGGCTCGCGGAAGTGGTCGAGAAGCCGCACGTGATCTTCACCCACGACGACGACAGACTCGGCCCCGCGGGGCACGAGGAGTGGCAGGCGTTCGTGCGGGATTCCGAGGGGAATCTCGTCGGGCTGGTGTCGTTCCAGCGGCCCTGACCGCGGCCTCCGGCCGACCTCCTGTTCGCTCTGGGCGAACGCTTTCCGAGTTAGCACTCGCTTGTGTCGAGTGCTAATCTGGTAGTGGTTGAGTCGAGTCGACTCAACTTGAATGGAGACACGAGTGAACGAAGAGAAGGAGGGACCGATGGCAACGTTCGACCCGTTCCGCGATCTCGACCGGCTGACGTCCAGCCTCTTCGAGACCGTGCGCGGACCGAGGCGTATGCCGATGGACCTTTACCGCGACGGAGACCACTACGTGCTGACCGCCGACCTGCCGGGCATCGACCCCGGTTCGGTCGACATCGACGTCGACGGTCAGCTGCTGACGATCCGCGCGGAGCGCACGCTCCCGTCCGGCGAGGGCGTCAAGTGGATCACGCGCGAGCGTGAGGCGGCGAGCTTCGTGCGCCAGCTCAACCTCGGCCAGGGCATCGACACCGATCGCATCTCGGCCAGCTACAACAACGGTGTGCTGAGCGTCACGATCCCCGTGAGCGAGGAGGCGAAGCCGCGCAAGATCCCGGTGATGACCGAGGGCGCCCCGCAGACGATCGAGGCTCGCGAGAGTACCGACTCGCCACAGTCCATCGAGCGGTGACCTCCGGTCACGCCAGCACCCACGCCCCGGGCCCCGCCCGGGGCGTTTCGTCTGTGCGGGTGCGTCCGCGGTCATCGGTCGAGGGCGTGAAAGCGCCGGGATGAAACGCCCCTCGGGCGTCTGAACGACGGCGTGAGGGCCGATCCAGCCCGGCGGTTTCACGCTGATGCGGCGTACGCCTCCCCGGCGGTTTCACCTCCACCCCGCTTGCGCCCCCCGGGATCGGGTCCCCTAGGATCGACGGAACCCGAACCCCCGGAACGTCAGCAAGGAAGCCGATGACCGCCGATTCCTCCGCGCCCGCGCGCATGTCGCCCGCGGCCGCCACCGAAGCTCCTGCCCGTCGCGAGCGCGAGCTCGCCGAACCCGTCTCCCTCACCCGCCCGAACGGACGCCTCAACACCGATGCGATCGGATGGGCGCGGCAGCCGCTCGTCGACACGTCCGGCATCGGCCGCGGCGGCGGGCGGAACAAGCGCTGGGAGTACTGGAACGTCATCACGCCGACGCACATCCTCGCGCTCACGGTGTCGTCGATCGACTACGCCGCCGTGCACGAGGTGTGGGTGCTCGACCGGGTGCGCCAGCGAACATGGGGCCGCAACGCGACGGTGCTGCCCGCGCGGGGCGTCGAGCTCGCGCCCCGACTCGAAGTCGGCCCCGCGAGGGCCCGCGCCAAGGATCTCGAGATCGACATCGACGAGGTCGAGGGCGGTACTCGGCTGCGCGCCCGGATCCCGGGGGCGGAGTTCGATGTCGTGGCGGAGCGGCCCGACGGGCACGAGCGCCTCGCGGTCGTCGTGCCGTGGACCGCGAGCCGTTTCCAATACACGGTGAAGGACGTGGCTCGCCCGGCGCGCGGCTCGGTCACCCTCGACGGCATGAAGCGCGACGTGCCTGCGGGACAGTCGTGGGCGGTGCTCGACCACGGTCGTGGTCGCTGGCCGTACGACGTGGCCTGGAACTGGGGTGCCGGCTCCGGGATCTCGAACGGACGCGTCATCGGCGTGCAGGTCGGCGGGCAGTGGACCGACGGCACGGGGTCGACCGAGAACGCGATGCTCGTCGACGGACGTCTGCACAAGATCCACGACGAGCTGGCCTGGGACTACGACGTCGCGAACTGGCGCCGCCCGTGGCGCGTCGCCGGCGGCAGTCTCGACGCGACGTTCACGCCGTTCTACAACAAGATCTCGCGGACCAACCTCGGCGTGATCTCGTCGAAGACGGACCAGTGCTTCGGGCACTGGTCGGGCACGTTCCGCACCGACGCGGGAGAGCTCCTCGAGTTCGACGGGATCACCGGCTGGGCCGAGGACGTGCACAACCGCTGGTGACCGGGGCGCGTGCCGCGTCGCAGCCGCGGCCTATGCTGACCCCATGCCGGAGTACGTCGTCCCGACCGCGAAGCGGCGCCGCGGGCGCCCGCGTGGGGGATCTTCGGACGCGCGCGAGCGCATCCTCGCCGCGGCGGCCGAGGAGTTCGGCGACCTCGGCTACGACGGCGCGACGATGCGCGGAATCGCGGCGCGCGCAGGCGTCGACGCGGCGCTCGTGCACCACTACTTCGGCACGAAGGCCGACCTGCTGACCGAGATCGTCGACGCGCCGATCCGGCCTGATGTCGACGTGCCGCGCCTGCTCGAGGGGCCCCGCGACGACATCGGCGAGCGCCTCGTGCGGTACGTGCTCGAGACGTGGCAGGACGCCGACGTGCAGAAGCGCGGCCTCGCGCTCTTGCGCGCGACGCTCGGCAATCGCCTCACGACCCCTCTGCTCGCGGCGTTCCTGTCGCGCGAGCTGATCGGTCGCATCGCGGACCAGCTGGACGTGCCGGATGCCGAGCTGCGCGCCTCGCTCGTCGCGACGCAGATCGCGGGGCTCCTGCTCGGGCGCTACGTGCTCAAGCTGAAGCCGCTGGCCGGGGCATCCGTCGATGAGCTCGTCGCACGGATTGGTCCGACCGTGCAGCGATATCTCACGGAGTGACCGCGGGGGCGGATTCGGCGACCGCCGCCTCGTAGGCCGCCTGGAGCTCCGCGAAGACCGAAGCGGCGCCGGGGGGTCGCCGAATGCCGAGATGCTGCTCGCGCAGCTCGTCCATGAAGCGGTCCCACAGCTCGGGTCCGCCCCTCTCGAGCAGCTCGGCTCTGACCGACAGCTCGTGGCTCGCGGGCAGGTGCCGGCGGCCCCACGATCCGAGCGCCGCCATCACAGGCACGAGCTGGATGCCGGCCTCGGTCAGGCTGTAGCGGATCTTCTGGCGATGCGTCTCGTCGTCGGAGCGCCACAGCAGTCCCTGTGCGACCAGGCGCCGGAGCCGATCGGCGAGGATGTTCGACGCGATGCCCTCCTCCGACCCGGTGAGCAGCTCGCGGAAGTGGTGGCGGTTGCCGAACATCACGTCGCGCAGCACGACGAGCGACCAACGGTCACCGAGCACCTCGACGGCCAGGTTGATGGGGCACCCCGACCGGTGACCGTCCTCCCGACCATCCGTCATGAATCTAATTGTACTTTGCAATCGGTACTGCTAGGTTGGCGCACACCGGTTCCACTCTGCAATCAGTTTGGAGGATCGATGGCGATGCCGACCGAGAGCCTCGACAGGCGGTTCAGCGACCCCGCCGCGTTGCCCACTCCGTGGGCCACATCCGCCGAGCGTCTCGCCCGCGCCGAAGTGGCATGGATCGTGACCGTGCGGCCCGATGGGCGTCCGCATTCGACCCCGGTGGTCCCCGTGTTTCACGATGACCGGATGTACTTCCATACCGGCCGCCGCGAGGTGAAGCACGCGAACCTGCAGGCCAACCCGAACATCCTCGTGCTCGTCGGCGACACCGAATGGGACCGGGGACTGGACGTGATGTTCGAGGGCACCGCGACGCCGATCACCGATCCCGAGGCGCTGCGCCGCGTCGCCGACCTCTTCCGCACGCGGTGGGACGGTCGCTGGATCCTGGAGCCGGCGGACGGCCGGCTCGAGACGCTGGCGGCGCCCGACGTCGAGATCGTGGTCTACGAGGTGACTCCGACGAAAGCGCGCGGGCACTCCAAGGGCGAGCCGTTCGGCCAGACCACCTACCAGTTCAGGGCCGAGCGCAGCCCGGCACCCCTCGCGCAGGAAGGCATTCGATGAAACTGCTCCTCACGTCCGGCGGCGTCACGAACGACAGCATCCGCAACGCCCTCGTCGACATGCTCGGCAAGCCCATCGAGGAGGCGGACGCGCTGTTCGTGCCCACGGCGCAATGGGGTCAGCCGATGTGCTCGCCGCAGTCGGTGTGGAACTCGACCGCGGGGCGGTGGAGGAACGAGGTCGAGAGCATGGTCCAACTCGGGTGGAAGTCCGTCGGCGTGCTCGAGCTCGCGGTGCTGCCGAGCATCGGCCGTGAGCGGTGGGAGCCGTGGGTGCGCGCGGCGGACGTGCTGCTCGTCGACGGCGGCGAGGCGGTCTTCCTCGCGAAGTGGATGCGGGAGTCCGGGCTCGCCGATCTGCTGCCCGAGCTGCACGACACCATCTGGGTCGGCGTGAGCGCCGGGAGCATGGTCATGACCCCGCGCATCGCTCGCGAGTTCGTCGACTGGCAGCCCGATGGCACCGACGAGACGCTCGGAGTCGTGGATTTCTCGATCTTCCCGCACCTCGACTACCCGGGCTGGACGGAGAACACCACCGAGGCGGCTCGTCGATGGGCGACGAAGATCCCCGGCCCCGCGTACGCGATCGACGAGGAGACCGCGATCAGGGTCGTCGACGGCGCTGTCGACGTCATCTCGGAGGGTCACTGGGAGCACTTCAACGCCGGGGGCGGCCAGACGTCTTGACCGCCGCATAGCCCGGGAGCATAATTCATCGCGTGATGAATAATCCCGCCGTGCCGGATGCCTCACCCGCCGTCCTCGTGCGCGATCTGCACGTGCGGCGTGGCAGGACGCGCGTGTTCGAGGGGCTGGACGTCGAGATCCCGCGCGGCCGCATCACGGGCCTGCTCGGCCCGTCGGGCTGCGGCAAGACGACGCTCATGCGGTCGATCGTCGGCGTGCAGAAGATCGCCTCCGGCACGGTGACGGTCCTCGGCCAGCCCGCCGGCTCGGCGACGCTGCGCCACCGGGTCGCGTACGACACGCAGGCCGCCTCGGTGTACGGCGACCTCACGATCGAGCAGAACCTGCGGTACTTCGCGCGCCTCATCGGCGCTCCGCGCGACCACGTCGATCGCGTGATCGAGAGCGTCGGGCTCGCCGACCAGGCGAAGCAGACGATCGACTCGCTCAGCGGCGGCCAGGAGAGCCGCGTGTCGCTCGCGGTCGCGATGCTGGGCTCGCCCGAGCTGCTCGTGCTCGACGAGCCGACGGTGGGCCTCGACCCGCTGTTGCGCGCCGAGCTGTGGGCGGTGTTCCGCACGCTCGCCGAAGAGGGTGCCACGCTCATCGTGTCGAGCCACGTCATGGACGAGGCGCTGCGATGCGACCGCCTGCTGCTCATGCGCTCGGGGCGTGTGATCGCCGACACGACGCCGCGTGCGTTCCTCGAGGCGACGGGCGAGGAAGACCCCGACAACGCGTTCCTCGCGCTCGTCGAGAAGGACGCGCGGGCGCATCCGCGTTCCGAGCATCGCCACGGCGACGACTCCGGGACGGAGGCGCGGCGATGAGGTTCTCACGCACGTTCGCGACGGCGGGGCGGGTGCTCCGCCAGCTCAGCCACGACCACCGCTCGGTCGCGCTCATGCTCGTCGCCCCGAGCCTGCTCGTCGGCCTGTTCGCGTGGCTGTTCGTCGATCAGGACCAGGTCTTCCAGATGGTCGGCCCGGCGATCCTCGCGCTCTTCCCGTTCGTCGTGATGTTCCTCATCACGTCGATCACGACCCTGCGCGAACGCCGGTCGGGCACGCTCGAGCGCCTCATGACGACGCCGCTCGGCAAGGGCGATTTCATCGCGGGATACGCCATCGCGTTCGCGGCCGCCGCGATCGTGCAGGCGCTCATCACGGTCGCGTTCGCGGTCTCCGTGTGCGGGCTCGAGGTCGATGGTCCGCTGTGGCAACTCGGGCTGGTCGCCGTCGTCGACGCCGTGCTCGGGTCGGCGCTCGGGTTGCTCGCGAGCGCGTTCGCGCGGACCGAGTTCCAGGCCGTGCAGTTCATGCCGATCATCGTGTTCCCGCAGATCCTCCTCGGCGGGATCATCATGCCGCGCGACCAGATGCCCGACGCGCTGTACGCGATCTCGGACTGGCTTCCGCTCAGCTACGCGGTCGACGCCGTCAACGCGGTCACGGCCGGCGACGAGGAATGGGAGGTCTACGGGCCGCTGCTCATCGTGGTCGCGTTCGTCGTGGGTGCCGTGGTGCTCGCGTCGCTCACACTGCGCAGGCGGACGCCGTGATGACGGATGCCGCACGCTCCGGTCCTTGAGCGAGGAGCGCGGCGACGAGGCGAAGGGTCAGCCGGCGCCGTCGACCTTCGCGCGGTCGCGGAGTTTGGACGTGAGCTCGCGCAGCTTCGCCAGCTCGTCGTCGGAGAGCACCGACATCCGCTCCGCGATCTGGCGACCGTGCACGTGCGCGAGCTTGCGAAACAGCGACGCGCCCTCGGGCGTCGCCCTGACGAGCGCGCCGCGGCCGTCGTCGGGATCGGGGCACTTCGTGATGAGGCCGCGCGAGACCATGCGATCGACGAGCCGTGAGACGCTCGGCTGACTGATGAGCATGTTGGCGGTCACGTCGCGCAGTCGAGCCGTCTGATCTTCGCCGCGCGTCACCGTGAGAAGCACGTCGTACTCGGCCTGCGTGAGCTCTCCCTCGTCGAAGTCGCGGCTGATGAGTTCGAAGATCTCGTGCTGCGCACGGAAGAGACTCTCCCAGGCGTCGATCGCGAGGCGGCGGTCCGTCATGCACACCAGAGTAGAGCCCGAGTGCGACGCCGGGAGAGAGTCCGCGCGGAACCCGCCCCTAGGCTGAGGGACATGTCTGTCTGGCAGAGGATCGTCGTCAGTGCGATCGCTGTGGCGGTGTCGTTCGCGGGGGCGCTGGGCGGCGCATCCGCCGCCTCCGCGACGGAGACGGATGCCGCGACGGCCGCGGTCGCGGGTACCGACGTCGAGGCGTTCACGTTCGAGAGCCTGGACGTCGTCTATACGATCGGTCGCGCCGAGGACGGCGCGAGCACGCTCGAGGTGGTGGAGACGTTCGTGGCGGTGTTCCCGGACTTCGACCAGAACCGCGGCATGCGCCGGATGATCCCCGACTCGTACCAGGGGGCGCCGCTGAATCCGCGTCTCATCTCGATCACCGACGAGAACGGCCGGCCGCGCCCGTCCGAAGTCGCGTCGGAGGACGGCTGGTACATCATGACGTCGCGTGCGGACGAATACGTGCACGGGCGGCAGACCTTCGTGTTCACGTACACGCTCGAGAACGTCACGCGGTACTTCGACGATGTCGGCGCGGACGAGTTCTACTGGGATGTCAACGGTGCCGACTGGCGGCAGCCGTTCGGACGGGTGTCGACGACGCTCATCGTGCCGCCCGAGCTGTCCGACGCGCTGACCGGACAGCAGGCGTGTTACCAGGGGTATCAAGGCTCGACCCAGCAGTGCGCGATCACCGCGGCGCCGTCGAACGACGGGGGCGCGACGGTGGTGGCATCCGCCGATCAGCTCGCCGCGTTCCAGACAATGACGATCGCGGTCGGTTTCGAGGCGGGCACCTTCACGACGTTCGACTCCGCCTACTTCGCGTCGCCGTGGGGCTGGGCGCAGGGAATCGCGGCGCTCTTCGCGGGCGGCGCGGCCGTGTTCGCCGGCGTCACGCGATCCCGCAAGCTGCGCGACGCGTCCGGCAGGCCGACGATCATCGCCGAGTACACGCCGCCGCGCCAGGTCGACGCCCTCGAGAGCGCGGTGCTGCTCGGCAAGACGACGAAGGCGATCCCGGCAGAGGTGCTCGAGCAGGCTGTCGTCGGCAGCATCCGGATCGTCGAGGGCAAACGCTCGTGGACCGGCAAAGCGAAGCTGCGGGCCGTGCTCGTGGACCCGTCGCGAGCGGACGGCGATGGGCGGATGCTTCTCGACGGCCTGTTCCCGACGGGCACACCCGGCGAGGAGTTCGAGTTCGGCCGCACCGACACGCGCTTCTCGACGGCCGCGCAGGCGATCATCAAAGCCGCGAACCGCGAGCTCGATCGGCGCGGGCTGCGCCGTCGCGTGCCCCTGGGCGTGCGCGCGCTGCCCGTGGTCGTCGCCATTCTGGCGGCGGCCTTCGTGGTCCTCTTCGGCATCGCGGCGCTGGATGCGTTCGTCGACGGGTGGGTCCCGGTCCTCGTCATCATCGCGACGGGGCTCGTGGTCTTCGCCACGATCGGGCTCGTCTCGCACAAGCCGCTCACGGCCGAGGGCGCCGAGGTGCGCGACCACCTCAAGGGACTGAAGGTCTTCATCGAGTGGGCGGAGGCCGACCGCATCCGCATGCTCCAGTCGCCGCAGGGCGCCGAGCGCGTGCGGATCGACCCGAACGATCCGCGAGAGATGCTCAAGCTCTACGAGATGCTGCTGCCGTACGCGGTCGTGTTCGGGCAGGAGCGCGAGTGGGCGGAGCGCCTCGCGGTGCTGTACGGATCGCAGGGCAACCCGGGGTGGTACGTGGGCTCGAGCGGATTCAACGCCGCCGCGTTCTCGGCCGGCATCGGGTCGCTTTCGTCCAGCGCCTCGGCGTCGTCGTCGACGTCCGGCGGCTCGGGCGGGGGCGGGTCCGCCGGTGGAGGCGGCGGAGGCGGCGGAGGCGGCGGTGTCTGACCGCGCACGCCTCGCTTAACCTGGAGGGGTGAGCGCCTACGTCTCGGCGTTCGAGCTGTTCTCCGTCGGCGTAGGACCCTCGAGCTCCCACACGGTCGGCCCGATGCGGGCGGCCCGTGACTTCGCCGACCGCTTGCGAGACTCGGGAGTCCTCGACCGCACCGTCCGCATCCGCTGCACGCTCTTCGGCTCGCTCGGCGCGACCGGCATCGGCCATGGAACGCCCGACGCCGTCGTCGCCGGACTGCGCGGCGAGGACCCCGCGACGGTCGACCCCGATGCCGTCCGCCGCGCGTGGAGCGACTGGCCCGCCGGGGGCACGCTCGCTCTCGCGGGTACGCACGCGGTGCGGTTCGCGAAGGACGACATCGAGTTCGCGCCGCGGACGCGGCTGCCGGGGCATCCGAACGCCATGACCCTCATCGCGCTCGACGCCGCAGGGGCGCCGCTCGCGGAGGAGACGTACTACTCGATCGGCGGCGGCTTCATCCGTCGCGAGGGCGAGCCCGCGCAGGCCGCGGCGCGGCCCTTCCCGCTCTCCTTCCGCAGCGCACAGGAGCTCCTGGCTCTGTGCGACGAGCACGGACTCACGATCGCCGAGGCCGCGCGCATCAACGAGCAGGCGGTGCGGTCAGAAGAGGAGGTCGCGGCGGGTCTCGACGCGATCTGGGACGCGATGGCCGGATGCATCGAGGCCGGCCTCCACGCCGACGGAGAGCTCCCGGGCATCATGCGCGTGAAGCGGCGCGCTGCCGCGATACGAGAGCAGCTCGAAGAGGCCGAAGCGTCGGGGCACCGGGAGCTGCCGGGGGAGTGGCTCGGTGCCTTCGCGCTCGCGGTCAACGAGGAGAACGCGTCGGGCGGGCGCGTCGTCACGGCGCCCACGAACGGCGCGGCGGGCATCCTCCCCGCGGTCGCGATGTACTGGTGGCGCTTCCTCGCCGACTCGGGGCTCGGCGCCGACAACGCCGTCACTCCACACGGACCGCTCGTCGGCAGTGCGCTGTTCGCGTTCGGCGGCTCCTCCTCCCGGTCGCTGAGCGAGGAGCGCCTCGACGACCACGACGAGGACCTCTACGTCGAGGCGAACCGGCGGCGCGGCATCCGTCGATTCCTGCTCACGGCGACCGCGCTGGGATCGCTGTTCAAAGCGAACGCGTCGATCTCGGGCGCCGAAGGCGGATGCCAGGCGGAGGTCGGCTCGGCGTGCGCGATGGCCGCAGGTGGACTCACCGCGGTCATGGGCGGCACCAACCGGCAGATCGAGAACGCGGCCGAGATCGCGATGGAGCACCACCTCGGCCTCACGTGCGATCCGGTGGGCGGGCTCGTGCAGATCCCGTGCATCGAGCGCAACGCCATCGCCGCGTCGACCGCCGTCACGGCCGCGCGCCTCGCGCTGCGCGGCGACGGCTCGCACTACGTGTCGCTCGACGCCGTCGTCGAGACCATGCGGCAGACCGGCATCGACATGTCGCACAAGTACAAGGAGACGAGTGAGGGCGGGCTCGCGGTGAACGTCATCGAGTGCTGACAGAGTAAGGGCCGGTCGGAGAGGCTACCGACCGGCCCTTGTCCCTTGCACCAAGAGTGTCCTGCAATCACATGCCGGCAGCTGCCACAGCAAAACAACTACCGTGCATGCACTCTATAACGAGAAGGTAACGACGGCAAGGGTTCGTCGTTATCTTTTTGTGATTCTGGTACGGGCCGCGCGAACGACCCGGACCAGCCCGTCAGCGCACCTTCTGGAAGAACTCGCGGATGTCGCCGACGACGGTCTCCGGACGCTCGAGCGCCGCGAAGTGGCCGCCCTCGTCGAAGCGGCTCCAGTGCACGATGTTCGAGTTGTCGCGCTCGGCGAAGACCCGGATCGTCTGGAAGTCGTCCGCGAAGACGGCGACACCTGTGGGAGCGGCGTTCACCTGCGGCTCCGCCTGCCGGCGCGCGTCCTCGAGGTAGACGCGGCTCATGCCCGACGCGGCGTTCGCGAACCAGTTGACGCTCACCTCGAGGAGGATCTTCTCGAGCGGCACGAGCGAGGTGCCGTTGCCGAAGCTGTTGAACAGCTCGCTGTACGCGAGGAGCGCGACCGGCGAGTCGCTCAGGCCCGCGGCGATCGTCTGCGGCCGCGACGCGTTCATCGTGTTGTAGCCGCCGACGGACTGGAACCACTGCATGTGCTCGAGTCCGGCGTAGTCCTGCGGCTCGAGCTTCTCGAACTCGGCGGGGTCGCCCGACGGGAACGAGAAGAGCTGCAGCACATGCAGGCCGAGGAAGCCCTCGGGATTCAGCAGCCCGAGCTCGCGGGCGACCATGGCGCCGTTGTCGGAGCCGTGGATGCCGTAGCGCTCGTAGCCGAGGCCGCGCATGAGGGTGTCGTACGCGGCGGCGACGCGGGCGGTCGTCCACCCCGCCGCGGTGAGCGGCTGCGAGAAGCCGAAGCCGGGCGCATCCGGGATCACGACGTCGAACGCGTCCTCCGCCTTGCCGCCGTGCGCGACCGGGTCGACGAGCCGGTCGATGATGTCGAGGTAGTCGACGGATGACCCGGGGTAGGTGTGGGCGAGGAGCAGCGGCGTCGCGCCGGGGTGCTCGGAGCGCACGTGGATGAAGTGGATCGGCTGGCCGTCGATCTCGGTCATGAAGTGCGGGTAGGAGTTGATCCGCGTCTCGGCGGCGCGCCAGTCGAACGCCTTCCACGCGGCGACGGCCTCGCGCAGGTACGAGTTCGGTGTGCCGGCGTCCCAGTCGTCGGTCGGGGCGGGCTGGGGGAAGCGCGTGCGGGAGAGGCGCTCGCGCAGGTCGGCGAGCTCGGCGTCGGAGATCGAGACGGTGAAGGGGCGGAGGGAGAGGGGGGCGGTGGTGGTGTTCATGTCTCCGACGCTACGGTGCTATTAGGCTCGATCCGTTCCTAATAATCCGACCGATCTCGAGGAATCTTCGTGGCCGATCCGCCCGCCCGCCTGCTGAGTCTCTTGGCGCTCCTGCAGTCCGCGCGCGAGCGCACCGGGCGCGAGCTCGCCGAGCGGCTCGGCGTCTCGACGCGCACGGTCCGCCACGACATCGACCGCCTCCGCGGCCTCGGGTACCCGGTCGACGCGACGCGCGGACCGGTCGGCGGCTACCGACTCGGCGCGGGCGGCACGCTGCCGCCGTTGCTGCTCGACGACGAGGAGGCGGTCGCCGTGACCGTCGGCCTGCGCGTGGCGGCCGGCATCAGCGGGGTGGAGGAGGCCGGGGGCCGTGCGCTCGACAAGCTCGAACAGGTGCTGCCGACCCACTTGCGGCCCACGGTCGAAGCGCTGCGCTCGATCGAGCGCGCGCCCGAGAACGTCGACACGGATGCCCCGGATCCCGAAGTCGACGCGACGGCCCTGCGCGCGATCGCCGCGGCGATCCAGGACGTCGAGTGGCTGCGCTTCGACTACGACGACGAGGCGCGCCTCGTCGAGCCGTATCGCCTCTTGAGCTGGAAGCGACGCTGGCACCTCGTCGCACGCGATCCGCAGAGCGGCGCGTGGGCGACCTATCGGGTCGATCGGATGAGATTGCGGATGCCGACCCGCCGCCGCTTCGACCCGCAGCCGCTTCCCGGCGGCGACTACACCGCGTTCGCCCTGCGCTCGATCGCGATCGAGGGCTGGAACGTGCACGCGCGGCTGCGGATCGCCGCATCCGCCGAACGCGTGCTCGCCCGCATCAACCCGACGGTCGGCGTTGTGGAGCCGATCGACGACGACACGTGCGTGCTCGTGACGGGTGCCGACAGCCTCGACACCGTCGCGGCGTACATCGGCATGCTCATGATGGACTTCGTCGTGGAGTCGCCGCGCGAACTCGTGCCGCTGCTCGAGGAGATCTCGCAGCGCTATGCGCGCGCGGTGGCCGGCTCAGCCGAGTTCGCCGCTCCGGACTGAGGGACGCCGTCACGGCAGAAGGTGCTCGACCGAGACGCCGTGGTCTCGCCGCATCCGTCCCGCGATCAGCGACCGGTGGCACGCCTCGGGGTCGCGCTCGACGCACAGGAAGGCTGGGATCACGCCCTCGTCGAGGGCCTCGAGCACGGGCGTGAGGTCGGCGCGGTCGAGCACCTCGGCGACGTATCGGCGTGCGAACTCGGGCGCGAGCGCGTCGCGCGACCGCTTGCCCACGCCCCGGCGGTCGTCTTCGGCATACTGCAGCTGCCGCAGCTCGGTCGTCGGCGCGAGGTCGGGCAGATGCCGGTACGCGATGCCCGCATCGAAGAGCAGGGCCTGGAGGCGGAGCGAGTTCGCCCACGCGTACTCGGGTCCGCGCACACCGCGGCGCTGTCGCGTGTCGAGCAGCACGCCGACGCCCGCGTCGCGCAGGCGCCGCAGGAACGACTCGGCGTCGACCCCGTAGACCCCGATCGTCGTCAGCCGGCGCACGAGGTCAGTGTGACACGGATGCCGCGGACGCCCTCCCGGATCAATACCAGTTGAACGCGTTCGAGTGGCCCCACGCGCCGCACGGGGAGCCGTACGCGCGGGCGATGTAGTCGAGGCCCCAGACGATCTGCGTGCGTGCGCTGGTCTGCCAGTCCGGACCCGCGGTCGCCATCTTGCTGCCGGGCAGCGCCTGCGGGATGCCGGTCGCGCCGCTTCCGGCGTTGTAGGCCTGGTAGTTCCAGCCCGACTCGCGGTTCCACAGGTTCACGAGGCACGAGAACTGGTCGCCGCCCCAGCCGTACTGCGACGCGGCGAGGTCGCGGGCGATCGCCTGCGCGCCCTCGACGGTGTTGGCGGCGGCGAGTGCCGCGGCGGCCTCCTCGGCCTTGCGCTGCGCCTCGGCGGCGGCAGCGGCCGCGGCGGCCGCAGCGGCTTCCGCCTCGGCCTTGGCCTTCGCGGCGGCGTCGTGGCGCGCCCGGAGAGCGTTGGTCTCGGTGACGACGTCCTCGAGGTGCGCGATCACGGTCTTCGTGAGCGACGGGAGCATCGGCGGCAGTCCGACGAAGTTCTCGACCCGCTCGGCGGCCGCGCGCAGGTGCTTCGTGTCGATCGTCGTCGGACCCTCGCCGAGGTCGAGACCGGATGCCGCGGCATCCGCCTCGACCTGCTTCGCGCGCTCGACCGCGTTGTCCGTCGCACGGAGGGCCGCGTCGGCATCCGCCGCGATCTTCTCGAACAGCGCCGGCTCGCTCGTGTCGGTGAGCGCCGCGAGAGCCGTGCCGGCCACCTGCACGGGGCTCGCGACGGCCGCGGATGCGCCGGAGGCGAGGGGCATCGAGGCGGCGGTGAAGCCCGTGAGGGCCACGAGGCCGATCGTCGTGCCGAGCACGGCGCCGGCGGTCAGCGCCGCCGCACGACGACGCTTGGGGGCGGCGGCGGGCTCGGGCGCGGCGGGGGCGGCGGGCAGGGCGGACGTGGGCGTGGAGAGCATGCGGGAACGCGTCTTTCGGGTCGCTTTCCCGTCGCCGGCACGCGGCGGCGGGCGTGCCCTCGGGTCGGACACAAGTCATCGAGTCTGCGTGACCGGTCTGGACGAAACCGTGGCGCTTCCTGCGAGAACCGTCAAAGGGCGGAGCCACTCGACGGCTGTCGGTGGCACGCGCAATACTCGCGTGAGCGCGTGCCGACCAACACGATCGACGGCTGAGGAGGCCGGTTAATGGACATCATCCTCGTACCCGGAATGTGGCTCGGCGGTTGGGCGTGGTACGCCGTCGCGCCGAAGCTCGAGGCATCCGGTCATCGCCCTCACGCGCTGACGCTGCCGGGCATGGGCCGCGACGACGGCGATCGGTCGGGTGTCACTCAGCAGGATGCGGTCGATGCGGTGATCGCCGAGATCGACGCGTGCGAGGCGCCCGTCATCGTGGTGGGGCATTCGGCCGGATGCGGCATCGTCTCCCTCGCCGTCGCGGCGCGTCCTGACAAGGTGGCGCGCGCGATTTACATCTCGGGGTTCCCCGCGGTCGAAGGCAGGCCCCTCGTCGAGGGCTACACGGTGGAGGACGGCGTCATCCCGCTGCCGGCGTGGTCCGAGTTCGACGAGGCCGACACGCGCGACCTCGGCGAGGCGGGCCAGGAGGCGCTCGCCGCGTACGCCGTGCCGACGCCGGCGCGGGTCGTGAGCGACGAGGCGCATTACGCGGGCGACGAGCGGCGATACGACGTCCCCGTGACCGTCATCGCGACGGAGTTCGCCTCCGACGACCTCCTCTCGTGGATCGCAGAGGGCGCGCCGCCCGTGCAGGAGTTCACGCGCATCAAGGATGTGACGTACGTCGACATCCCGACCGGGCACTGGCCGATGCTCACGCGTCCGGATGAGCTCGCCGAGGCGATCCTCTCGCAGCCGCCGATCGGCAGCGGGCGCGTGCGCACCGCGGTCTCGGCGAAGGAGTTCCACGAGGCATCCGGTGTCGACGACTGGCGCGTCCTCTACTTCGGCGCCTACGCCTTCTACCGCGCCGAGTCGTACGACCAGGCTGTGCGGCTCGTGGTCGAGATCGGACGGATCGCGGGCGAGCTCGAGCACCATCCCGACGTCGACCTGCGGCCCGAGGGCGTCACCGTCCGCACCTTCTCGCGGCGGAGCGGCGGGCTCACCGGGAGCGACATCGAGCTCGCGCAACGCGTCTCCGCAGCAGCGCGTGAGCTGGGGATGGAGCCCGACCCGACGAACCTGCAGCAGGTCGGGCTCGCGATCGCGCATGACCCCGACATCGACGTGCGGCCCTTCTTCGCGGCGGCCTTCGGTTACGAGGAGCTGGGGATGGAGGACGCCATCGACGCGAACCGCCGCGGCCCCCACTTGTGGTTCCAGCAGCTGGAGCCGGCGAAGTCGCGACGCGGCCGCATGCACATCGACGTGTCGGTGCCGCCCGATGTCGCACGCAAGCGCATCGAGGCCGCACTCGCGGCGGGCGGGCGCATGGTCGACGACTCCCACGCTCCCGAGTACTGGACCCTCGCGTCACCTGACAACCACGGCGTCGACATCGCGGCGTGGACGGACTTCGACGACGAGTGAAGCGCGTGGCTGACGTCAGGTACGGGCGACGATCAGGTAGGTGAGATACGCGATATAGGTGACCACGAACCCGAACCCCTCACGGCGCGACAGCATGCGCCCCGACGTCATGAGCGGAGCACAGAGGAACGAGACGGCCGCCATGAGCGGCAGGTCGACGTAGACGAGCTGCGGTCCGATGAGGATCGCGCCCGGGGAGAACAGCAGCGTCACGCCGAGGATGATCGTCAGGTTGAAGATGCTCGACCCGATGAGGTTGCCGATCGCGATGTCGCGGTCGCCCCGGATGGTGGAGATGATCGTCGTCGTGAGCTCGGGCGCGCTCGTGCCGATCGCGACGATGGTCAAGCCTATGAGGGCATCCGACACCCCTAGCGCCTGTGCGAGCTCGACCGCACCGTCGACGAGCCAGTCGGCGCCGACCACGATCACCACGAGGCCCACGACCAGCAGCAGCGACTGGATCGCGATCGTGCCGAACTTGTGCTCACGCCGAGGGGGTGTGGGGTACTCGGCGGCGAACTCCGCGAGCACGAGCGCGCTCTCCCGGCGGGTCCATCGCACCAGCAGCACCATGTAGACGAGGGCGAACACGACGAGCGGGATGCCCTCCCACACCTCGAGGGCTCCGTCGATCCCGAAGATCAGGAGGAGATACGCTGCGCCGCCCATCATCGGCAGGTCGAGGCGGATCGTCTGCAGCGTCAGCGGCAGCGCGCGTATCGCCGCGGACAGCCCGAGGATGAGGAGCAGGTTGACCATGTTGGTCCCCGCGATGTTGCCGACGGCGAGCGAACCGACGTTGTTGTTGGCGGCGTCGATGCCGACCGCGAGCTCGGGAAGGCTCGTCCCGATCGAGACGACCGTGAGGCCGATGAGGATCGGCGGTAACCCCAGCTGCCGCGCGAGGCGCGCGCCGTAGCGGACGACGAGCTCAGCACCGAGGACGAGCGCCGCAAGCCCCAGAACGATCCAGAGAAGCGGCATGAACCGAGAATATCGGGGCATCGAAAACCGCCCCGCGGTGATACCCGTCGACGGATGCCTCGTCGCGCATCGACTCTTCCGGCCTCGCCGCCTCGAACCCGCGCCAAGATGGACGCATGCAGATCCCCACGGTGACCCTCAACGACGGCACGTCCTTCCCCGAGCTGGGTCTCGGCACCTACAACCTGCGCGGAGCGGAGGGGGTGGCGTCCATGGTGTCGGCCATCGAGCTCGGGTACCGGCTGCTCGACACCGCGGTCAACTACGAGAACGAGCGCGAAGTGGGCGAGGCGATGCGCCGCAGCGGCGTGCCGCGCGAGGAGCTCCTCGTCACGACCAAGATCCCCGGCCGCCACCACGGATACGACCTCGCGATCGAGAGCACCAATGGGTCGCTCGCGACGCTCGGCGTCGACTACCTCGACCTCTCGCTCATCCACTGGCCGAACCCGAGCCGCGACCTTTACGTCGACACGTGGCGTTCGATGATCGATCTGCGCGACGCGGGCAAGATCCGCTCGATCGGCGTCTCGAACTTCACCGAGCAGATGCTCCGCCGCCTGATCGACGAGACCGGTGTCGTCCCCTCGGTGAACCAGATCGAGATGCATCCGTACTTCCCGCAGGCCGAACTGCGCGCGGTGCACGCCGAGCTCGGCATCCGCACCGAGAGCTGGAGTCCGCTCGCGCGTCGCACGGAGCTGCTCACCGAGCAGGTGCTCGTCGAGCTCGCGCACATCCACGGCGTCACGCCGACGCAGATCGTGCTGCGCTGGCACGTGCAGCTCGGCAGCACGCCGATTCCGAAGTCGGGTGACCCCGACCGCCAGCGGGAGAACGCCGACGTATTCGGCTTCGAGCTCACCGACGACGAGGTCGCCGCGATCTCGGCGCTCGAGCGCGGGCGGCTGTGGAACGGCGACCCGAATACCCACGAAGAGATGTGAACGGACTGCGCAGGACACCGCCTGCCCGGGTTAGCGTTGTGGGATGCCCACGCCCTTCGACTCGCTCGATTCGTACATCGCCCTTCCCCGCATCGAGGGGCTCACGCTCTCACCCGATGGTCGTCGCGCGGTCCTGGTCGTCGCCACGGTCAAGAAGGACGGCACCGGCTTCGACCGATCGCTGTGGGAGATCCCGGCTGACGGAACGGATGCCGCTCCTCGCCGCCTCACGCGGTCGGCGAAGGGCGAAGCGGCCCCCGCCTTCACCTCGACAGGCGACGTGCTCTTCGTGTCGGCGCGCCCAGACTCCGACGCCGACGAAGACGACGAGTCCGGTCAGTTGTGGCTGCTGCCCGCGGGCGGCGGCGAGGCCCGCGCGGTGACGCGTCTCGCCGGCGGCGTCTCGTCGATCGCCGCGGTCGCCGAGGCCGCCAGTCGCATCGTCGCGTCGGCCGAGCTGCTGCCGAGCGCCGACTCGATCGAGGCCGAGGCGAAGCTGCGCGCGGAGCGCAAGAAGAAGAAGGTCTCGGCGATCCTGCACGAGACCTACCCCATCCGCTTCTGGGACCACGACCTGGGCCCCGCCGAGCCGCACCTGCTCGCGCTCGACCTCGCCGCCCTGCGCGACACAGTCGGCGCGGTGCGCGACGAGTCGGCCGAGTCGGATGCCGCGGACGAGGAGAAGGACGAGGACGCGCCCACGCCCTACCCCGCATCGCTCCCGCGCCCGCACGACCTCACGCCAAAGCCCGGCCGCTCCGCTGATGCCGCCGGCGTGGCGATCACTCCCGACGGCTCGACGGTGGTCGCGGCGTTGCGCGTGCCCGAGGGACAGGACGCCCGCTACCGGCTCGTCGCGATCGACACCGAGACCGGCGCGCACACGACCCTGTTCGATGAGGCGCGCGTCGATTTCGAGTTCCCCGCGATCAGCCACGACGGATCGCGCCTCGCCTTCCTCCGCACCGAGAAGTCGACCCCGGCCGGCCCGACGCAGTACGAGCTGTGGGTCTCGGCGATCGACGGCTCGGATGCGCGCCGCATCGCCTCCGAATGGGACCGCTGGCCGTCGAGCCTGACGTTCGCCGCCGATGACGCGTCGCTCGTCGTGACCGCCGACCAGGACGGCCGCGGCCCGGTGTTCCTCGCCCCGCTCGACGGCGGCGCACCCGAGCAGCTCACGCACGACGACTTCACCTACACCGACGTGCACGTCGACCGCATGACGGGTGACCTCGTCGCTCTTCGATCGTCGTGGATGGCGCCGTCGCACCCTGTGCGCATCACGCGAGACGGCACCGTGACCCCGCTCACGGCGCCGTTCGAGCTGCCCGAGGTCCCGGCGACGATGACCGAGGTCGAGACGACGGCTGAGGACGGCGCGCGCGTGCGCGGGTGGCTGCTTCTTCCGCCGGATGCCTCGGCCGACAAGCCCGCGCCTCTGCTGCTGTGGATCCACGGCGGCCCGCTCAACAGCTGGAATGCGTGGAGTTGGCGCTGGAACCCGCAGCTCGCGGTCGCGCGCGGCTACGCCGTGCTGCTGCCCGACCCCGCGCTGTCGACCGGCTATGGTCTCGACTTCATCGCGCGCGGCTGGAACGCGTGGGGCAAGGCGCCGTACACCGACCTCATGGCGATCACCGACGCGACCGTCGCACGCGACGACATCGACGAGACGCGCACGGCCGCGATGGGAGGCTCGTTCGGCGGCTACATGGCGAACTGGGTCGCCGGTCACACCGATCGCTTCCGCGCGATCGTGACGCACGCGAGCCTGTGGGCGCTCGACCAGTTCGGTCCGACGACGGACTTCTCGCCCTACTGGGAGTCGATCTTCACGCCCGAGGCGATGATGGAGAACTCGCCGCATCTGTTCGTCGAGAACATCCGCACGCCGCTCCTCGTCGTGCACGGCGACCGTGACTACCGCGTGCCGGTCGGCGAGGGTCTGCGGCTGTGGTCCGAGCTGAACAAGCACTTCGCCGCCGAGGACGGCTCGATCGTGCACCGGTTCCTGTACTTCCCCGACGAGAACCACTGGGTGCTCAAGCCCCAGCACGCCGTCGTCTGGTACGAGACCGTGTTCGCGTTCCTCGCGCAGCACGTGCTCGGCGAGGACTGGGCGCGACCCGCGAACCTCGGCTGACGGCAGGCGCAGCGGATGCCGCGACCCTCCGTCCACGCGGGCGGGGGCGCGGCATCCGTCGTCTGGTCGACCCGATCAGAACCGCTGGGTCGCGAGCCACTCGTCGAATGTCTGCGTGCCGAGCTGCGCGTCCGCACCGGGAAGGAGCGACCCGTCGCGCTGACGTCGCCCTCCTTCGCCGGGCAGCGAGATCGCGGGGATCCAGGCGCGCGAGCCCTTGGCTCGCGCGTAGGCGCGCATCATGTCGGCGAGGTTCTCTTCGCGAGGGCCACCGAGGTCGCGCGCTCGACCCGCCGGCGGCTCTTCGGCGAGCTCGACGAGCCGCTCGGCGACCTCGCGTGCCGCGATCGGCTGCGTGCGCATGCGGATCGCGAGATGGAGCGGGCCGATCTTGGCGCGTTCGTAGGTCTGCCCCGCGAACTCGTGGAACTGCGTCGCGCGCAGGATCGTCCAGGGGACGGCACCGGTCTCGACGAGCCGCTCCTGCGCGACCTTGCCGGCGTAGTAGCCGTACGGCGCGCGGTCGATGCCGACGATCGACAGGGCGACGTGGTGGGGAACGCCGATCCGCTTCTCTGCGTCGAGCAGTGCGCGCGTCGTTCCGGTGAAGAACCCGGTGGACACGTCTGCCGAGAGGGTCTGCGTGCTGAGCACGTCGACGACGGCATCCGCGCCCGCGATCGCGTCAGCGAGACCCTCGCCCGATCGCACATCGGCGCCCGTGCGGCGCGACAGCACGACGACATCGTGCCCGCGCCCCTTCGCCACATCGACGACGTGCGTGCCCACGACTCCTGTTCCACCCGCGACGACCAGCTTCATGTGCGATTCCTCCCTCTGCGGCGGCGATCAGTGCGCCTACCAGAGAGACAACTCGAGCCGCGCAGATGTGACTTGACCCTGCCACTGTGTCATGGTCGAGCGTGGGCTTCACCATGTATACGATCGGAGAGTTCGCCGCCTTCGGCCGCGTGAGTGTGCGGATGCTGCGCCACTACGACGCGATCGGACTGCTGCGTCCCGCGCGGGTCGATCCGCACTCGGGATACCGCCTGTACGACCCCTCGCAACTGGGCCGTCTGCTGCGGATCGTCGAGCTGCGCGACTTCGGATGCTCGCTCGACGACGCCGCGACCGTGCTCGACGCCCCGGACCAGGAGCGCGCGCTGCGCGACGTGCTTCGGCGCCGTCGTGCCGAGCTGCAGGGGTCCATACGGGCCGACGCCGCGCGGCTCGCGCGCCTGGACGAGCGGCTCTCCGCATTGGAAGGAGAAGCACCCATGCCCCAGATCGAATACCGCCGGATCGACCCCGTGACGGTGTACGCCGCGAGCGGGATCGCCCCCGGCGGAGGACCTGAGAACGTCTCACCCGTCATCGACCGGATCCTCCCGCCCCTCAAGGCCGCGCTCGAGGCGGCGGGCGTCGAACACCGCGAACCCGGCGTCTTCTGGTACGAGCCCGTCGAGGACAGCGACGACCTGCGTGTGTGGGTCTCGTGGATCGCCGGCGCCCGCCCCCTCGAGGGTGAGGGCTGGGAAGTCGTCGAGCTGCCGGAGGTCGAGCGCGCCGCCGTCACGACGTACCGCGGAGACATGGCGGGGATCGGACGCGCGTGGAACGCGTTCATGCAGGAGATCGACTCCGACGGCGCCGAGCTCGTGGGCGCGTGCCGCGAGGTCTATCTGCAGAGCGAGCCGCTGCCCGAGTCGGAGTGGGTCACCGAACTGCAGCAGCCCGTGCGCTGACGCGTCAGTCGGGGCTTCCTCCGTGCGTCGGATCCGTCGGCGGAGGGAGCCTCGACGGATCCGCGGCGATTCCAAGTCGCGCGGCCGCGTCGGAGATCTGCCGTGCGAGCTCGACGTCCTTCTGCGTCAGCCCGCCCGCCGAGTGCGTCACGACGCGGACCGTGACCCCGCGGTAGCGCAGGTCGACGTCGGGGTGGTGGTTCGCGGCATCCGCGAGCTTCGCGATCTCGGCGACGAACGCCGCACCCGCGTTGAAGTCGCGTGTGTCGAAGTAGGCGGCGGCACCTGCGGCGGTCGCGCGCCAGTCGGCGACTCCGGATGCCTCGTGGAATTCGCGACTCGTGATGACGGCCATGTCCGGCCTCCGTTCGATCGACGATGCTGAGTCTCGGGCGAGCGAGCGGTGAGGGAGCGGAGCGACGGGCGCCGGATCCGCACCGGGGTCCGGCGCCCGCGTGAGTCAGCCCGCGTGCCGGATCTCGCAGTCGCTTCCGGGAGAGAGGATCGCCTCGCGCCCGTCGTCGTACCGCACCACCAGCAGCGGGTCGTCGTCATGTCCACGGACCTCGACCACCTCACCGGAGTGGTCCGGCGAGCCGACGGTGCGCCCGTGGATGATGACGCGGTCACCGACCTTCGCCTGCATGTCGCTCACCTCCTGGCCTCACCATACGATGCACGCGAATGCGAAGGCCAGTCCTCTCAGCAAGGTCTAGAGCTGGGCGCCGTCGTCCCACGGATCGTCGAGCCCGGGCGTCTTTCCGCGCCACGACTCGTAGGCGATGAGCCACCCGATCGAGATGACGATGCCGATCACGAGACCCAGCACGACGCTGCCGAGCACGGTGCCGACGAGGGCGCCGAGGCCGAGCAGCACGACGGTGCCGACGGCCCATCCGATCCGCCCCTTCGGCCAGCCTGTGCGTCGGTCGCTCATGCGCTCAGCCTACGCGCGCGGGGGCCGCGGCATCCGTATCGTCACGCTTGCGGAGGGGTGTACGCGACCATCCAGTCGATGCCGAACCGATCGGTGAGCATGCCGAAGCGTCCGCCCCAGGGCGGGACGTCGAACGGCATCATGATCGTGCCGCCGTCGGCGAGCGCCGACCAGAACCGCTCGAGCTTCTGCTCGTCGTCGCCGCTGACCGAGACCGAGATGCCGGCGGGCTTGCGGTACTCGACGCCCGCGGGCGTGTCGGACGCCATGAGCACGAAACCGTCGGGCGTCGTGAGCTGCGCGTGCATGACGAGGTCGGCCTCGCTCGCGTCTTGCACCATGCCCTCGTACTCGCCGAAGGTCGAGATGTCGAGGTCGCCGCCGAAGACGCCTTGGTAGAACTGCATGGCCGACCGGGCCTCTCGCTGGAACGAGAGGTACGGATTGAGGCTGGGCATGTTCGCTCCTGGAATGTGGATGGGGAATGACGGATGCCGCGCCCGGCCGCGCCGCGGAGGACTTCAGTCTGACAGAGGCCTCCGACATCGGAGGGCGCCGAGATCAGCCGACGAGCTCGCGCAAGAGGCGCGACGCGGCCGCGCCCTGCAGTCGCTGGAAGCGCCGGAGCGTGGGCAGCCCCGGCGGGTCGGGTTGCCGGCCCTTCTCGAGCAGGAATCCCGCCATCAGCGCCACGATCGCGGCGGTCGTCGCGGCATCCGCTCCCGCGAACACCTCGTGCGAGCCCATCGCGGCGATCACATCGAAGCCCGGATCGCGGTACCGCACGTCGACGAGCAGCATGACGGCGTCGACCCAGGACGCGCCGCGCAGCGCCCAGGGCCAGTCGATGAGCACCGCCTCGCCCGTGGGCGTGAGCAGCACGTTGTCGGCCCGCACGTCGAAGTGCACGAGCGCGTCACCCGCCGCGAGCTCGACACCGCGATCGGCCATGGCGGCCCACCGCGCAGCGTGCCGCACCGCCCACTCGACGTCCTCGGCATCGGCGAGCGTGACGCCGTCGGCTTCGGTCAGCGGCACGACGACCGGATCGGGCTCGGCGAGCAGCTCCTTCCACGAGTCGGCGAGCGGCCGCAGTCCTGTGTGGATGGGCGGGATCACCGCACGGGCATCGGCGCTCAGCGGTGCTCGCGCCGTCGCCGCGAGCGCGTCGAGCACGGCGCGCAGTTCGTCCTCGCGCCACGGCACCGCGGGATGCCGCCCGTCCACGAGCTCGAAAGCGAGCACGGTCCAGTCGTCGCCGTCGGCAGACCCGAGGAACTTCGGGGCGGGGACGGCGGTCGGGAGCACCGCGGCCTTGATCGCCTCGCTGCGATGGATCGGCACGACCTCGGGGTTGACGTCCGACGTCGCCGTCTTGACGAAGACGCGGCGGCCGTCGGCACACGTCACGACGTCGGCGGACCCCGGCGAGAACCCGCCGGGTTGCGACACGGCGCCCACGACGGGCGAGCCCAGGAGCTCCGCGACGGCGTCCTGTACGCGCGCGGGCACGTCCTCCCAGCGCACACGCGACGCGACCATCCGCACATTCTGGCATCACGGTCGGACGCCGTCAGCGGTCGCGGTGGTCCTCGGGGTGCAGGCGCGGGGCTTTTCGCGGCTCGCGCACGCCGCTCAAGCCGATGAGGCGGATCGCGCGCTGGCGTTGCCCGCTCCACGGAGCGAGGAGCTCGAGCATCCGGTCATCGTCCACACGCTCGCCGATGAGCGCGTACCCGATCTCGTTCGCGAGGTGGTAGTCGCCGACGCTCACCGCGTCGGGATCGCCGAGCGCGCGGATGCGGGTCTCGGCGGCCGTCCACACGCCGACACCGCGCAGGCTCGTGAGCACGCGGTCGCGGGCGTCGCCGTCGGGTGCCGCCGTCAGCGCACGCACGACCGAATCGCCGCGGCGCGCGGTCTCGACGATCGTGCGCGCCTGCGGCGGCTCGAGCCCCGCGCGGTGCCACGCCCACGACGGCACGCGACGCCATCCGTCGATCGTGGGCGGCGCGAACATCGGCCGCGGCGTGGGCCCGGGGGCGCGCTCGCCGTACCACGTGACGATCCGCCGCCACGCGCCGAACGCCTGCATGTTCGTGACCTTCTGTTCGATGATCGACGCCGCGAGAGCGTCGAACACGATGTCGGTGCGGCTCAGGCGCAGACCCGGATTGCGGCGGTGCGCGTCGGCGACCAGCGGATGCCGCGACGCGTCGAAGTCCGCGGGATCGTCCTCCGCCCCGCACAGCGCCGGCAGCTGCGCGAGCGCCCATTCGCGGCCGGGTCCCCACGCCGCCCCGCGGATCACCCCGCGCGACACCTCGCGCAGCGCGAGCGTCGCGACGCCTTCGGGCGTGCGACTCGCGCGCCAGATGACCGAGCCGTCAACGCACATCGTGGGGTCGCCGTACCCCCGGCGTTGCATGAGCACCGTCCGCGGGAGGTCGAGCGGATGCCGCGGCCGATACTCGGTCTCGAGGGGACGGACGTGCGCGGGGCGCGGATCGCGGGGCGAACCGACGCCGCGGGCTGGCCGGGGGTCGCGGGAAGCGGCTCCGCGCGCATCGCGCACGGGGAACACCCCCGACGACCTCATGCGCTCACGATACGTCGTCGTCGCGACATCCGCAGATCCGCGACGCCGGACGCGCGCCGGATCAGAACCGGTCGGGCGACGGCGAGCCGTGTCCGTAGCGGATGACGACGTCGGCGTGGCGGTCGAAGCGGTAGCCGACCCCGCGCACCGTGCGCACGATGTCTTCATACCGGCCGAGCTTCGCGCGCAGGCGGCGCACGTGCACGTCGATCGTGCGCTCACCGGGCACGTCGTCCTCGCCGGCGCCCTGCCACAGCGAGCTCACGAGCTCGGCGCGCTCGATCGTGCGGCCCTCGCGGAGCACGAGGTACTGGAGCAGCTCGAACTCCTTGAAGGTGAACGCGGCAGACTCGCCGTCGATGAGCACGCGCTTGCGCGAGATGTCGACGACGACGCCCGCGGGCGTGCGCTCCTCCTCGTCGGGCTCCTGCTGCTTCGCGCGGGCGACGGCCGACGGCTCGTGCAGCGCGAGGCGCACGACGTCGACGTCGCGTCCGCCCGAGCCGACGGGCGCCAGGGCGACGGTCGCGTACGTCTCGGCGTTGGGGGCGAGCTCGGCGAGCGTGCGGCGAAGTGCGTCCACGAGGACGCCGAGCGAGACGCCGGATGCCGCGGCCTTCGCCTCGTCGATGCCGACGTACAGGGCGAAGCCGCGCGGCGCGGTGCCGACCGGGAGGGCGGCGGTCTGAGCGGGTGCGGGGGTGGAGGGCTGTGCGGGGGCCGTCGTGCGGCGGATAGTGGGAACCGGGCCGGTGACGGCACGCAGGTGACGGGTGGTGGTCGTGGGGCGGTCGAGGAGAGCGGTGTTCGACATGGGAGTGGGAGTCCTTGCGGTGGGAACCCGGACTGTTCGCCTGTGCGGGTTCGGGTGTGTTGTGAGGGCCGGCCGTGTGGGCCGGGTGCGGAGCGCGCGACCAAGCGACGTCAGTCGCTGTGTCGGTGCTCGGGGACTCGATGCGCGGTGCTCGCAGAAGGAGCGGAACCGGTCGAGTCCGGCGGGGTCACCGGATCACATGCACATTCGACAACACATGACAACGCGGCCGGCCATCATCGTGCCGGCAGTCCCGTTCGCCTCCCAGGCGGACAGAGAGCGTGCGTTGTCAGTCATGACGGCGATTATGACCGAAGGTGTCCTTATGCGTCAAATCACGTCACGTTATGAATGGGAGAAGCGATGGCTCAGGGTCGGATGAAGCGCTGGTGGCTCGGCGTCATCCAGCGACGGCTCAATCCCACGACCCTCGCGATGGCACGAGCAGGGCGTGGTCCGTTCTCGCTCGTGCGTCATGTGGGACGCAAGAGCGGCAAGACGTTCGAGGCTCCGCTCGTCCTCGCGGATGTCCCCGAGGGGATCGTCGCCGAGCTGACCTATGGCCCGGAGGTGAACTGGTTCCGAAACGTACTCGCCGGCAGCGGCGAGGTGCTCCACAAAGGGCAGTGGTACCGCATCACAGGCGTCGAGACGTACCCCACCGATCAAGGAATACGAGCGTTCGGCGGTTTCCGCTCGATCATCCTCAGAATCCTGCGCAGGCACGACTTCCGCCTGCTGAAGGTCGAGGCGATCGATCCGCCCGCGTGACCGAGAGCTCGCCGCGAGGGCGCGCGGCGCGGCCCCGACGTCGCGGGAGCGTCGTAGCCTGTCGGGGTGAAGGAGTTCCGGTTCACCCACGAGGCCGACGCATCGCGCTACACGCTGCACCGAGGAGACGACCTGGTCAGCGTGCTCGACTATCGAGACGACGGTCGCACCGTCGCGATGACGCGCGCCTACACTGTTCCGACCTTCCGCGGCCACGGCTATGCGGGCGAGCTGATCGACCGCGCCGTCGCCGAGCTCGAGGCGCAGGGCGACCGTGAGATCATCCCGGTCTGCTGGTACGTCGCGGACTGGTTCGACGCGCACCCCGAGCGCAGCGGCATCCTCCGCAGCCGCGCCCTCTGACCCGCGAGCGACGAGCGCTAACCGCATCCGCCCGTCTCGTCAACCCCTCGCCCTGTCGCCGCGCCCGCGGCGATGCTGGGAAGGTCGAGAGGAGCCGACATGGAGCACGACAACGCGGACGACCGTGCCGCGGAGATGCGCGGCGACGAGCGCCCGCTCGACCCGGAGCAGGCGCAGGAGACTCCGCTGCTCGCTCAGAACGAGGCGTCCGAGGTCGACAAGGTCGCAGGCATCGTGGTGCAGACGCGCTCGGATGTCGGAGACAGGTCGATAGACGAGATCGCCCACGTGCTGCGCCAGCGGCTGAACGACTCCTCGATCGAGCTTCCGGACTCCGAGGTGCAGGAACTGGCCAAGCAGATCGCGACGGGAACGACCTGACGCAGTCCGAGATGTGAGATCCGCCGCGCCCTCTTCCCTCCCATACCGGGCACGGCGGATCTTCTCTGTCACATCACCGTCGCATCATCGAGACCGCGTCCGCGGAGCGGCTCACGCGCAAGCGGCGAGCGCGTCGCCGTGCGCGACGCCGATCGGCCGGGGCCAGGCGCGGCGGCGGGGCTGCCGCGAGCGCTGCGCCGCCTCAGCGGCCAGCGCGGCCAGGCGCTCCCGTCGGTGCTCCTCGATGCGGGCCTCCTGGGCGCGGAGCTCAGTGTCGTGTCGGAACAGCACTTCGCTCGCGTAGATCGTCGAGAGCATGATTCCTCCAAGGTTCCGATGTCACGAACTTAGGGAGGGGTTCCGACATTTCCGCCGCCTCACGTGTTGGCAGTTTTCGATGCGTCGGTGGCGGCATCCGGATGCCTTGACGCCCGGTGTCTCGACGCCGATAGCCTGTCGAGGGTGGCGACCCCAGACGCACACCCTCCGACGCGCGACATACCGCTCACCCCGAGCCAGCGCTGGCGGGCCTATTGGGTGTGCGTCGCCGTCGCGGCGATCACGATCCTCGACCTGAGCAAGGTCAACGTCGCGCTCCCGTCGATCGAGGCGGCGCTCGGTTCGAGCTCGACCGAGCTGCAGCTCATCGTGTCGGGCTACGTGCTCACGTTCGGGCTCGCGCTCGTGCCGGCGGGTCGCATCGGCGACCAGCGTTCGCGGCGCGCGCTGTTCATCACAGGGCTCTCGGTGTTCACCGTCACGAGCCTCGTGTGCGCCCTCGCCCCGACGACGACCGTGCTGATGATCGGCCGCCTCGCGCAGGGCATCGGTGCGGGCATCCAGATGCCGCAGGTCCTCGGCATGATCCAGCAGCTGTTCCACGGCAAGGAGCGCGGGCGCGCGTTCGGCCTGTTCGGCGCGGCCGTGGGGATCTCGACGGCGTTCGGACCGACGCTCGGCGGCCTGCTGATCGCGATCGGCGGACCCACCGACGGATGGCGCGGCATCTTCTGGATGAACGTCCCGCTGTGCCTGATCGCGATCGCGCTCGCGGTGTGGGTGCTGCCGTCGACGCGCGAGCGCTCGCGCCGCCGGCTCGAGCTCGACCCGATCGGCGTGCTGCTCTTCGGCGGTTCGGTGCTCGCGCTGCTGTGGCCGTTCCTGTTCACGACCGGATCGCCCGACGACAACCCGCAGCGGTGGTGGCTGCTCGTGGCGTTCGTGCTGCTCGCGGCCGCGTTCGTGTGGTGGGAGCGTCGCTACGACCGCAGCGGCAGGAGCCCGCTCATCCCGTTCGGCCTCTTCCGGCTGTCGTCGTACCGAAACGGGACGCTCCTGGCCACCGCGCAGTTCGCCGCGCTTCCCGCGCTCTTCCTGCTCACGACCCTGTATCTGCAGCTCGGCCTGGGGCTCGCGCCGGTGTTCGCGGGGCTCGTCACGGTCGGCTTCGCCCTCAGCAGCGCGTTCGCATCGTGGATCGGCGGCAACCTCGTGGTCCGCATCGGCCGCCCGCTCGTCGTGTGGGGCGTCGTCGGCGTGCTCGTGGGCGTCGGTGGCCTGGCGATCACGGCGTACTTCGCGCCGACGGGCGCGCAGCCGTACATCATGGCGGTCGTGCTGTTCCTGTCGGGCTTCGCCGGGGGCCTCGTGGTGTCCCCGAATCAGACGCTCACGCTCGCGGACGTGCCGGTGCGGCGAGGCGGCCTTGCGGGATCGGTCGGGCAGCTCGGTCAGCGCATCGGCTCCTCGGTCGGCACGGCGGTGGCCCTCTCGCTGTTCTACGCGACGATCTACAACGAGCGCGACTCGGACACGCCCCGCATGGTCGTGTTCCACGACGCCTACGTCATCGGCCTCATCTCGGTCGGGATCTTCCTCGGTCTCGCGCTCGTCGCGGGCGTCGCCGACCTGAGCGCCCGCCGCCGCGACGAACGTTCGACCGACCCCGTAATCTGAGCGGATGCGGGGCATCCGGGCATCCGGCCGAAGTTCCGCGAGGCTCACCGGTGATGTCGGAGCCGGAACATACGGTGTGTGGCATGCGGATCCTGCACACCTCGGACTGGCACATCGGCCGGTCGTTCCACGGGCATTCCACGCTCGAGGCGCTCCGCGGTGTGCTCGAGGCGCTCGTCGAGCAGGTCCCCGAACACGAGGTCGACGTCGTCGTGGTCGCGGGCGATGTGTTCGATTCGGCGGCGCCGTCGGCGGCGTGCTTCCCGCTGCTGAGCGACACGTTGCGCGCACTCAGCGACGCGGGAGCGCATGTCATCGTCACGAGCGGCAACCACGACTCGGCCGCGCGGCTCGGGTTCCAGTCCGGACTCCTGCGTGAGGGCGTGCACGTGATCACCGACCCGCGCTCGGTCGGCTCGCCGATCACGATCGACGACGCGTCCGGGCCGGTGCACTTCTACGGCATCCCGTTCCTCGAGCCCGCACTCGTGCGCCATATGTGGCCCGGCGTCGAGCTGCGCACGCAGGCCGAGACGATGGCGCACGCGATGTCGCTCGTGCGCGAAGACCTCGCCGCGCGCGGCGGCCGGTCGGTCGCGATCTCGCACTGCTTCGCGGCGGGCGTCGAAGCGACTCCCGGAGTCGAGCGCGAGATCCGCCAGGGAACGCTCGACGTCGTGCCGCTCTCGTACTTCGAGGGGCCCGACTACGTCGCGCTCGGACACATCCACGGGCGCCGGCAACTGTCGGAGCGCGTCCGCTACGCGGGCGCACCGCTGCACTACAGCTTCGGCGAGGGCGACAAGGCCCGTGGGTCGTGGCTCGTCGAGCTCGACGCGTCGGGCCTCGCGTCGGTGGAGTGGCTCGACCTTCCCGTGCCGCGCCGGCTCGTCACGCTCACGGCCACCTTCGACGAGTTGCTCACCGACGAGCGCTTCGACGAGTTCTCCGACGCATGGGTGTGTGCGCGCTACACAGATCCGACCCCTCAGATCGATCCGATGCGCCGCCTGCAGGAGCGCTTCCCCCACTGCGCCGCCGTCGTGCACCTGCCGGCGACGACAGCAACCGCCGACGGATCCAGCTACGCCGGCCGTGTTCGCGCCGCGCGCAGCGACGCGGAGCTCTTCGACGCCTTCCTCGCCCACGTTCGCGAGGGCGACGGGGCGAGCGCCCGCGAGCAGGAGCTCATCCGCGAGATCGTCGGGGAGCGCGTCGCCGCGGAGGCCCAGGCGTGAGGCTCCACCGACTCGAGCTCGAGGGCTTCGGGCCGTTCCGCGATCGTCAGGTCGTCGACTTCGACGCGTTCGCCGACGACGGCATCTTCCTCATCGCGGGCCGCACCGGTGCCGGCAAGTCGAGCGTGCTCGACGGCGTGTGCTTCGCGTTGTACGGGGGAGTGCCGCGGTACGACGGCGCCGAGAAGCGACTGCGCAGTGACTATTGCGGCCCGGATGACCCGACCGAGGTCTCCGTCGAGTTCAGCACCGGCGGACGCCGGTGGCGGGTCACCCGCTCGCCCGAGTACGAGCGCGCGAAGCGGCGCGGCACCGGCACGACTCTCGTGAGCGCGGACGCCCAACTCGATGAGCTCGTCGGCGGCGTGTGGATCGGGCGGGCATCCGGCTCGCGCAACGTCGCGCTCGCCCTCGACGACGTGCTCGGATTGAGCCAGCAGCAGTTCCTCCAGGTGATCCTGCTCGCGCAGAACCGCTTCGCGGAGTTCCTGCTCGCCCGCAGCGACGAGCGGCAGAAGCTGCTGCGCCGTCTGTTCGGCACCCGCACGTACGAGCAGTACCAAGACGCGCTCGAGCAGCGCCGGCGCGACGCCGAGGCCGCGCTCGCGGCGGCGGGCGACGGCGTGAAGCTCCTCCTCGGCGAGGCGGAGCGGCTCGCCGCCGCCGAGGGCACGTGGGAGGGCTTCGGCGCCGCGGGCGAACTGCTCGAGCGGCTGGCCGACGGCGCGAACACGGCTGAATCGACGGATGCCTCGCCCGAGGCAGCCGCGGTGGACGCGGGCGCTCAGGACCCGGCTGTCTCGCTCGCGGATCGCCTCGTCGAGGCCGAGCGCTCCGTGCGCTCCGCGCAGGCGCGGGCCGAAGTGCTCAGCGCCCAGCAGGCGGTCGCCGCCTCGGCAGCCCGTGATGCCGAGGCCGCCTTCGCCGCAACCAAGGCCCTCCACACCAAGCAGCAGCAGCTCACCGCGTCGCGTGCCCGCCTGGCGTCGCTCGAAGCGGAAGCAGAGGGCATCGCCGCCGACCGGACGCGGGTCGAACGCGCGATCGCCGCCGAGGCGCTTCGCGCACCGATCGAGGCGGTTGCCGCGGCGGATGCGGCGGCGCAGCGCGCAGCTGAGCACCTGCGCGCGCACCGGGCGGCGTGGGAGCGCGTCGGCGGGTCGCCGGACGACGACGCGGAGCGACTGCGCGGACTCGTCGATGAACTGACGGGGCAGCTCGCCGTGTGGGCGGCCATCGCCGAGCAGGAGAACGAGCTCGCCCTGCTCGAGAAGCGACTCGCTGCGGATGAGGAGCGTGTCGTCGCGCTGGAGCGCGACGTCGCAGAGATCGAGGAACGCCGCAAGCTCGTCCCGGTCCGGCTCGAGGCGATCGACGCCGAGCTCCGCGGCGCACTCGCCGAGGCAGGGCGCGCGGAGGATCTGCGCACTCAGCTCGCGACGCTCGATGAGCGCCTGACCGCGGCGCGCGAGGCGGAGCGGCTCGAGAAGGAGCTTCGGATCGCCGACGAGGCCCACCTCACCACCGCCGGCCGCCACGAGTCGGCGCAGTCGGCGGTCACCTTGCTGCTGCGCCGCCGCCTCGCCGGCCACGCAGCGGAGCTCGCGACCGCGCTGGTCGACGGCGAGCCGTGCGCGGTGTGCGGATCGACGGAGCATCCGTCACCGGCCGAGCCCTCCGACGCACCTGTCACCGACGACCAGGTCGCGGCCGCCGAGGCGGAGCGCGACCGGGCGGCGGAAGAAGAAGCGACGGCGGCCGAAGCGGCGAGGGCGGCCCGCGACGCGTACAACAAGGCGGTGGCACGCGCGGGTGGCGAGAGTGCGCCGGCGCTCGCAGAGGCGGCGGCCGCCGCCGAGCTGTCTCTCACCGCCGCCACCGAAGCGCAGCGCCGCTGCGAGCAGCTCACCGTCGAGCGCGCGAGCCTCGTCGAACTCGACGCTGCGGCAGGGCTCGAGCTCGACCGGGCCATTGCTGCCTTGGCCGACCTGCGGATGCAGGTCGCCGCGGCGACCGCCCACGCGAAGACGCTTCGCCGCGCTGTGGTCGACGCACGCGGTGACTTCGACTCCGTGGCTGCGCGTATCGCCGCGACGACGGAGCGCCGAGGACTCGCTCTCGCGCTCGTCGACGCTCTGGTGGAGCACGCCGGCGCTGCGGCTGCGCTCGCTCGGGCGCGTGCCGACCTGGCGACTCGAGTCGCCGCGACCGACTTCGCCGACGCGGCCGACGCCCAGGGCGCGCTCCTCGACCCGGCGGCGCGCACCGCCCTGTCGGAGCGCGTACGTGCGTACGAGGTCGCGCTGACCACCGAGGCCGAACGCGTGCGCGAACTCGAGGTCGAGTTGGGCGATGACGCGGATGCCGCACCCGACGTCGATGCCGCGGCGACAGCGCGCGATCGAGCGCTCGCCGAAGAGAAGACCGCGGTCGAAGCCGCCGCGCGCGCGGCGCAGACGGCGAAGCGCCTGGAGGACCTCGTGCGGCGCGCGGGCGAGGCGCAGGACGGCATCGCGGAGCTCGCAGCGGAGTGCGACGTGGTCTCCCGGCTCGCGAACACCGTGGCCGGCCGGCCGCCGAACACCCGCCGCATGACGCTGGAGTCGTTCGTACTCGCGGCGGAGCTCGAAGAGATCGTCGAGGCGGCGAACCTCCGGCTCAGCGAGATGTCGAGCGGGCGCTACCGCCTGCAGCACAGCGACGCCCGAGCCGCTCGGAACGTCGCATCCGGTCTCGGGCTCGAGATCGTCGACGCCCACACCGGCCAGGCGCGACCCGCGCAGTCGCTGTCGGGCGGCGAGACGTTCCTCGCGTCGCTCGCCCTCGCGCTCGGGCTCGCCGAGGTCGTGACCGCGCGCGCGGGCGGGGTGCGTCTCGACACCCTCTTCATCGACGAGGGATTCGGCTCGCTCGACGAGGCGACCCTCGATCTCGCGATGCGCACCCTCGATGAGTTGCGGCAGGGCGGGCGCACCGTCGGGCTCATCAGTCACGTCGCAGCCATGAAGGAGCAGTTGCCGGCGCAGCTCGTCGTGGAGGCCACGGCCCAGGGGCCGAGCGTTGTCCGGCACGAGACGGTTTCGGCCGGCGTCTGAACCCCTGCGGCAGGCTCCGCGGGCGGGCGAAAGCCGACCCGCGGGCAAGGCGATACGCCCGCGACACGCCCGGGTGCACGCCTCGATTTGCCGCGCCTCGGCAAGCCACGTACAGTATTACCTGTTCGCCCCAAAGGGAAGAGCGCTGAGGCTGAAAGCCCCGCCCCCTCAAGTGGAGAACCACCTCCCACCCGATCAGCTCTCCTTGTGAGACGTGACCTCCGGGTCTAGGATGGGAAGTCCACTCCGTGGACCGCGGTCATCGGCTGCCGGCGAGATCTGAAGATCTCGAGCAGACCGGTTCGACAGACGGAACGGAGCGGACGAACAGGAAGTCGCCCTTCGGGCACGGTCGCGAGACCCGACCGTCGGAGCGTCCGATCCTTGAGAACTCAACAGCGTGCACTTGTCAAATGCCAATTTATTTCCGCTGGCCATTTTTGGTTGGTGGGGGTTTTTGGATCAATTCATGGATTGTCAGTGATGGCATTCTGTTTTGGTCATGATTGAA
>NZ_DASRXZ010000120.1:0-14934 GCF_035687345.1 Microbacterium sp.
CGTGCTCCTCATCTCCGTGACGGACGACGACACCGCTGAGGCGCCGGGCCTCGCGTGGAAGGACGCGGTCGCGGGCGACGCACCGCTGCCCGCCGCCGCGATCGACGGCACCGAGCTGTGGATCTACACGGGCGGCACCACGGGGCGGCCGAAGGCCGTGCGCTGGGACGAGCAGGACATGTTCGAGGTCCAGATGTTCGCCACCTACTCGCTCAGCGGACTCGAATGGCCGCACACCACGGGCGACGCGGTCGCGATCGCGAGCGACCCCGAGACGCCCCACATGGTGAACCTCCCGCTCGCGCCGTTCATGCACGGCACGGCCCTCACGACCTCGATGAACACGCTGACGCTCGGCGGCACGGTGCTCGTGACGTCGTCGGCGCGACTCGACGCCGAGGCCGCGCTGCGGTTCGCGAACGACGCGCGCGCGACGCGCATCATCGTCGCGGGCGACGCGGTCGCCGTCCCGCTCGTCGAGGCGGCCGAGCGCCTCGGGCTCGGGCTTCCGACGGTGGATTCGATCATGAGCTCGGGCATGCGCTTCAGCCCCGAGACCAAGCGCGGCCTGCACCGGCTCGGGAACCTCTCGATCTACGACCTGCTCGCCTCGACCGAGGGCGGCGGCTTCGCGGTCACCACCACGACGGGCGATCACGACCTCCCCGGCCGGCCGAAGCTGTTCCCGACCGCCGTCGTGCTCGACGAACAGCGCAACGAGATCCAGGACCGCCCCGGCGCCCTCGGGGTGCTCGCCCAGCGCGGCGCGCTCCCCCTCGGCTACTACGGCGACCAGGAGAAGACGGATGCCACCTTCCCGGTCATCGACGGCGTGCGCCACGTCATCCCCGGTGACTGGGTGCGCGTGGAGGACGACCGGCACATCGAGTTCCTCGGTCGCGGCAGCGGCGTGATCAACACCGGCGGTGAGAAGGTCTATCCCCTGGAGGTCGAGGAGGCGCTGCTGTCGCATCCGGCCGTCGCCGACGCCGTCGTGCTCGGCACACCCGACCCGCGCTTCGGCGAGGTCGTGACGGCGGTCGTCGAGCGGGCGGCGGATGTCTCTCCCGACGAGCTCATCCGCCACGTCGACGGCATGCTCGCCGGTTACAAGAAGCCGCGGCGCATCGTCTTCCGCGCATCGATGGACCGCTCGCCGACGGGCAAGGTCGACATCGGCAGGCTCCGCGACGAGATCCTCGCCGCGAACGTATCGGAAGGCACCGCATGACCCTCGACCGCATCCGCGCGATCGACACCCACGTCCACATCCAGGTCGACGACAGCGGTCATTTCGGCGCGTCGCAGGAGCAGCGCGACGCGATGGACCGCTACTTCGGCAGCAGCGAGCCGCCGCGCACGATCGACGAGACGGCCGAGTACTACCGCGTGCGCGAGCTCATGGCGGTCGTGTTCACGGTCGACGCGACGACGAACTCGGGCCACCGCCCGAACAGCATCGACGACATCGCGGCGGGTGCCGCACGCAACGCCGACACGCTCATCGCCTTCGGCTCGGTCGACCCCCTGCAGGGCGAGGCCGCGATCGAGGAGCTGCACCGCCAGGCGGGAGAGCTCGGCGTGAAGGGCTTCAAGTTCCACCCCACCGTGCAGGGGTTCGACCCGTCGGCGCCCGAGTTCATTCCGCTGTTCTCCGCGATCGAGCAGCTCGACCTGCCGATCGTCGTGCACACGGGGCAGACCGGTGTCGGCGCGGGGGTGCCCGGCGGTCTCGGGCTGCGGCTCGGGCTGTCGAACCCGATGCTGCTCGACGACGTGGCGGCGCGGCATCCGGGTCTTCGCATCATCCTCGCCCACCCCAGCGTGCCGTGGCAGGACGAGGCGATCTCGATCGCGACCCACAAGGCGAACGTGTGGATCGACCTGTCGGGCTGGTCGCCCAAGTACTTCAGCCCGGCGCTCGTGCGCGCGACGCGCACGTACTTGAAGCACAAGATGCTGTTCGGCTCGGACTTCCCCGCGATCACCCCCGATCGGTGGCTGCGGGACTTCGCCGGGCTCGAGCTGCCCGAGGACGTCCAGCGACTCGTGCTCAAGGAGAACGCCGTCAAGCTGCTCGGGCTCGATGCGGGGAGCGCGGCGTGACCGAGCTCGACTACCCGGGCGACGTGCTCGGCTTCGCAGACGACCTCACGGATGCCGAGCGCGCGAAGCTCTCCGCGCTGCGCGCGTACCTCGACGAGAACGTGCGGCCGGTGCTCGTCGAGCGGTGGGAGCGCGGCGAGTCGCTCGCCGACTTCCGCAAGCCGATCGCCGACCTGCACCTGCTCGACGACCCGTCGGTGCTTCAGGCCGACGGATCGCTGCGAGCCCTCTACCGCGGGTTCGTGACGCTCGAGCTGTGCCGCCTCGACCTCGCGATGTCGATCACGTACGGCGGGCAGGTGGGCATGTTCCGAACGCTCGTGCATGCGGGCGCCAGCCCCGAGCAGATCGCGGCGTGGGACCCCGGCATCCTCGATTTCAGCTTCACCGGATGCTTCGCCCTCAACGAGCCCGACCACGGATCGGACGTCGCCGGCGGCATGACCACGATGGCGCGGCGCGACGGCGACCGCTGGGTCCTCAACGGGGCGAAGCGCTGGATCGGCAACGCCACGATCTCGGACAACCTGTGCGTCATCGCGCGCGAGGAGGACGGCGACCGCATTCTCGCGTTCGTCGTCCCGGCCGACTCGCCCGGGGTGACGCGCACCGTCATCCCGCACAAGGCCGCCGCGCGCATGGTGCACAACGCCGACATCGTGCTCGACGACGTCGTCGTTCCCGAGGAGCGGCGCCTGCCGCGCATCGAGGGCTTCGCCGACATCAACCGCGCCTTCCGCAAACTGCGCGCCGACATCGCGTGGAGCTCTGCGGGCATGCAGCTGGGCGCATACAAGGCGGCGATCGATTACGCGCAGGAGCGCGTGCAGTTCGGGCGGCCGATCGCCGGGTTCCAGCTCATCCAGCAGAAGCTCGTGCAGATGGCGGCGAACATCGCGCAGACGCTCGCCCTCGCGGTGCGGACGGCGGAGCATCCGATCGCCGACGACGTCTCCCCCAGCCTCGTCAAGCTCATCGCGGCCGACCGGCTGCGCGAGACCGTCGCGCTCGCGCGCGAGACGATGGGCGGCAACGGGATCCTGCTCGACAACGACGCGGTGCGCTTCTTCGCGGATGCGGAGGCGATGTACACGTTCGAGGGCACGCGGGAGGTCAACACGCTCATCGTCGGGCGTGCGCTCACGGGCCGGAGCGCCTTCACGCGCTGACCGCCGTCTGGAGGCTCAGCCGTCGGCCGAGTCGGCGTCGCGCTCGGCGACGATGCGCTCGAACCACGCGAGCGTCGCGCGGGTCATGTCGTCGGCGGCCCCGAGTCTCTCGAGCTCCTCGAGCGCGTCGCGCACCTCGATCTCGCGCCGCACCGCGTGGCGGTACGTGCCGTCGATGAGGCGCTCCACCAGATCGCGCCCGCCCGGGCCGAGCTCGTGCGCGAGCTGCTCGCGCATCCATTCCTCGGCTCCCGCGGCGCGGGCGGCGCCGACGCTCTCGAGGATCAGCGTGGCCAGCCCCTTCATGAAGACCGTCCGCAGCAGCTTGAGCCTGGCCGCCTCCCCCGCCTCACCCGCGACGACCTCGACCGGCACGCCGAGGGGCGTCACATGCTCCGCGAAACGCTGCGCGCCGTCGCCGCTCGCGACGAGCCTCGTGCGATGGCCGGCGCGCGGCACGGGCGCGAGCACCGCGACATCCGCCATCGGAACGCGCCGCTCGCGGGCTTCGGCCGCGATGCGGCGCTTCACGTCCGGGGCGGCGGTGTTGAGGTCGGCGAACACGGTCTCGCCGCGGGCCGCGGCGAGCGCGTCGCGCGCGGCCTCCTCGGCTGCCGGCGCGCCGACGAGGCTCAGCACGACGTCGGCGCCGTCGACGGCCTCGGCCACGGATGCGGCCTGCGGCACCCCCGCGCCCGAGATGTCGATCGACGGGTCGTAGCCGCGGACCACGGCCCCCGCGGCGCGCAGCCCCGTCGCATAGAGTCGTCCGGCCTCGCCGAGGCCCAGGATCGCGATCGTCGTCATGCCGAAGCTCACCCTAGCCGCCGCGCGGGGCGCCGGATGCGTCGAGGCCGTGCTCGAGCACGTACTCGAGCGAGCGCGGCGACGTGCTGACGAGAGGACGGATGCGGCCCGCCGTCGGACCCGCGTCGGGGAGGTACGCCTGCTCCAGGTCGCGCGTGATGCCCGCCGCCGCGGTCGTGAGCACCTCCACGATCGGCTGGATCGGCGCGTCGTCGTTCGCGACGACGACGCCCATCGCCGCGTAGACGACTCCGTGGGGCCCCATGACCGGCACCGCGATGCCGCGCGACTCCTCGTAGATGTGCCCCGAAGTGACGGCGAAGCCGTCGGCGCGCACGTGGCGCAGCTTCTCGCGCAGCTCCTTGCCGTCGCGGATCGTGTGCGCCGTGTGCCGCGGCCACCCGGCGGCGACGACCTCGTCGATGAGCGCGGGGTCCGCGTGCGCGAGCAGCACGAGGCCGCTGCTGGAGACGGGCAGCGGGATGCGCCCGCCGATGAGCGTCGCGTTGACGACGGCGTCGCGCGTCGACATCCGCTCGATGAACAGTACGTCCCGCCCGCTCAGGACGCCCAGCTGCGTGTGCTGGCGCACACGCGAGTGCACCGCGCCCAGCCACGGGCGGGCGAGCTCGCGCAGTCCGAGCGCGCCGGGCGTGCGGGAGGCGTACTCCCACAGCCGCACGCCGAGGCGATACGTGCGGTCGGGCGACCGCTCCAGCAGACCCTCGCGCTCGAGCTCGCGCACGAGGCGGTGCGCGGTCGAGATCGCGAGGCCCGCGGCATCCGCGATCTCGGTCAGGGTGCGGAACGGATGCAGCGCGTCGAACGCGTCGAGCACGCGCAGGTGCTTGTGCAGCACCGACTCGCCCGCCGAACCTCGCGCCATCCCGACCTCCCGGCGCGATCGTACCCCGGGTTCCGATGAACGGAACCCGGGGCGACCGATGTGCGGGACGACCCTTTTTACCGGAGAACGGGGATCCGGGCAGAGAGCGGGGGTCCGGGCAGGAGAACGGGGGCGCGGTGTGCCGCGCCCGCCGCACGTGGGCGGGGAGCCGACCGAAGCCGACTCCCCGCCGCATCCGTGTCGACTCAGCTCGCGTCAGCGAGCGCCTGGATCGCCTTCACGACGTTGGCGTCGCTCGGCAGACCCGACTTGCGGATCGCGTTGTCGAGCTGCGCCTTCACCGCGTTCGACGACGCCTTGCCCGCGAGCTTCTCGGCCTGGGCGACGTGCTTCAGCACTTCGCTCAGAGCCTGGCCCGTCAGGTCGCCGTCCCGCTCCGCGATGTCGATGTGACGGCGGACCACCTCGTAGCTCGGGCCCGGCAGCACGTCGAACAGCGTCACCGCGATGGCGCGGTTCTCGGCCTGGCGTGCCGCGGTGTCGGGGTTCGTGCTGGCCTCGACGCCGAACAGGTGCCAGTTCGTCGGGTCCATCGCCCACGAGACCTGGTTGAGGTGCGTGTACGGCGCGTCCGACGTGCCGAAGAGAAGGCCCTCACCGCCGGCGAACGCGCCGCCCTTGCCGAGGCCCGCGGGCAGACCCTGAGCGGTCGAGATGGGCGTGCCCTTCGTCCACTGCGAGACCCAGTACAGGTACTCCGTGAGGGCGTCCCAGCCCGAGTCCGGGATGGTGACCTCGAAGGCGCCCTGCGTGCCCGTCACCGTGAACCAGTCGAGCGGGAGGCCCGCCCAGTTCGCGGCGCGGTTCGAGTCCTGCTGACGCAGGAACACGTCGAGCGCAGCCTTCGCCTCGGCCGGCGTCGTGACCGTCGACACGTCGACGAGCGTCGGGCGGTAGGACTTGTTCTCGTTGAGCGTCAGTTCGAGCGAGGTCTCCATCATGTCGAGCAGCGTGCGCTTGACCGACTCCGGCGTGAGACCGAGCTCGTAGGTGTAGTCATCGCCCTTCTGCGCGAGGACCGCGGCGCTCAGGTACTGCCACTCGGCGAGCGCGGCCGGATTGTTGCGACCGCTCGTGATGCCCGCCTCGTTCGCGTACACGCCGTCGCGGATCTTCTGGCGCGTCTCGTTGTACATCCACTCCGCCAGGTGGTCGGCGCGGAACGAGTCGATGATCGGGGCGCTCGAGAACGTCGCGAACACGTCGTCGCCGACCGCCGGGTCATCCGCGTAGCCGCCGCCGTTCTGAGACAGGCCCAAGGCGCCGATCTCGGCGAGCGACTCGAAGTAGTCCGAGCTGTTGCCGCTCGCGGCCACCGCGGTCGTGAGGCCGCCGCCGCCGCTCATGCCGTGGATGATGACCCGCTCCGGGTCACCCGGCAGGCCGCCGTAGACCTGGTTGTACTTGAGGAACCGGATCGCGGCCTTCGTGTCGGTCATCGTCGCCGGGGAGTGACCCTGGTACTCGCCGTTCACGGGGGCGTCGTTCATGCTCCGCGCACCGTACGACACGAGGATCATGCCGCGGTCGAGGATCTCGCCGAGCACGGCGGGGTTGTTGTTCCCGCCGCCCATGACGGTGTTGAACGCGAGGTTGCCCGTGTTGTACGAGCCGCCGTCCACGATCGTCGCGACGAAGTTGTTCGACGTCCAGCCGCCGTTGTTCGTGCGGAAGAACGTCGGGCTGTCGTCACGCACGTTCTCCGGCACGTAGATGCTGATCTTCTGCTTCGGGCTGTTCGGCGTCTCCGCGTACCAGCCCCAGTAGTGCGTCACGCCGAACGGCTGCCCGTCGAGCGTGACGGTGATCTCGCGCATGCCCGTGTCGGACGACGACGAGACGCTCCCGTTCGCCGACTCGACGAACGTGCCGCCTTCGTAGGTCGTGACGTCCCACCACCCGGTGGCCGGCTGCACGTCGGCGGGGTCGGAGGGTCCCGCCTCGGCGAGGATGCCGTCCATCCACTCGTACGCCTCGGCGGTGCTCACGTTCTCCGAGTGAGGCAGGTTCATCACGAGCGTGAAGTTGAAGTCGTCGATCTTGCCCGCGGCCTTGAGCCTCTCGAGGTTCGCGTACAGGATCGCCTCGGGCGCGAGGGTGACGCCGTCGTCGGGCACCCCGTTGCGCACGTACCAGTAGTCCGCGGGGTCGGCCCCCGTGGTGTCGGTGCCCCGCGCCACGTCGGCGAGGTACACGTTCGGAGTAGCCATCTTGCCCTGCTGCTGCAGCTCCGCGAACGTGTCGGATGCGGCGTACTCGTACCACGCGTCCAGCACGTGCGACTTCAGGAACACGTTCTCCTCGGGTTCCGTCGCAGCGTTCGCGGTCGTTGCCGTCGAGGCGACCAGGGCCGCCGTCGCGACGGCCGCGGCCGCATATCTCATCTTTCGCATGGATGCTCCTCATCGAGTCATGTCGACGACCTGGGGATGGTCGCCATCCATGCCGCCAGACCGTAGAGGGATCGATCGGGGCGTGTGAGCGGCGTTCCCACCGATCGGGAGAGGCCCGGGGCGCGGCTCCCACACCCCGGGCCGTCGGCGACGGGCTCAGGCCGTCGCGTACTCGTTCGCGCGGTATACCGTCCGGGCGAACTCGTGGTACGGAGCGGGCGCGACCGTCGCGCGGATCCGAACCTGCCGGTGGTTCGCGTCGACCGCGGCCTTGTGCGAGATCGGGTCCTCGCCCCACACGACCTCGACCTCGGCGCCGTCGGGGATGTCGACGTCGAGGGTCGCGAGCGACATGTACAGCTGGTCGTATGCGACGTACCCGGCATCCGTCGAGATGCCCACGCGCGCACCGTCCTTCACGACCTCATCCATCTGGTACAGCCCGTAGCGCGCCTTCGGGAAGTCGAGGAACTTCGCGGGTGTGCCCGGCTCGAGCTGGGAGCGGACGACGGACGCCACGTCCTCCGCGTTCCACAGCAGGGTGACCTTGCGGCGGCGCTGGTTCTCGGCGTGCTTCTCGAGCGCCTCTCGACCGTGGAAGTCGTGGTCGAAGCGCACCGACTTGCCCAGGCCCAGGTCGTACGGGGTCATGTAGTAGTCGTGGATGTCGGTCGAGTACAGCGATCCGCCGATCGATCCGGCGCGCGCCGCGGGCAGCCACTCGCGGTACTCGGCGAAGTCGTCGTCGAAGATCGCGGGGAACGGCGTCGGCACCCAGCCCGCCTCGAGCGGGGTCGCCGAGTACGCCTTCGCGCCGACGCGGCGGATGCCGTGCTCCGCGCCGGCTTCCATGATCGCCTCGAGCACGACCTCGTTGTCCTCCCACGGGCCGTAGAACTCGAACCCGGGCTGGCCCGCCATGCCGTGGCGGAGCGCCTTGACGGGGCGGCCCGCGATCTCGACGTCGCCGATGTGGAAGAACTTGATGTCGGGTGCAGGACCGCCGAAGACCTTCTCCATGACGTCGTTCGCGCGCGGGCCCTGCAGCTCGTAACGGTAGAAGGTGGGCGGACCCTGCCGCATGTGCGAGTTCGCCTCGAGCCGGTGGTGCACGTCCTTGCCCGCGGCCTCCGCTTTCTCGGCGTTGAACCGCACCCAGTCGATGAGCAGGTGATGACCGATGAGCACGAGGCCCTCGGGACCCTCGGAGTTGTAGAACAGGATCCCGTCGCCGATGAGGTATCCGTCCTTGTTGACCGAGATGAGCTGCTTCGCGACGCCCGGGCGGAACGTCGCGAAGGTGTTCGGCGAGATGCTCGAGAGCATCGGGATGAGGTCCGCGCCGTGCAGGAACAGCTGCGTCATGTGGTGCGACTGGTCCATGAGGGCGACCGTCGTGTTCCACGCGCGCTGCTCGTCGCGCCAGTTCGTGAACTCGGGCGCGACCGGGAACGTGAACGCGGGCCAGTCCTGGTTCCGCAGCAGCTCCACGGGGCTGCCGACGCGGGCGATCGCCTGAGCGAGTGACTCGGTAGTCATCGTCGACCTTCCTTTCGATGTCGCCAGCAGGTTAGGCACGCACCACGCGCATCGAGGCGCCGATTTCCGTTGAACAGAACCGGATGCCGCATCCGTCGCCACCCGCGCAACGATCGTTCTCGATCACGATTGAGTGACAGTCGCCCGAAGTCGATCCAAAATCGTTGACAATCTTGGGCGAGGAACGTACTTTTCGAGATGTCGCGGGGAGCACATCGACGTGCCATGAGACCCTGGTGTCTCGATTCCTCGCATCGGCACAACGGAGCGACGAGTAGGAAGGCAGGCGATGGCCGCACGTCTGACCCTGCGCGATGTCAATCTGCACTTCGGCGGAGTCAAAGTGCTGGAAGACGTCGGCTTCGAGGTCGAGCCCGGGCAGGTGTTCGGGCTCGTCGGTCCCAACGGCGCCGGCAAGACCTCGCTTTTCAACTGCATCAGCGGGCATTACCGTCCGAGCTCGGGCTCGATCAAGATCGACGACACCGAAGTGCTCGGCTCGCGGCCGGCGGCTCTCGCCCGCCACGGTCTGGCGCGCACGTTCCAGCACCCCGCGCTCCAGCTCCGCGAGACCGTGCTCGAGAACGTCATGCTCGGCGCTCACACGCGCCTGCCCGGGGGTCCGGTCGAGTGGTCGCTGCGGCTGCCGCGCATGACCCGCTCCGAGAAGGAGCTGCGCGCCGAGGCGATGGAGCTGCTCGAGCGACACGGCCTCGCGTGGGCCGCGCATCTCCACGCCGACGAGCTGTCGCACGGACTGCACAAGGGCATCGAGCTGTGCCGAGCGCTGCTCATGCGCCCGAAGCTCCTCCTGCTCGACGAGCCCGCCGCGGGCCTTCCGCACTCCGAGGTCGAGCAGCTCATCGAGACGGTCAAGCGCCTGCGCGCCGAGGACGACGTGACGATCGTCATCGTCGAGCACCACATGGGCCTCATCGCCGCCCTCACCGACCGCGTGGTCGTCCTCGACCACGGCCGAAAGCTCATGGAGGGCACAGCCTCAGAGGCGCAGTCCGACCCGCGCGTGATCGAGGCCTACATCGGGAAGGACGCGGCCGATGACGCTGCTTGAGCTCAAGGGGGTCACCGCGTCGTACGGCCCCGTCCAGGTGCTCGAGGGCATCTCGCTGACGGTGCCCGACGGCGGCGCGGTCGGCATCCTCGGCGCGAACGGGGCGGGCAAGACGACCACGCTGCGGGCCATCAGCGGCATGGTGCGCACGGGCGGCACGATCACGTTCGAGGGCCGCAGCATCCGCGGGTACTCCCCCGAGCGCGTCGCTGCGCTCGGCATCGCGCACGTCCCCGAGGGCCGCGGAACGCTGGGCGGCCTGACGGTGCGCGAGAACCTCCGCGTCGGCGCGTACATGCGCAAAGACCGCAAGCAGGTCGCCGCCGATATGGACTACTGTCTCGAGATCTTCCCGCAGCTGAAGGACCGCATCCGCTCGGCGGGCGCGGCGCTGTCGGGCGGCGAGCAGCAGATGCTCGCGATCGCGCGGGCGTTCATGGCGAAGCCGCGGCTCCTCCTCCTCGACGAAGCGTCGCTCGGACTCGCGCCCAGCACCGCCAAGACGGTGTACGAGGCCATCCGCCGCCTTCGCGTCGAATCCGGGATCGCGATGCTCGTCGTCGAGCAGAACGCGAACCTCGCCTTCACCCTCGTCGACTCGGCGACCGTCCTCGAGACCGGTCGCAACGTGCTGACGGGGACCACCGCCGAGCTCAAGGGCATGGACGAGATCCGTCGTGCCTACCTGGGAGGCTGACGTTGGGGACCTTCATCCAGCTCGTCGTCGACGGCTTGTCGACCGGCTCGATCTACGCGGCTCTCGCGCTCGCGATCGTGCTCGTCAACCAGTCGACGGGACTCATCAACTTCGCGCAGGGCGGCCTTGCAGTGCTGTCGGCGTACATCGCGTACGTGTTCGTGCAGTGGAACGTGCCGCTGATCCTCGCGATCCTCATCTCGGTCGGGATCTCGTTCGTGATCGGCGGCATCATCGAGCGCCTTCTGATCCGTCGCTTCGAGGGCGGCGACCCCGACACGGCGGTCGTCGTGACGATCGGCCTGCTGACGCTCGTGACCGGCATCTGCGCGTTCATCTGGGGTTACAACAACCGGCAGTTCCCGTCGCTGTTCCCCCTCGGTGGCATCAACATCCTCGGGGCGACCGTGAGCCTGCGCTCGCTCGGCACGTTCCTCTCGATCGTGGTGATCATGCTGCTGCTGCAGGCGCTGTTCCTCGGCACCAAGCTCGGCCTCGCGCTGCGGGCGGTCTCGATCAACCCGCGCTCGTCGGCCCTGTCGGGCCTCCCGGTCGGCCGGCTCCTCATGGTCGGATGGGGCCTGGCGGCCGCGCTCGGCGCCGTAGCCGGTTCGCTCGTGGCCCCGCAGCTGACGCTCACCCCCGGGATGATGGACACCGCACTCGTGTACGCGCTCGCAGCGGTCATCATCGGCGGCTTGAACAGCCCGATCGGCGTCGTCGTGGCCGCGTGGGCCATCGGCGTCCTCGAGAACCTCGCCGCGGTCTACGTGCCGTTCATCGGCTACGACCTGAAGATCGCGGTTCCCTTCATCCTCATCTTCGTGATCCTGATCCTGCGACCGCAGGGTCTGTTCGGACGGAAAGTCGTGGTGCGAGTCTGATGGCCGCTGTGTCCGACCTCCTGCGCAACCGCTGGGTTCGCCTCGGCATCCTGCTCGTCGTGGCGGTGCTCCTGTTGATCGCGCCACTCGTGCTGCCGGTGTTCTGGAACCAGACGCTCACGCGCGTCGGCGTCTACGCCGTCGCCGTGCTGGGTCTGAACATCATCATGGGCTACACCGGCCAGGTGTCGCTGGGTCAGATCTTCTTCGTCGGGCTGGGCGCCTACGTCACGGCGTGGGGCGTCAACAACGACTGGAACATCGTCCTCGTCTTCATCGCCGCGTTCGTCGTCGCGGGCATCGCCGGCCTCCTCGTGGCGCTCGCCGCCGCACGGCTCGGCGGGCTCGCCATCGCGATGGTCACGATCGCGCTGCCGATCGTGGGCGTGCCCCTCGCGAAGCGGCTCGTCGATTTCACGGGCGGCTCGCAGGGGACGTCCGCTCGCTTCTCGGGCGCGCCCGACTGGACGGGCCTCGACAACGACCAGTGGCAGTTCTACATCGTCATGGTCATCGCCGTCATCGCGTTCGTGCTCGCCCGCAACCTCGTGCGCGGCAAGTTCGGCCGCGCGATGGCGATCGTGAAGGAGAACGAGGCCGTCGCGACGTCGATGGGCATCTCGCCGTACCGCTACAAGGTGCTCGCATTCACGATCGCCTCGATCTTCGGCGGAGTCGCGGGCTTCCTCTACATGGTCGCGGTGCAGTACACGTCGCCCGAGACGCTCCACTTCGGGCACTCGATCAGCCTCGTCGCCGCCATGGTCATCGGCGGTGCGGCGAGCATCGTCGGGTCGCTCCTCGGCGGCTTCTACTACGTGCTCGTGCCGCAGATGACGAACGCCATCGACCCGAACCTCACCGCGATCATCCAGGGCATCATCCTGCTCGCGGTGCTGTTCGTGCTGCCCGGCGGCCTGGTGAGCCTGCCTCGCGTGTTCCGCCGGTTCCGCCGGCACCGCGAGGGCACGTTCACCGGCGCGATCCCCAAGACCACTCCGCCGTCCGCTCCCCCCGTGGAAGCGGCGACGGAGGGACCCGAGAAGACAGAGAGGCAAGGTCAGGCATGAACATGCGCAAGACTCAGAAAGGCGTCGTCGGCATCGTCGCGATGGCGTCGGTCGTCGCGCTGGCCCTCACCGGCTGCGCACGCGGCGGCGACGGCGGCGGTGACGGTGACGGGGGCGGCGAAGCCGCCGCGAGCCCCGGCATCACCGACACGTCGCTGACGTTCGGCATCACGAGCCCGCTCACGGGCCCGACCGCCGGACCCGGCAACTGCACCGTCGACGGTGCGCTCGCCTACTTCGGCGTCAAGAACGCCGACGGGGGCATCGAGTTCGGCGACGGCAAGACGCGCACCATCGAGATCAAGTCGTACGACGACACGTACGACCCGCAGAAGGCTCTCGCGAACTTCCAGCAGATGGTCGCCGACGACGTCTTCGCCGCCGGCATCGGCCTCGGCACGCCGACCAACCGCGCGTGGCGCGAGGCGGCGATCGACGAGGAGTTCCCGCAGGTTCTCGTGATGTCGGGTGACCCGATCTTCAGCGACCGCGAGGAGAGCCCGTGGCAGCTCGGCTTCGTGCCGATCTACCAGCAGGAGGGCGAGGCGTTCGGCAAGCTGCTCGCGTCGTCGTCCGACGAGCACAAGGTCGCGATCCTCTACCAGAACGACGACTACGGCGAGGGCTACGTCGAGGGCTTCAAGTCGGCCATCGAGGGCGCCGACAACATCGAGGTCGTCGAGGAGCTGACCTACGAGGCGACCGACACGAGCGTCGACGCGCAGATCACCGAGCTCGCCGCGAGCGGCGCCGACGTGTTCTTCAACGCGATGTCGATCACGCCGCTCGTGATCTCGGCGCTGCAGAAGGCGCAGCAGATCGGCTGGCTGCCCAGCTGGTTCCTGCCGTCGAACACCTCGAGCCCGTCGGCGATCCTCGAGCCCGGTGGCGGCTCGGCGTTCCCGGGCATCTACACCGTCGCCTTCTCGGGCGCCGCGGCGAGCCCGGCGTTCCAGGAGAGCGAAGAGGGCCAGGCGTTCATGGAGGCGCTCGGCGAGTACACGAACCAGGACGGCGTCCCGGCCTTCCCGCACTGCGTGTGGAGCTGGATCGCGGCCTCGGTGCTCGAGCAGGCCTTCATGAAGATGGAGGAGCCGACGCGTGAGGCGTTCATGGAGGCGCTCCTGAGCATCGACGGCTTCGACGCGCCGTTCATGCTGGAGGGCTCGACCATCAACACGACGGTCGACGGCCTGCCCGCCGTCGCCGACGTGCAGGTGCAGAAGTACAACGGCCGCGGCTACGAGACGGCGCAGAGCTTCGAATGATGCTCTGAGTCGAGTCGCGACTCGGGCGGGGCGGTCCTTCGGGGCCGCCCCGCTCTCGTTCGACCGGGGAGGGAGAAGCGGGTCGGTCCCTGAGCGGGCGCGAAGCGCCGTGTCGAAGGGCGCTCAGCGAGCGGGTGCGTCAGTCGAGGCCGCGCAGCACCTCGACGATGCCCTCGAGGTGCACGCGGGTCGCGCGCTCCGCGGCATCCGGATCGCGCGCCAGGATCGCGTCGATGATCGCGATGTGCTCGGGCGCCGACTGCGTGGCGCGTCCCGGGAGGAACGCGAGCCGGAACTGGTGGCGGGCCGACTGCGCGCGCAGCCTCTCCAGCAGCTGGGTGGCCGTCTCGTGGCCGCTGTCTTCACGGATGAGGCGGTCCATCTCCTGGTTGAGGCGCGCGTACTCGACGAGGTTGCCGCTCGCGACCGCATCCGTGATCCCCGCCCGGATCGTGCGCAGCGTCTCGGCGCCCTCGTCGGTGAGGTTCTCGGCCGCTTTGCGCGCGCACAGCACCTCGAGCCCGACGCGCACCTCGACGATCTCGATCGCCTCCTTCACGCTGATCGCGCGTACGCGAGCGCCGCGGTTCGGCAGGCGCTCGACCAGCCCCTCGCTGGTGAGGTTGAGCAGTGCGAGACGGACCGACGCTCGGGAGGCGTCGTAGCGCTCGCTGATGTCGGCTTCGATGAGGCGCTGGTTGGGTGCGAACTCGCCGCCGAGGATCGCGTCGCGCAGCTGCTGAGTCAGGTCAGCGCGCGCCGGGCTCTCCCTCGACTCCACCGCCAGATCGGTCATCCGCCGTTCCTCTCTCGCTGCGTCCGCCCTGACGCCGGCCTCGACGCCTCCGGGCATCTCGACACGGCGGCGTCTTCGCCCCCGAGTCCTCGGTTTGCTGATTCGAGGGTAACGCGCACTCGGTATTGCATACGAGATTCGTGAGAATTTTGTCGCCGATCTTGCCACCCGCGTCGCGAAGGGGCACGCTGGAAGCGCCCGCGGGTTTGATTCGCGTGCATCGAAT
>NZ_DASRXZ010000121.1:0-25546 GCF_035687345.1 Microbacterium sp.
GGAACAACTCCCGCCTCCACGGCGAACTCGACATGCGCACCCCGGTCGAGGTCGAGAACGCGTACTACGCTGACCTGGAATCAGCCCAGCCGGTCTCTGCCGGACAAAGCTCCCGATAGGAACGAAAGTCAGGCCGATTCAAAGGCCGTCGACCGAAGCAAGCCGCACCGAGGCAGTCGCCTCAGGAACCGCCGCGGACGGGGCGCCGTTGTTCGTGATCTCGAACGAGCCGGACCCCGTGAAGCTCTGCGCGAGCAGACGCACGGGAACGCCGTCGATCGTCGGCACGGTGTAGTCCGGCTCGCCCGCGACCTTGTGCACGACGGCGTAGCCGTTCTGCTTCCCCGAAGAGATCGATCCGAACACGGCGATCGAGCCCTCGAGCTCCGAGTTGTTCACGACGACATCGCCGCGTGCGACGACCGTGAACCCGTTGTTGATGCTGAACGGATCGATGCTCTCCGCCGCCGCGGCGGGTGCGGCCGCGCCCAGGGCGACCGCACCCGCGCCGAGGCTGACGGCCAGGGCAGATCCGATGAATGTGCGCGCAGCCGTGCGGGCGCGCGAGAACGCAGAAATGCGAGACATTGCTCTCCCCCTGAAGTCGCCATCGGGTGGGCGGCTGTGATCCGCCTCGACCTCCGAAGTGCCCCAGCCACCCCAGCGACTGCTCCAGTCGATCACGTGTCTCGGCAGCGCACGACGTCGGATTCGCTCCGGACGGAGTCGCGGGGGGCGATCTCCGCCAGGCAGCACGCGCGGGAGCAGTCATTTCCACCAGCGATCCGGTGCCCACCGATCCGCAGCAGAGCCTTCTGCGCGGGCGTGAGTTCGCCCAGGCGTCGCTCTGGATCCGCGATCTCGGCCACCTCGCCCAGCACCGGCTCGCGAGGATGCATCTGCGCGCCGCGAACATCGAGCTCACGAGCGTCGAACCCGCCGACTCACCGCTGGTCGGCCGGTTCGCCCGCTTTCCCGCGTGCGCGTTCGCGCACGTCCGCATCCCGCGGGTGACGGGCCAATGGGCGCGTGACGCGGCGTCGGTCGACGAGGTGACGGTGGTGGTCGCGGCGAGCGGCGAGATCGAGTTCCAGTCCGATCCGCCCGCGATCGTCCGCGAGCCCAACGTCGCGGTGATCCTGCCCGGAGACACGCCGGTGCCGTTCCGAACGACGGAGGACGCCAATGAGCTCGTCTACGCGAGCGTCGACCGCGGAATCGTCGCCGACCTGCTCCCCCCTGCGTCGAGCGCGCCTTCGGGTCCGATCCGCTCCCCCGAGGCGCTTGCGCCGCTGCTCGCCTTCGTGCAGCAGGTGTGCAGCACGGGCGGGACGGATGCCGCGGCATCCGCTGCCCTCCACGCTGCAGCGCGGCAGATCGTCCGGAGTCTCGTGCACATCGTGCTGAGCGAAGGCGAGGAGCACCGCAGCCTGTTCGACGTGGCGACGGCGGTGGTCGATGCCACGCACGTCGACCCCGCCACCGACACGGCGACGATCGCGCGCAGGCTCCAGGTGACTCCGCGCGTGCTGCAACTCGAGTTCCAGCGTCACGGCACGACCGTGACGCGCGAACTCCGTCGCGCGCGGGTTGCGACGGCGAAGCAGGTGCGTGCTGCCGCGCCGCGTCTGCCGGCGCCCGAGGTCGCCCGACGTGCGGGCTTCGGATCGGTTGCGACGATGTTCCGCGCGCTGCGCGAGAGCGAGCCCGCGCCGCGCTGACGCGCCGCGCTCTGGGCGAGGGGCGGGCTCCTACGCCCCGAAGTACTGGTGGCCGAGTGCCTTGCTCTTGAGCGCCTCGAACTCGCCCTGCGTGATCGTTCCGGCGTCGAGCAGCGCCTTGGCCTGCGCGATGTCTTCGGAGGGGCTCGCGGATGCGGCGGGCCGGTAGTCGTCGGACTCCGGAACGACGCCGCGTGCGGCCGCCGCGCGCTCCGCGAGGCCCTTGCCGCGCGCGATCAGATACACGAGCGCGGTCAGGAACGGCAGGAAGACGAGGAAGATGATCCACACCGCCTTCCACCAGCCGTTCAGCTTCGTGTCACGGAAGAGGTCGGTGATGATGAGGATCACCACGTAGACGTAGGCGATGAAGTAGAACGCCCACAGCAGGTGCCAGAAGAACTCCCCGAAGAACATCGCCCCAGCTCCTCTCGACAGAAGTGGCCGCGCTCACTCTAGCGAGCGCGGCCACTGCGCGGGAGAGGGCGGTCGATCCCCTACTCGCCGGACTTGTAGATCGGGGCCGCGCCGTGCACAGCATCGCCGATCTTGTGCACGCGGATGTCGTTGGTCGTGCCGATGATGCCGGGAGGCGATCCGGAGATCACCACGACCTTGTCGCCGACCTTCGCGAGGTCGTTCGCGAGGAAGTAGTCGTCGACCTGGATGAACATGCGGTCGGTGTGCGGCACGTGCTCGACGAGCGCGGACTGGATGCCCCACGTGAGGGACATGCGGCGGCGGATCGCCGGCTCCGGCGTGAACGCCATCATCGGGATGCGCGGGCGCAGGCGCGACATGCGGCGGGCGGTGTCGCCCGACTCTGTGAAGATGCAGACGAACTTCGCCTCGACGAACTCGGCGACCTCCATCGCGGCGAGGGTGATGGCGCCTCCCTGCGTGCGGGGCTTGGTGTTCAGCGGCAGGATCCGCTCGAGCCCGTGCTCCTCGGTCGACGCGATGATGCGGCCCATCGTCTCGACTGTCACCACGGGGTACTCGCCGACGCTCGTCTCGCCCGACAGCATGACGGCGTCGGCGCCGTCGAGGACGGCGTTGGCGACATCGGATGCCTCGGCACGCGTCGGCACCGGCGAGTGCGTCATCGACTCGAGCATCTGCGTCGCCACGATGACGGGCTTGGCCATGCGGCGGCACAGCTCGACGGCGCGCTTCTGCACGATCGGAACCGCCTCGAGCGGCAGCTCGACGGCGAGATCTCCGCGTGCGACCATGATGCCGTCGAACGCGTCGATGATCTCCTCGAGGTTGTCGACCGCCTGCGGCTTCTCGATCTTCGCGATGACCGGGATGCGGCGGCCTTCCTCGGCCATGATGACGTGCACACGCTGCACGTCCTTGGCGTCGCGCACGAACGACAGCGCGATGAGATCCGCCCCGATCTGGAGCGCCCAACGCAGGTCGGCCTCGTCCTTCTCGGACAGCGCCGGCACGTTCACCGCGACGCCGGGCAGGTTGATGCCCTTGTTGTTCGAGACCGTGCCGCCGACGACGACCTCGGTCGTGACCACCGTGCCGTCGGTCTCGAGCACCTTGACGCGCACCTTGCCGTCGTCGATCAGCAGGAAGTCGCCCGGCCGGACGTCGGCGGGCAGACCCTTGAACGTCGTCGACACGAGCTCTTTCGTGCCGGGGACGTCCTCTGTGGTGATCTTGAAGATGTCACCCTCGGCGAGCTCGTGCGGGCCGTCGGCGAACTTGCCGAGGCGGATCTTCGGCCCCTGCAGATCGACGAGCACTGCGACGGGCCGCTGCGCGTCCTCGGCCGCCTTGCGCACGTTGGCGAAGTTGTTCTCGTGCACGGTGTAGTCGCCGTGGCTGAGGTTCATGCGGGCCACGTCGACTCCGGCGTCGATGATGGCGCGGACCATCTCGTACGTCGACGTCGCCGGGCCCAGGGTTGCGACGATCTTGGCGCGTCTCATCCGTGTGTTAGCTCCGGGGTTGTATTCAAGGTCTGAACAGACGCAGCAAGCCTACGCGGGCTGCAGTCCGATGGCGACATCGCGCGGGCGCACCGGCGCCGGAAGCGCGGTCTCGCCCATGAGGTACTCGTCGACGCGCGCAGCGGCCGCGCGCCCCTCCGCGATCGCCCACACGATGAGCGACTGTCCGCGGCCGGCGTCGCCCGCGACGAACACGCCCGGCGTCGAGGCCTGGTAGACGTCGTCGCGCTCGACGTTGCCGCGGTCGGTGAACGACAGGCCGAGCTGGTCCTCGAGCGCGGTGCGCTCGGGCCCGGTGAAGCCCATCGCGATGAGCACGAGGTCGGCCGGGATCTCGCGCTCGGTGCCGGCCTTGGGCACGCGGCGGCCGTCGACGAACTCCGTCTCGGCGACGCGCAGCGCCCGGACCTCGCCCGCGTCGTTCGCGAGGAATTCGACCGTCGACGCGAGGTACTCGCGCTGACCGCCCTCCTCGTGCGCGGACTGGACCTCGAAGATCGTCGGCGTCATGGGCCACGGCTGGTGCTCGGGACGCTCCCCCGGAGGACGACGCCCGATCGCGAGGTTCGTGACGCTCAGCGCACCCTGGCGGTGGGCGGTGCCGATGCAGTCGGCGCCCGTGTCACCGCCGCCGATGACGACGACGTGCTTGCCCTCGGCCGTGATCTGGTTGGGGACGGAGTCGCCGGCGACGGCGCGGTTCGACTCGACGAGGTACTCCATCGCGAAGTGCACGCCCGCGTAGTCGCGACCCGGGATCGGCAGGTCGCGCGGAACGGTCGCACCCGTCGCGATCACGATGGCGTCGTATCGTGCGCGGAGGTCCTTCCACGAGATGTCTTTGCCGATCTCGACGCCGGCGCGGAACCGCGTGCCCTCGTCGCGCATCTGGCGCAGGCGTGCCTCGATGTGGCGCTTCTCCATCTTGAAGTCGGGGATGCCGTATCGCAGGAGCCCGCCGATGCGGTCGTCGCGCTCGAACACGGCGACCGTGTGGCCCGCGCGCGTGAGCTGCTGCGCGGCGGCGAGGCCGGCGGGGCCGGAGCCGACCACCGCGACCGTCTTGCCGGTGAGCCGCCCGGGCGGCTCGGGCTCGATCCACCCGCTCGCGAATGCCTCGTCGGCGATCGAGACCTCGACCTGCTTGATGGTGACGGCGGGCTGGTTGATGCCCAGCACGCACGCGCTCTCGCACGGTGCCGGGCACAGGCGGCCCGTGAACTCGGGGAAGTTGTTCGTCGCGTGCAGGCGCTCGCTCGCGGCGCGGCCCTCGCCGCGCCACGTGAGGTCGTTCCACTCCGGGATCAGGTTTCCGAGCGGGCAGCCCTTGTGGCAGAACGGGATGCCGCAGTCCATGCAGCGGCCCGCCTGACGGCGGAGCACCGCAGAGTCGCCCGGCTCGTAGACCTCTTTCCAGTCGAGGATGCGCACCGGAACGGGCCGACGCGGGGGCAGCTCGCGTTCGGTGACCTTGAGAAAGCCCTTGGGGTCAGCCACCCGTCACCTCCAGGATGCGGCTCCAGACGACGTCGCCATCGGGGTCGAGTCCCTCGGCGACCGCCTCCTGGCGGGTCTGCAGCACGGCCGCGTAGTCGCGCGGCATCACGAGCACGAAGTTCGCGAGCTCGGCCTCGAAGTCCTCGAGGAGCGCCCGTGCCAGAGTCGAATCGGTCTCTGCGACGTGCTGCTCGAGCAGGTCGCGCAGGATCGCCGCGTCGCCCGAGCCCAGTTCACCGAGCGAGAGCTCGCCTGCCGCGAGGGCTTCGCGGTTCACGAGCCGCTCGTCGAGCCTGTACACATACGCCGTCCCGCCCGACATGCCGGCGCCGAGGTTGCGTCCGGTCGGGCCGAGGATCACCGCGAGACCACCGGTCATGTACTCGAGCGCGTGGTCGCCGACGCCTTCGACGACGGCGGTGGCACCCGAGTTCCGCACGAGGAACCGCTCCCCCACCACTCCGCGGAGGAACATCGTCCCCTGTGTCGCGCCGTAGCCGATGACGTTGCCGGCGATGACGTTCTTCGACGCGTCGAATGTGGCGCCCTTCGGCGGCCGGATCACGATCTGCCCGCCGGAGAGACCCTTTCCGACGTAGTCGTTCGAGTCTCCTTCGAGTCGCAGGGTGATGCCCGCGGGCATGAACGCACCGAACGACTGCCCGGCGGACCCCGTGAGGTTCACGACGATCGAGCCCGACGGCAGGCCGTTCTCACCGCGCGCCCGCGTCACATGGTGCCCGAGCAGCGTGCCGACCGCCCGTTCCGTGTTCCGGATCGGCAGCGAGAGCTCGATGCGCCCGCCGTGCGCGATGACGTCGCGCGCCTGATCGATGATCTGCACGTCGAAATGCTTGTCGAGCTCATGCTCCTGCGGTCGCAGGTTGCGACGCGGCTCGTCGGGGGCGAACAGCGGACCCTCGAGCACCGGCGAGAGGTCGAGGCCGCTCGCCTTCCAGTGCTCGATCGCGCCGTTGACGTCGAGGAGCTCGCTGTGGCCGATCGCCTCGTCGAGCGAGCGGAAGCCGAGCTGCGCCAGGTACTCGCGCACCTCTTGCGCGATGAACTCCATGAAGTTCACCACGAACTCCGGCTTGCCGGTGAACCGCGACCGGAGCACCGGATTCTGCGTCGCGACGCCGACCGGGCACGTGTCGAGGTGACAGACACGCATCATGACGCAGCCTGACACGACGAGCGGCGCCGTCGCGAAACCGAACTCCTCGGCGCCAAGGAGCGCGCCGATGATGACGTCGCGACCCGTCTTGAGCTGCCCGTCGACCTGCACGACGACACGGTCGCGCATGCCGTTGAGCATGAGGGTCTGCTGCGTCTCGGCGAGGCCGAGCTCCCACGGTGTGCCCGCGTGCTTGAGCGAGTTGAGCGGGCTCGCACCCGTCCCGCCGTCGTGGCCCGAGATGAGGATCACGTCGGCGAGGGCCTTCGCGGTGCCCGCGGCGACCGCGCCGATGCCCGACTGGCTCACGAGCTTCACGTGCACGCGGGCACCCGGGTTGGCACGCTTCAGATCGAAGATGAGCTGCTTGAGGTCCTCGATCGAGTAGATGTCGTGGTGCGGCGGCGGCGAGATGAGCCCGACGCCCGCGGTTCCGCCGCGCGTGCGCGCGATCCACGGGTACACCTTGCCCGGAGGCAGCTGACCGCCCTCGCCGGGCTTCGCACCCTGCGCGAGCTTGATCTGGATGTCATCCGCCTCGGTCAGATAGATGCTCGTGACGCCGAACCGCCCGGACGCCACCTGCTTGATCGCGCTGCGACGCTCGGGGTCCTTGAGGCGCTCGACGTCCTCGCCGCCCTCGCCGGTGTTCGACTTCCCGCCGATGCGGTTCATCGCGACGGCGAGCGTCTCATGCGCCTCCCGGGAGATCGAGCCGTAGCTCATCGCACCGGTCGAGAACCGCTTTACGATCGCCTCGACGGGCTCAACCTCGTCGATGGGCACCGGTGTGCGGCCCTCGGTGCGCAGCCGGAACAGGCCGCGCAGCGTCTTCAGCTCCTCGGCCTGGTCGTCGACGAGCTTGGTGTACTCGCGGAAGATGTCGTACCGGCGCGTGCGGGTCGAGTGCTGCAGGCGGAACACCGTGTCGGGGTTGAACAGGTGCGGCGAGCCGTCGCGACGCCACTGGTACTCGCCTCCGGTCCAGAGCCGCTCGTGCGCGCGCACCGCGGCGTCCTCCGGATAGGCGTACGCGTGGCGAGCGGCGTTCTCGGCCGCGATGACGTCGAGGCCGACGCCGCCGAGCTTGGACTCCGTGCCGGTGAAGTACGTGTCGATGAGCTCCTGCGAGAGCCCGACCGCCTCGAACACCTGCGCGCCCGCGTACGAAGACACCGTTGAGATGCCCATCTTGGACATGATCTTCAGCACGCCCTTGCCGAGCGCGTAGATGAGGTTCTGCACCGCCTTCTCGGGTGTGATCCCCGTGATGAACCCCGAGCGGACGAGGTACTCGACGGTCTCCATCGCGAGATACGGGTTGACGGCGGATGCCCCGTACCCGATGAGCGTCGCGACGTGATGCACCTCGCGCACATCGCCGGCCTCGACCACGAGGCCCACCTTCATGCGCGTCTCCTTGCGGATGAGGTGGTGGTGCACCGCCGACAGCATGAGCAGCGACGGGATCGGCGCGAGGTCCTTGTTCGAGTCGCGGTCGCTGAGGACGATGAACTCGGCGCCGTCCTCGATGGCCTGGTCGACCTCGGTGCACATCTGCTCGAGGCGCTTCTTCATGCCCTTCGCACCGGCCTCGACGCGGTAGAGACCGCGGATCGTGACCGACGTGCGGCCGGGCAGCGCCGTGTCGATGTGCTGGATCTTCGCGAGCTCGTCGTTGTCGATGACCGGGAAGTCGAGGACGACCTGGCGCGTGTGGTCCGGCCCCCACGAGAGCAGGTTGCGCTCGGGTCCGAGTCCCGATCCGAGCGACGTGACCACTTCTTCGCGGATCGAGTCGAGCGGCGGATTCGTCACCTGCGCGAACTGCTGCGTGAAGTAGTCGAACAGAAGGCGCGGCCGGTCGCTGAGGACCGCCACGGGCGTGTCGCTGCCCATCGCGCCGAGCGGCTCGGCGCCGTTCTGCCCCATGGGCGTGAGCAGGATCCGCACCTCTTCTTCGGTGTACCCGAACGTGCGCTGGCGGCGCGTGATCGACGCGATCGGGTGCACGATGTGCTCGCGCTCGGGAAGGTCGGCGAGACGCACACGGCCCTTGTCGAGCCATTCCTGCCACGGATGCATCGTCGCCAGCTCGCGCTTGATCTCGTCGTCCTCGATGATGCGTCGCTGGGCGGTGTCGACGAGGAACATGCGGCCGGGGCGCAGGCGCCCGCGGCGCTTGATGCGCGACGGCTCGAAGTCGAGCACGCCGGTCTCGCTGCCGATGACGACGAGCCCGTCGGTCGTCTCGGTCCAGCGTCCCGGGCGCAGGCCGTTCCGGTCGAGCGTCGCTCCGACGAGTGTGCCGTCGGTGAAGATGAGCGCCGCCGGCCCGTCCCACGGCTCCATCTGCATCGAGTGGTACTCGTAGAACGCGCGCAGTTCGGGGCTGATGTCGGCCTGCTTCTCGTAGGCCTCCGGCACCATCATCATGATCGCGTGCGGAAGGCTGCGCCCCGTGAGGGTCAGAAGCTCGAGCACCTCGTCGAACGAGGCCGAGTCGCTCGCTCCCTCCGTGCAGATCGGGAACAGCGGGCGGAGGTCGCCCACCAGCTGGGATTCGAGCTGCGACTGGCGCGCGCGCATCCAGTTGCGGTTTCCGTTGATCGTGTTGATCTCGCCGTTGTGCGCCAGCATCCGCAGCGGCTGCGCGAGCGGCCACGACGGGAACGTGTTCGTCGAGTAGCGGGAGTGCACGACGGCGAGCTCGGTCGCGAAGCGCTCGTCCTGCAGGTCGGGGTAGAACGGCTCGAGCTGCAGGGTCGTGACCATTCCCTTGTAGCCGAGCGTGCGGGCGGAGAGCGTCACGAAGTAGGCGCCGAGCTCCCGACGCGCACGCTTGCGCAGGCGGAAGGTGTGGCGGTCGAGGGCGATCCCCGACAGCGCCGGCTCGTCGCCCGTGGCCGGACGCGACACGAAGAGCTGCTCGAACGCGGGACGCGCCTCGTAGGCGAGCTTCCCGAGGTGCTCGTCCTCGGTGGGCACTTCACGCCAGCCGAGCACGGTGAGGCCCTCGGATGCGGCGATCCGCTCGATGCCGGCCTTCTGCGCGGCGCGCTCCTCGTCGTCGCGCGGCAGGAACACCATGCCGGCGGCGTACTCCCCCACCGGCGGCAGCGAGAAGTCGACGACCGCGCGCAGGAACGCATCCGGCATCTGCGTCAGAATGCCCGCGCCGTCGCCCGTGCCCGCGTCGGACCCGATCGCACCGCGGTGCTCGAGGTTGCGCAGGGCGGTCAGCGCGAGGTCGACGATGTCGTGCCCCGGCTCGCCGCGCAACGTCGCCACCATCGCGAGACCGCAGGCGTCCTTCTCGAAGGCAGGGTTGTACATGCCCTGCTTCGAAGGCAGAGCACCTCCTACCGCGCGGGCACGCTCACTCGCGCGGTCCGCACCGAGACGCGGGCTCGAAGCCATACACGTACCGTCCTCACAGTTGATCGTCAAAGGTGGGACGCCGTCGGCCCATCTGCTGCCGGAGCAGCTCTACTTGCTGGCGGGTGCGCTTGTGGCTGTGCCCTCTGGAACGCCGTCTGCCGGGGGTTCGCTGGTGTCGACGTATTCCGGAGTGTCTTGCGATTGTACAGCGCCCTCCGGCGTCCACTCGCGACCGGGCACGTACGGCGATGGCTCGTAGCCCGGGTGACGCCGCTTCTGCACGAAGATGATGACCAGGCCGACGATCACGCCGAGGATCGCCGCCCACACGTTCGTGCGGAGTCCGAGGATGATCTCGCTCGGGTCGATGCGGATGGACTCCCACACGATGCGGCCCGCGCTGTACCAGACGAGGTAGAGGCCGAACAGGCGCCCCCACTGCAGGCGGAAGCGCCGACCTGCCCACAGCAGCACGACGACCCCGAGCGCGTTCCAGATCACCTCGTACAGGAACGTCGGGTGGAACAGGGTGCCCTCGGCGAGGCCGGGCGGGAACGCCGGGTTGTCGCTGTCGATCTCGAGGCCCCACGGCAGGTCGGTGGGCAGGCCGAACAGCTCCTGGTTGAACCAGTTACCGAAGCGGCCGATCGCCTGCGCGAGCAGGAGTCCGGGGGCGAGCGCGTCCGCGAACGACGTGAAGCGGATGCCGGTCCACCGGCATCCGAGCCAGGCGCCGATCGCACCGCCGATGAGCGATCCGTAGATCGCGATGCCGCCCTCCCAGATGTACAGGGCGGACAGAGGGTTCCTGCCCTCGCCGAAGTAGAAGTCCCAGTGTGTGACGACGTGGTAGATGCGCGCGCAGATGATCGCGAGCGGCACCGCGAGGAGGGCGATGTCGATGACCACCCACGGCTCGGCGCCGCGCCTGGTGAGACGGCGGTTCGTCATGAGCACCGCGACGATGATGCCGACGATGATGCACAACGCGTAGAAGTGGATGCGCAGTGGTCCGATGTCGAAATAGCTCACCGGAGGACTCGGGATGCTGGCGATCGCGCTCTGCGCGGCGGCATGGATCATGGAGAGATCGTCCTTGCTGAGGGGGCCCGCCGGCGGTCGGCCGGCGTGGAGAGTCTACTTGGCGGTGTCGAGAGCCGTTCCCGCGGCGAGTGCGCGCGCGGTCTGGGCGAGCCCGTCGAGCCCGCCCTCGCGAAGCGCCCGCACCAGGGCGGTGCCGACGATCGCGCCGTCGGCGTACTCGAGGACGCCCGCCACGTGCTCGGCGTTCGAGATGCCGATGCCGACGCACGCGCGCTCGGCGCCGTGCTCGCGAAGCCGGCCGACGAGCGTGCGCGCCGCCGCGTCGAGCTGCTCGCGCTCGCCGGTGATCCCCATCGTGGACACGGTGTACACGAAGCCCGTGGAGTTCTCGACGATGAGGTCGAGCCGCTCGTCGGTCGACGTGGGCGCGGCGAGGAACACGCGGTCGAGGCCCGTCCGCCTCGAGGCGGCGATCCACTCCCCCGCCGCTTCGGGCGTGATGTCGGGGGTGATGAGGCCGGCTCCGCCCGCCGCGGCCAGGTCGTCGGCGTAGCGGTCGACGCCGTACTGCACGACCGGATTCCAGTACGACATGACGAGCACGGGGGCATCGACGCGGCGGCTGATCTCGCGCACGGCGGTGAAGGTGTCGCGCAGGCGGAACCCGGCCGCGAGGGCCGCCTGCGTCGCCTCCTGGATGACGGGACCGTCCATGACCGGATCGGAATACGGCGGTCCGAGTTCGAGGACGTCGGCGCCGTTCTCGGCGAGGGTGACGGCCGCTTCGATGCTCGTCTCGAGGTCGGGGAACCCGATGGGCAGGTACCCGACGAAGGCTCCTCGGCCCGCGGCGCGGGCGCCGTCGATGGCGGCGGCGACGCGAGAGGTCACTGCGCGTCCTCCTCGTCGTACAGGCCGAACCAGCGTGCGGCGGTGTCCATGTCTTTGTCCCCGCGGCCCGAGAGGCACACGGCGAGGACGGCCTCCGGGCCGAGTTCGCGCCCGATCCGCAGCGCGCCCGCCAGCGCGTGCGCGGACTCGATCGCCGGGATGATGCCCTCGGTCTCGGAGAGCAGGCGCAGCGCGTCCATCGCCTCGGCATCCGTCGCGGGGATGTACTCGGCGCGCCCGATCTGGGCGAGCCACGCGTGCTCGGGACCGACGCCCGGGTAGTCGAGGCCGGCCGAGATCGAGTGCGACTCGATCGTCTGGCCGTCCTCGTCCTGGAGGACGAATGTGCGCGCGCCGTGCAGCACGCCAGGCCGACCGCGCTCGATCGAGGCCGCGTGCCGATCCGTGTCGACGCCGTCGCCGGCCGCCTCGACGCCGTACAGCCGCACGCCTTCGTCGTCGAGGAACGCGTCGAACATGCCGATCGCGTTCGAGCCACCGCCGACGCACGCGAGCACGGCATCCGGAAGGCGCCCGACCTCTTCGAGCAGCTGCGCGCGGGCCTCATCGCCGATGACCTTCTGGAAGTCGCGCACCATGGCCGGGAACGGATGCGGCCCCGCCGCCGTCCCGAAGATGTAGTTCGTCGTCTCGACGCTCGCGACCCAGTCGCGGTAGGCCTCGTTGATCGCGTCCTTGAGCGTGCGCGACCCCGTGCGGACGGGAACGACCTCCGCGCCGAGCAGGCGCATGCGGGCGACGTTGAGCGCCTGGCGCTGAGTGTCGACCTCGCCCATGTAGATCGTGCAGTCGAACCCGAAGAGGGCCGCGGCCGTGGCCGTCGCGACGCCGTGCTGGCCCGCGCCGGTCTCGGCGATGACGCGCGTCTTGCCGAGGCGCTTCGTGAGCAGCGCCTGGCCGATGACGTTGTTGATCTTGTGCGAGCCGGTGTGGTTGAGGTCTTCGCGCTTGAGGAAGACGCGCGCGCCACCGGCCTGCTCGGCGAAGCGGGGCACCTCGGTGATCGGCGACGGTCGCCCTGCGTACGAGTGCAGCAGCCGCTGGAACTCGGCTCGGAACTCCGGGTCGACGATCGCCTCTTCGTAGACGACGGTCAGCTCGTCGATCGCCGCGATGAGCGACTCGGGCATGTAGCGTCCGCCGAAGTCGCCGAAGAACGGCCCGGTCTGTGCGCGCAGGCTCACGATGCGCTCCTCCTGTCAGTCGATGCGACGGATGCCCCGGCGTCGAGGAACGCGCGCAGCGTCGCCACGGGGTCGCCGGTCACGAGGGCTTCGCCGATGAGCACGACGTCCGCGCCCGCGGCGCGGTAATGCGCGACGTCGGCGGGCTCGAGCACGGCGGACTCCGCGATCTTGACGGCATCCGACGAGATGCGGTCGGCGAGCCGGCCGAACAAGTCGCGGTCGAGCTCGAAGGTCGTCAGGTCTCGCGCGTTGACGCCGATCACGCGCGCGCCGAGCTCGTTCGCGCGGTCGACCTCTTCGGCCGAGTGCGTCTCGACGAGCGGGGTCATCCCCAGTTCGAGGATCAGGGCGTGCAGCCGCGCGAGCACGGGCTGCTCGAGGGCGGCCACGATCAGAAGCACGAGGTCGGCGCCGGCGGCGCGGGCCTCGAGCACCTGGTACTCGGTGGCGATGAAGTCCTTGCGCAGGACGGGCAGCGACACCGCGGCCTTCACCGCCTCGAGGTCGGCGAGGCTCCCCTTGAACCGGCGTCCCTCCGTGAGGACCGAGATGGCCGATGCGCCGCCCCGCTCGTACAGCGTCGCCTGCAGGGCGGGATCGGGGATGGCGGCGAGGTCACCGCGCGACGGACTGGCGCGCTTGACCTCCGCGATGATCTTGACGCGGTCGGCCGGAGCGAGTGCGGCGAGGACGTCGCGCGCGGGGGTCTGAGCGAGAGCGGCCGCCTCGACGACGGCGAGCGGCCGCTGCGAGGCGCGAGCCTCCGCATCCTCCACCGCGCCGGCCGTCAGGTCGGCGAGCATGTCAGTGCGCTTTCGGAGAGTACTTCGGGCCGTTGACGCCGTAGCCCATCTTCGCCATCACCCAGCCGACGATGAGGCCGACGACGAGCAGCACCGCGCTCGCCCACACGAGCCACGCCATGTCGAGGAAGAACGCGACCGTTCCGATCGTGATCGCGACGAGCATGATGACAACGGCCGTCCAGGCTGCAGGCGAGTGTCCGTGGCCAGGGTCGCCGATGGGGTTGCTCATTGGTCTCCTCCGTGTTGCTCAGGCGTGGCCAGTCTAGCCGTTCACGCCGTGGGGTCTTCGCCGCGTGAGAGCTCGTCCCACGAATCGATCGCGTCGGGTTTCGCGGATGCCTCGCCCGGCATGTGGCCGGCGGATGCGGCATCCGTGCGGAAGCGTCGTGCGCTCTCGCGCCAGCGCCCCGCGGTCACGAGCACGAACACCCCGGCGAGGGTCAGGACGACGGCGGCGACGAGCGCGATCACGGGCCACGGCGTCTCCGAGATGCCGGAGACGAGCGACGCGACGGCGCCGCCTGCGATGCCGGTCGCGTCGGTCACCGCTCCTGCGACGGCGTCGACCGGCTGCGTGAACACGATGCGGCCGACGACGTACGCGAGCGCGCCTCCGATGAGGAGTGTCAACGCGCCGAGGATGTACCGCAGCACCGTGCCCACGATCGTGAGCGCCGCCCCTATCGCGAGGGCCGCGAGGCTGAGGGGTGTGAGCAGCGGCACGGCGTCGGCGCCCGAGACGGCGAGCGTGTCGGATGCCCCGTCCGCGAGCGTCACATCGAGCCACGTCTGCGTCGCCGCGATCACTCCGATCGCCCCCGCGGCGAGCACGGCGAGGACGCCGACCAGGCGTGCGCGGCGCGTCATCGGGCGCCTTCGGCCGCCGGGAGACCCGTCGCCGGCTCGAGATCGTCCGAATCGAAGCACGTGCGCGTGCCGGTGTGGCACGCCGGGCCGATCTGCTCGACCTGCAGCAGCACCGCGTCGCCGTCGCAGTCCAGACGCGCACCGCGGACGAGCTGGATGTTGCCCGACGTGTCGCCCTTGCGCCAGTACTCCTGGCGCGAGCGCGACCAGAACGTCACGCGGCCCTCGGTGAGCGTGCGGCGGAGAGCCTCGGCGTCCATCCATCCCAGCATGAGGACCTCGCGCGTATCCCACTGCTGCACGATCGCGGCCACGAGGCCGTCTGCGTTGAACGCGACGCGCGCGATGCGCTCGTCCACGGACTGGCTCATACGGGCCCGCTCCCCTCGCTCACGGCATCCGCGATCGCCGCGCCGTCGCGCACCACGATGCCCTCGGCCGCCATCGCCGCCTTGACCTGCCCGACGGTGAGCTGGCCGGAGTGGAACACGCTCGCCGCGAGCACCGCGTCGGCGCCCGCCCGCACGGCGGGCGCGAAATGCTCGACGCTGCCGGCGCCGCCCGACGCGATCACGGGCACGCTGGAGACCTCGCGCATGAGGGACACGAGCTCGAGGTCGAAGCCCTCGCGCGTGCCGTCGGCGTCGATCGAGTTCACGAGCAGCTCTCCGGCGCCGCGCTCGATCGCCTCACGCGCCCACGCGAGCGCGTCGAGGTCGGTCTCGGTGCGCCCGCCGTGGGTCGTCACGACGAATCCGGAGGGGTGACGGTCGCTGGGGCCGGTCGAGGCGCGCTTCACATCGAGCGAGAGCACGAGCACCTGCGCGCCGAAGCGGTCGGCGATCTCGTCGATGAGCTCGTGACGGGCGATCGCGGCCGAGTTGACGCCGACCTTGTCGGCGCCGACCGACAGCAGTCGCCCGACGTCGTCGGCCGAGCGCACTCCCCCGCCGACCGTGAGCGGGATGAACACCTGCTCGGCGGTGCGCTGCACGACCTCGTACATCGTCGCGCGCTCGTCGACGGTCGCGGTGACGTCGAGGAACGTGAGCTCGTCGGCGCCCTGCTCGAAGTAGAGGGCGGCGAGCTCGACGGGGTCGCCCATGTCGCGCAGGTTCAGGAAGTTGACGCCCTTCACGACGCGGCCGGCGGCCACGTCGAGGCACGGGATGACACGGCACGCGAGACCCATGTCACAGCCTCGCAGCGTCGATCGCCGTGACGAGGATCGCCCGCGCGCCGATCGCGTACAGCTCGTCCATCACGCGGTTGACGCCCTTGCGCGGGCTCATCACCCGGACGGCGACCCACTCGGGATCGCGCAGCGGAGAGATCGTGGGCGATTCGATGCCCGGCGCGATCGCGACCGCCTGGTCGACGAGTGCGACCGGCAGGTCGTAGTCGATCAGCACGTAACGCCGTGCGACCATGACGCCGCGAAGACGTCGCAGGAGCGTCTGCGTCCCCTCGGCCTCGACCGGCGCGCCGATGAGCACCGCCTCGGATTCGAGGATCACGGGGCCGAAGATCTCCAGCCCCGCCTGGCGCAGGGTCGTACCGGTCGAGACGACATCGGCGACGGCATCCGCCACACCCAGCCGCACCGCGGACTCGACCGCGCCGTCGAGCGGCACGAGGTCCACGGCGATGCCGCGCTCGTCGAGGAAGCCGTCGACCAGACCCGGATAGGCGGTGGCGACGCGGTGCCCTTCGAGGTCCTCGACCGACGAGAACCGCCCGGGAGGGCCCGCGAAGCGGAACGTCGAGTCGCCGAAGCCGAGTGCCTCGATCTCTCGCGCGCCGGGCATGCGCGCGTCGAGGAGCAGGTCTCGGCCGGTGATCCCGACGTCGAGCGCGCCCGATCCGACGTACGTCGCGATGTCTTTCGGGCGCAGGTAGAAGAACTCGACCTCGTTCTGAGGGTCGATGACGTGCAGGTCCTTCGGATCGCGGCGGCCGATGTATCCGGCCTCCTGGAGCATCTCGGCGGCGGTGTCGGCGAGCGATCCCTTGTTCGGCACGGCGATTCGCAACATGGGTGCGGGTCTTTCGTGAGTCGTGGCGGTGGGCGGGGCTTCGCTCACAGATGTCGGTAGACGTCGTCGAGCGTGAGGCCCTTCGCGAGCATGAGCACCTGCAGGTGGTAGAGCAGCTGCGAGATCTCTTCGGCTGCTGCATCCGTCGACTCGTATTCGGCGGCCATCCAGACCTCCGCCGCCTCTTCGACGATCTTCTTGCCGATGGCGTGGACGCCCGCGTCGAGCTGCGCGACCGTGCCCGAGCCCTCGGGCCGCTCAACCGCCTTGCGGCTCAGCTCGGTGAACAACTCGTCGAACGTCTTCACCCGTCAAGGTTAGCGAACCGTGCTGCCGTCTCGGCCCGTGCGGGTGCTCCGCTCCCCCGGTGAACGGGGCGCGGCGACGGCTCAGTGCGCGCCGTCGTGCCGGTGGCGGCGGGCCGTCTCGCGCAGCGCGCGGATCGCTTCATCCGGATCGTCCGACCCGAACACGGCGGATCCTGCGACGAACGTGTCGGCGCCCGCTTCGGCCGCCTGCCCGATCGTCGACTCCGAGATGCCGCCGTCGACCTGCAGCCACACGCTCGAGCCGCGGCGTCGCGCCTCGTCGGCGAGGCGCCGCAGCTTCGGCATAGTCTCGGGCATGAAGGACTGCCCGCCGAACCCGGGCTCGACGGTCATCACGAGAATCTGGTCGACCTCGTCGAGCAGGTCGAACAGCCCCTCGACCGGCGTCGCGGGCTTGACGGCGACGCCCGCGCGCGAGCCGATGTCGCGAAGGCGGCGGGCGAGCGCGACGGGCTCGGTCGCGGCCTCGAGATGGAACGTGACGGATGCCGCACCCAGCTCGGCGTAGCCCGGAGCCCACCGATCGGGGTCGGTGATCATGAGATGCACGTCGAGCGGCACAGGGCTCGTCGCCTGGATGCGCTCGACCATCTGCGGGCCGAACGTGAGGTTCGGGACGAAGTGGTTGTCCATGACGTCGACATGGACGAAGTCCGCCCCCGCGATGCGGGCCAGCTCGGCCTGCATGTTCACGAAGTCGGCCGCGAGGATGCTCGGGTTGATGCGGACGTCGGCGGCTTCGTGAGACGGGCGGTGCATCCGTCCATTATCCCGAGCGCAGGGACCCTGCCCGCACCGTCAGACCTTGCGCAGGAGCGAGATCGACATCGCGTCGGTGTTGTGGCGGTGCGGCCACAGTTGCGCGCGGCCGGAGCCGTCGGCCTGCGGCACGAGCCCCGGGTCGGACGACGAGAGCGCCGAGACGACCTGCCGCGCGTCGAGATCCTCGATCGAGCCGCCCAGCTCGCGCTTGACCTCCGCGACCACGCCCGCCGTCTCGGCGAGGTGCGGCGAGCACGTGACGTAGGCGACCACGCCGCCGGGCTTGAGCGCGGTCACAGCGGCGAGCAGCAGATCGCGCTGCAGGTCGGTGAGCGTCGGGATGTCGGCGGGCGACTTGCGCCAGCGCGCCTCGGGACGACGGCGCAGCGCGCCGAGGCCCGTGCACGGCGCGTCGACGAGGATGCGGTCGTACTGCTCGGGGGATTCCGCGGCGCGTACACGGCCGTCCTCCTCCGACACCGGGACGTCGAGCGGAACGCCCGCGAGGGCCTGACGCACGAGGCCCGCGCGCGACGGCGAGACCTCGTTCGCCTCGACGCGCGCGCCGCCGGCGAGAGCCTCGGCGGCGAGCACCGCCGTCTTGCCACCCGGACCTGCGCACAGATCGAGCCACCGTTCCCCCTCCTGCACGGGGAAGACGCGCGTGAGGGCGAGGGCTGCGAGCTGCGAGCCTTCATCCTGCACACGCAGCCGCCCGCCCGCCGAGCGCACGACGCGGTCGGGGTCTCCGCCGCCGAGCCGGAACCCGATCGGCGAGAACGGAGTCGCCCGCGCCCCCTCAGGAGGCTCCGCAAGCCCCGGCAGCGCGGTCATCGTCACACGCGGCGACGCATTGTCGGCGGTGAGCAGCGCCTCGAGCTCGTCGGCGCGCCCTTCGGCCGCGAGGGCCCGCCGGAAGGCGCGGACCACCCACACGGGGTGCGAGTACACCAGTCCGATGCGCTCGTCGTCGGAGCGCGCGCCCTCGGCGATGCGCTCGAGCCAGTCCCCCGGCGTGTCGCGTGACACACGCCTCAGCACCGCGTTGACGAAGCCGGTCATGCCGCGACCCGCGTTGCGGACGAGCTCGACGGACTCGTTCACGGCGGCGTGCGACGCCACACGCGTCGACAGCAGCTGATGCACGCCGAGCCGCAGCGCGTCGAGTGCGACCGGGTCGATGTCATGGATGGGCCGGTCGGCCGCGATCTCGATCACGGCGTCGTACGTGCCCTGGCGGCGCAGAGTGCCGTACGTGAGCTCGGTCGCCAGCGCGGCATCCGACTCCTCGAGTCCCGCCCGTGCGATCGCGTGCGGAAGAAGGAGGTTCGCGTAGGCCTCCGATTCGTGCACCGCCCGGATCGTGTCGAACGCGACACGCCGCGACGCCTGTGCTCTGCTCATCGGCCGCTCCCTGCGCCTCACGTACCCACCCGGCTGACCGCGCCGCGCGTTCCGCGCCACCAGTCGGCCGCGCCCATCGCATTGCGGCCGGCCGGCTGAACGCGCTCGAGCACGATCGGGAGCGTGCTCGTCCCGACGAGCACCTCCTTGCCGTCCAGGACGATCTCGCCGACGCCCGGCACCGGTGAGCCGTCGCGGGCGGCGCGAGCGCCCAGGACCTTCAGCCGCGTTCCGTCGACGGTCGTGTGGGCTCCCGGCTCGGGGGTGACGCCCCGGATGCGGCCGAGCACGGCCTCTCGCGACTCATCCCACCGGATCCGTCCGTCGTCGTCGGCGAGCTTCGGTGCGTACGTCGGCTCGCCCTCCTGGGGCACCGCGCGCGCGGTGCCCGCCGCGATCTCGTCGACGACGCGTGCGAGGAGCTCCGCACCGTCGACGGAAAGCATCTCGAGCAGGTCCCCGGCCGTGGCATCCGCGGGCACCTCCTGCTCGATCACGCCGAACACGTCACCCGCGTCGAGCTCCGGCACGAGCTGGAACACCGCCGCACCCGTGCGGGCGTCGCCCGCGATGAGCGCGTGCTGCACGGGAGCCGCGCCGCGCCAGCGCGGCAGCAGTGAGAAGTGCAGGTTGATCCAGCCGTGGCGCGGCGTCGACAGGAGCGGCTCGCGCACGAGTCCGCCGTACGCGACGATGACGCCGAGGTCGGGGTCGAGCGCCGTGATTCGCTCGGTCGCCGCCGCGTCCAGGCGGTCGGCCTTGATCGTCGCGAGCCCCAGCTCGTCTGCCGCTGAGGCGACGGGCGACGGCGTCAGCACGCGTTTGCGGCCGACCGGAGCATCCGCGCGCGTGACGACGCCCGCGACCTCGTGGGACGAGGACGCGAGGCGCCGCAGGGACGGGACCGCCGCATCCGGCGTCCCGGCGAACACGAGTCGCATGGTGTTCCTCACAGGTCGAGATCGGGCACATCGACCCGAACTCTGAGTGTATTGCGCGCGCCATCGGGAACGCGGGGTCGACCCTTCGGAGAACGCGCCGACCGCAGCGCGTCGGCGATGACCGCGGCGCGCAGGGTGTGCGCGACGACCGGACCGTGCGCGTAGTCGAAGCGGTACAGAGCCCGCACGAGACCGGATGCCGCGCCGGCCGCGTCTCCCGCGCGGCGCGCCCCGCCCGGGCGCCCGTCATCCGCGCCGACCGGCACGGGGCCGAGCACTGCTGTCGGATCGTGGTCGCCGACCGCCTCGCGCAGCTGGGCGATGACCTCCTCCACGACCTGCAGCTGACCTCGGATGGACGCGACGCGCACGGTGGGCGGCATGCGCAGAGGTGCGCGCTCGGCGAGCTCGCTGCGGGCGTACGCGGGCTGCGTCCAGGTCGCGAACGCGCGTGCCACCGGCCCCTGCACGCCGACGAGATGCACGGGCGCGCCCGGTGCGGCCAGCGCCGCAGCGTTCGACCACCACCGCAGGCAGTGCTCGCCGATGCGCAGGTCGTCGGCGAGGAGCATCCGCTCGCCGTCGAGCAGCACGACGGCGCGATAGCCGCCCTCGGCGACGGGCTCGGCACCGCGCGTCGCGACGACGAGGGCAGGACGCGCGTCGACGGACGCGACCGGGTGCTCGCCGTCCGCGACGATCACGCGGACTCCCGGGAACGCGCGACCGAGTTCGTCGGCGGTGCGCTCGCTTCCCGACGACGCCATGCGGAACCGCACGGACGAGCACTTCGGGCACGACCACGGCGACGCCGAGCGGCCGCACCACGAGCACTCCGGCACGGCGCGCGGGCGGGCGGCGTGGAGCGGGCCGCCGCAGTGCGCGCATCGCGCGGGCGCCCGGCAGTCGGCGCACACGAGCACGGGCGCATAACCCGGGCGTGCCACCTGCACGAGAACGGGGCCGTGCTGCACCGCCTCGCGCGCCGCCGCGAAAGCCGCCGACGGCACGCGCACTCCCCTGCCCTCGCCCTCGCGCGGCGGGCTCAGCACGACGCGGGGCGTCACGCGCCGCGCCGCCGGCACGTCGCGCACCCAGCCGAGCTGCACGAGGCGCTCGACATCGGTCGTACGCGTGTGGCCCGCGAACAGCAGCGCGCAGCCCTCGAGCTCCTGCCGGATGAGCGCCGCATCGCGCGCGTGCACGCCCGGGCTGAGGGGCTCGGCGAGCAGCGGATCGCCGTCGTCCCACAGCGCGACGAGGCCCACGTCGTGCGCGGGCGCGTACACCGTCGAGCGATTGCCGATCACGATGCACGGCTCGGGCGCGAGCAGCCGCAGGTACTGCGCGTAGCGCGCCTGCGCCGACTGCCGTGCGTCGTCTCGCACGATCGCCTCGTCGGGCACGCGCCCCGCCAGAGCCGCCTCGAGCTGGGAGAGGTCGCGGTAGTCGGGCACCGCGACCACGGTGCTGCGGCCCGCTGCGAGCATGTGCGCGGCGGCCGCGGCGAGCAGGTCGGCCCAGGCCGCCACCTCGACGCCGGTCGACAGGCGGCGCGCGACGGGCGGCGCGTCGAGCGCGACACGGCCCCCGTCGTCGAGAGCCTCCGCGAGACCGGGGAACGTCGCGAGCGTCGCATCCGCTTCCGACACGACGGATGCCCCGACCCGCGGCCGCTCGACGGGCGGCGCCGCGAGCCACGCCTTCTCGGCGCGCACCATGCGCCGGGGAACGGCGAGGCGCAGGATGTCGCTCGCGGAGCCCGCGGCACGGTCGGCGGCGCGACGCGCGAGCGTGTACAGCCCCGGCGTGAGCACCGGGACCGGCGACACGACCGCGTCGAGCTCCGACAGGGGGCGGTCCGTGGCATCCGGATCGCCGATCTCGACCAGGTAGCCGTCGACCACCCGACCCGCCGATCGCAGCGGCACGCGCACACGCACACCGGGCTGCGCCGCGTCGGCGAGGGCGTCGGGGATCGCGTAGTCGAAGAGACGGTCGAGCTGCGGAAGCGGTGAGTCGATCAGGACCCGCGCGACGCGCCGCGCGCGCATGTCAGAGCCCTGCGGCCGACCGGAGGTCGTCGACGCGGTCGGTGCGCTCCCACGTGAAGTCGGGGAGCTCGCGCCCGAAGTGGCCGTAGGCGGCGGTCTGCGCGTAGATGGGGCGCAGGAGGTCGAGGTGCTCGATGATCGCCCGCGGACGGAGGTCGAACACGTCGAGGATCGCCCGCGTGATGACCTCGTCGGGGACGACGCCCGTGCCGAACGTCTCGACGTAGAGGCCGACCGGCTTGGCCTTGCCGATCGCGTACGCGACCTGCACCTCGAGGCGCTCGGCGAGGCCTGCGGCGACCGCGTTCTTGGCGACCCAGCGCATCGCGTATGCGCCCGAGCGGTCGACCTTCGACGGGTCCTTGCCGCTGAACGCGCCGCCGCCGTGCCGCGCCGCGCCGCCGTACGTGTCGATGATGATCTTGCGTCCGGTCAGGCCCGCGTCGCCCTTCGGCCCGCCGATCACGAACGGGCCGGCGGGGTTGATGTAGTGCTTCACGCCGGACAGGTCGAGGCCGGTCGACTCGAGCACGGGATCGATGACCTCGGCCCGCACCGCGGCGCGCAGCGCCTTCTGCGAGATGTCGGGATGGTGCTGCGTCGACAGCACGATCGACTCGACCGTGCGGGGCGTCGAACCCTCGTAGCCGAGCGTGACCTGCGTCTTGCCGTCGGGGCGCAGGAACGGGAGCGCGCCGGACCGGCGCGCCTCGGCGAGCCGCTCGGCCATGCGGTGCGCGGTCCATGCCGCCATCGGCATGAGCTGCGGCGTCTCGGTGGTCGCGAACCCGAACATGATGCCCTGGTCGCCCGCGCCCTGGAGATCGTGCGGGTCTTCCGAGCCGTCCTCGCGGCGCTCGAAGGCCTTGTCGACGCCGGCCGCGATGTCGGACGACTGCGCGCCGATCGACACGCTCACACCGCACGAGTCGCCGTCGAAACCGGTGTCGCTCGACGTGTAGCCGATGTCGTTGACCACACGGCGCACGATCGCCGGGATCTCGACGTACGCCGACGTCGACACCTCACCCGCGACGTGCACGAGCCCGGTCGTCACGAGCGTCTCGACCGCCACACGACCCTTCGGGTCTTCGGCGAGGATCGCATCGAGGATGCTGTCGGAGATCTGGTCGCAGATCTTGTCGGGGTGCCCCTCGGTGACGGACTCGGACGTGAACAGACGCAGGTCGGTCATGGTGCTCCAGCTCGAGAGACGGTTCGGGTGTGCCGCTGACGCGGTGGCACCAGTATGCCGACGGCGTGCGACAGCGCGGATCGCGTCGAAACCGGGCGTCTCAGACGCCCGGCGCGGGATCACTCAGCCGGGCGCAGGCGCAGCTTGTCTTCGTTGATCTCGTGGAGCGCGATCGTGAGCGGCTTGTCCTCGACGGTCGAGTCGACGAGCGGGCCGACGTTGTCGAACAGGTTGCCCTCGTGGAGGTCCGAGTAGTAGTCGTTGATCTGGCGCGCGCGCTTGGCTGCGTAGATCACGAGCTGGTACTTCGAGTCCACCTTCTCGAGAAGGCTGTCGATCGGGGGCTCGATGATGCCCTGGTTGGTTCCGGCCATGGTGTCCTCCTGAGAAGTGGAAGGGGAAGTCTGCGTGCCCGGCCGCGCCGAGGCATCCAATCATTCTACCCGAGAGAGCCTCGACGCCCGCCGGACGGATCACGTCACGAGCGAGACGACCTCGTCGGCGGCCCGCTCGACGTCGTCGTTCACGACGCGGTAGTCGAACTCGCCCTGGGCCGCCAGCTCGACCTTCGCGGTGCGCAGGCGCCGCGCGCGCTCCTCCTCGCCCTCGGTGCCGCGGCCCACGAGGCGCTGCACGAGTTCGTCCCAGCTCGGCGGGAGCAGGAACACGAGGGTCGCCGACGGCTCGGCCGCGCGCACCTGACGCGCGCCCTGCAGGTCGATCTCGAGCAGCACCGTGCGGCCTTCCTCGAGCGCGCGCTCGATGGGCTTGCGCGGCGTGCCGTAGCGGTACTTGTTGTGCACGGTCGCGTGCTCGAGGAGCTCCCCCGCCGCGATCAGCCGGTCGAATTCGGCGTCGTCCACGAAGAAGTAGTGCTCGCCCTCGACCTCGCCGGGCCGCGGCGGGCGCGTGGTCGCCGACACCGACAGGTGGATCTCCGGATGCCGCTGCCGGATCGCCGCCGCCACGGTGCCCTTGCCGACGGCGGTCGGGCCCGCGAGCACCACGAGGCGACTGCGCCCCGCGCGCGGCTCGGGCTCGGGCCAGCGCCGGTCGAGGAAGTCCTGCAGCGCGCGGCGCTGCCGAGCACCGAGGCCGCCCAGGCGCTTGACCGGGGAGATGCCGAGGTCGCGCAGGATGCGGTCGCGCTTGCCCTCGCCGATCGCCGGGATGCTCGTGAGGAACTCCGTCACCCGCATGGCCCCCGCGGGCGACGACGGGTCGGCGAGCGCCCGCCGCAGCAGCTCCTGCGGCGTGATGACGCGCGTCGTGACGTCGCGCTTGAGCGACGCTCGCTCGCGACGCGCCGCGACGGCGCGCCGCGACGCGGCCACACGGTCGACTTCGGGCGGCCCATGCCGCTCAGCCAAGGTTCACCTCCGCGTAGAGTCCCGCCCGCTCGTCGATGCGGGCGGCGAGCCGGTCGGGGCCGGCGGAAAGGATGCTGCGGCTCTCGCTCGCCACGACGTTCCGGGCGACGCGGCCGAACAGCCGGCGCAGGTCTCTCGGCTCGGCGCCCTGCGCCCCGAAGCCCGGCGCCAGGATGGGGAGCTGCTCGAGCGCGGCATCCGTCAGCCCCACCGCTTCGCGGTCGGCCGTCGCGCCGACGACCACGCCGATCGGGCCGAGGGAATCGACGGATGCGCCACCCGCCACCGCGGCCTCACGCGCGACGCGCGCGGCGACCGTCTCGGCACCCGCACCGTGCACGCTCGCGCTCTGCAGCACGTGCGCTTCGGGGTTGCTCGTCGCCGCGAGGACGAACGCGCCCTTGCCGGTCGCCACCGCCGACGCGAGCGTGTCGCGCAACGAGTCGGCGCCCAGGTAGGGGTTCAGGGTCACGGCATCCGCCTCGAGCGGTGAGCCCGCCGACAGCCACGCCGCCGCGTACCCGTCCATCGTCGAGCCGATGTCGCCGCGCTTCGCGTCGGCGATCACGACGAGGCCCGCGTCGCGTGCGGCACGCAGCACGTCTTCGAGCGCCGCGAATCCGGCTGCGCCGAAGCGCTCGAAGAACGCGACCTGCGGCTTGACGACGCCGACGCGGCCCGCCGACGCCTCGACGACCCGCAGGCCGAACTCGCGGATGCCGGCACCCGATGCCTCGAAGCCCCATTCCTCCACGAGCGAGACGTGCGGGTCGATTCCGACGCACAACGGCCCGTGCGTGTCGAGGGCGGTGCGCAGCCGCGCGCCGAACCCGGCGGTCACGCGGTCACCGCCGCGCGGTCCGCCGCGTACTCCTGCAGACTCTTGACACCGAAGC
>NZ_DASRXZ010000122.1:0-81110 GCF_035687345.1 Microbacterium sp.
GACCGGATGCACCGTCCTCATGGTCGAGCACCACATCGACGTGCTCATGGGGCTCGTCGAGAAGGTCGCCGTCATGTACTCGGGGAGCATCATCGCGTACGACACCCCGCAGCGCATCATGGCCGACCCGCTCGTGCAGTCCGCGTACCTGGGGAGCGCCGCATGAGCACCACGACCGAGCCCATCCTCACCGTCGAGAACCTCCGCTGCTCCATCGCCGGGCAGCAGGTCGTCGAGGACGTCACGTTCGAGGTGCCGGCCACCGGCATCACGGCGGTCCTCGGCCGCAACGGCGTCGGCAAGACGTCGACGCTGCGCGGCATCCTGGGGCTCATCAACCGCCGCGGCGAGGTGCGCCTCGCGGGGGAGCGCATCGACGGGCTGCCGCCGCACAAGGTGGTCCAGCGCGGCGTGGGCTACGTGCCGGAGGACCGCGAGGTGTTCGCGTCGCTCACGGTGGCCGAGAACCTCGCGCTCGCGGAGCGCCAGCGCAACCCCCGTCGCGAGTTCGTCGCCGAGTTGTTCCCCGACCTCGTCGCTCGGCGCGACCAGCCCGCCGGCACGCTCTCGGGCGGGCAGCAGCAGATGGTGTCGGTCGCACGCGCCCTGATCAACGACAATCGCCTGCTCCTCGTCGACGAGCCCACGAAGGGACTCGCACCCAAGATCGTGGGCGAGGTGGCGGATGCCCTCGCCGAAGCCTCGCGTACGGTGCCCATCCTCCTCGTCGAGCAGAACCTCGATGTCGTGCGCCGCCTCGCGAAGGACGCGATCGTCATCAGTGCCGGCCGGGTGGTGCACGTCGGAGACGCGGCCGAGCTCCTCGCCGACGACGACCTGACCCGCCGGCTCCTCGGCGTGCACGTGGAGGCCGCGGCATGAGCACCGTCGTCCTGACCCTCATCACGGGTGTCGGCCTCGGCGCCCTGTACTTCCTCGTGGCATCCGGGCTCAGCCTCATCTACGGCCTCATGCACGTGCTCAACTTCGCGCACGGCGCGTTCCTGACCCTGAGCGCGTTCGCCGGATACCTCGTGGCCGGCGCCCTCGGTACGCAGTCGTGGGGGGCGTTCCTCGTCTCGGTGCTCGTGGGCGCCGCGGTCGGAGCCTTGTTCGCGACCGCGACCGAGCTCGTGCTCATCCGTCCGCTCTACGAGCGGCACATCGAGCAGGTGCTCGTGACGGTCGGGCTCTCCTTCGCCGCCGTCGCGCTCTTCGAAGGCATCTGGGGCACCGACCCGATCAACATCTCCGGTCCGCCGTGGCTGCGCCAGACCACCGAGGTGCTCGGCGCGCGCATCCCGAACACGTACTGGGTGCTCATGATCGCGGCGGCACTCGTGCTCGCGGCGCTCGTGCTGTTCCTGCGCAAGACGCGGTACGGCATGATCATCCGCGCCGGGGTGGAGAACCGGTCGATGGTCACCGCGCTCGGCATCGACGTGCGCACCTCCTTCACCCTCGTGTTCGCGATCGGCGGCGCGGCCGCAGGCATCGGTGGCGTGCTCGCGATGCACTACTCGACGTTCGTGTCGGCCCACCTCGGGCAGACGCTGCTCATCTTCGCGTTCATCGTCACCGTGGTGGGCGGCCTCGGGTCGCTCACGGGTGCGGCCGTGGCATCCGTTCTCGTCGCCGTGCTGCAGCAGTTCGCCAACTTCTACCTCGGCGGCACCGGTGACTTCATCGTCGTGATCCTCCTCGCGGTCGTGCTGCTCGTGCGCCCGCGAGGTCTGCTCGGGAGGAAGGCATGACGGTTCGACAGGCTCACCGACCGGGTTCGGATCAGCGATCGGGCGCGAATCACCGACCGGGTTCGGATCAGCGATCCGCCTCCAGGTTCATCCCCGCGATCGCGGGCATCGTGCTGGTCGTCTTCATGGCGATCCTTCCCCTGCTGAACATCTCGATCCCCGGCATCCTGCCCACGCCGACGTACATGCCGGGCACGCTCGCGCTGCTTTCGCTGTGCATGGTGTTCGCAGCGCTCGCGCTGTCGTACAACCTGCTCCTCGGCTCCGCCGGCATGCTGTCGTTCGGCCATGCGCTGTATTTCGGCGCGGGGGCGTACGGCCTCGGCATCGCGCTGGAGCACCTCGGCGTGCCGCTGTGGCCCGGCGTGTTCCTCGCGCTCGTGGGCGGAATGATCGTCGGCATGGCCACGGGCGCGGTCGCGATGCGCGTCTCGGGCATCCCGTTCGCGATGGTCACACTCGCTTTCGCGCAGGCGGGTTCCGTGCTCGTGCGCCGCAACTCGGCGGTGACGGGCGGTGAGGAGGGCCTGAGCCTCGCGACCGAGCAGGTGCCCGACTTCCTCGTCGGCGTCATCAACACGCGCAACCTCTACTGGCTGTGCCTCGTCGTGCTCGTCATCGTGTACCTCGTGACGCTGTGGGTCGACACGTCGCGTCTCGGCCACTTGGCCCGCGCCACGCGCGAGAACGAGCAGCGCGTGCGCGTGCTCGGCCTTCAGCCGTACCGCGTGCGGCTCGCGGTGTTCGTGATCGCGGCGGTGCTCGCGAGCCTTGCCGGCGTCGCCTACCTGCTCCTGCAGTCCGGCACGGTGCCGCGCGCGGTGTCGGCGGATCTCACGATCACGATCCTCGTGATGGTCGTGCTCGGCGGCGTCGGCTTCCGCTGGGGCGCGATCCTCGGCGGCGTGCTCTACACACTGCTCGACCAGCGACTCACGGTGCTCGCCGGGTCCGACGCGATCGCCGGCCTTCCCGAGTTCCTCCGCGTGCCCCTGTCGGAGCCGCTGTTCCTCCTCGGCGTGCTGTTCATCATCGTCGTGATGTTCCTTCCGGGCGGAATCGCGGGCACGATCGACGCATGGGTGCGCCGCCGCCGGGGCGAGCGCGTGAGGGGAGCCCTGCGCACGATGGACGATGCCGAAGACGAGACGTCGTCGCCGGTGGAGGTGAAGGCGTGATCGAGCCGCACGACGAGCCGCACACGATCGGCCGCTGGCTGACCGATCGTGCCGCGCAGTCGCCCGAGCGCGTGGCGATCGACGACCGCGGGGTCACGATCGCGTACGCGGAGCTCGCGCGCCGCGCCGGGGCGCTCGCCGAGGCGCTGCGCGACGCGGGCTACGGCCCGGGTCACCGCGTCGCGACGGTGTCGGGCAACTCGACCGATCACGTCGTCGCGTTCTTCGCGTGCGCGCTCGCGGGGCTCGCATTCGTGCCCCTCTCGTGGCGTCTGACACCGAGCGAGCTGTCGGACGTCGTCTCGCGCTGCGCGCCGGCGCTCGTGCTCGTCGAGGACGAGTACAGCGCCCTCGCGGATGAGGCGCTGCGCGGCTGGTCGGGCCTCGGACCTGTGCCGCCCGTCGCCCCGCTCGGCACGACCGGCGTCGAGGTCGCGGTGCCGGCGCCGCACGAGACGCGCGCTTCGCGTGCGGTGCGCGACGACGATCCGCTTCTGGTCATCTTCACGTCGGGCAGCGAGGCGGCGCCCAAGGGCGTCGTGCTCACGCACGCCAACTGCTTCTGGAACAACCTCGCGCTCGCCCGTGCGCTGCCGATCACGCAGGACGACGTCGTTCTCGCGATGCTCCCGCAGTTCCATGTCGCGGCGTGGAACTGCCAGCCGCTGCTCGCGTGGTGGACGGGCGCGACGGTCGTGCTCGAGCGCTCGTTCCAACCCGGGCGGGTGCTCCAGCTCATCGGCGAGCGCCGTGTCACGGCGATGATGGGCGTGCCCACGCAGTACGCACTCCTGGCGGCCGACCGCGACTGGGAGTCGAGCGACCTCTCATCGCTGCGCCTCGCGCTCGTCGGCGGTGCGACGATGCCCGACGAGCTTCAGCGCACGTGGTCCGACCGCGGCGCGCCGCTCACGCAGGGCTACGGCCTCACCGAGGCGGGTCCCAACGTGCTGCACGCGCCCTCCGACGGCTGCGCGCGCCCCGGCACCGTCGGACGCCCGTACCCGTACGTGCAGACGTGCGTCGTCGACACCGAGACGCTGCTGCCGCTCGAAGGCGACGCGACGGGGGAGCTGTGGGTCGCCGGCCCGAGCGTCTTCGCGGGATACCTGGGCGACGCGGATGCCACGCACCGCGCCATGCGCGACGGATGGCTGCGCACGGGCGACGTCGTGCACCGCGACGACGAGGGCGTCTTCCGCATCGTCGACCGACTCAAGGACATCTTCATCTCGGGCGGCGAGAACGTGGCTCCCGCAGAGGTCGAGGCGGCGCTGACGCGGCATCCGCTCATCGACTCGGCCGCCGTCGTCGGCGTGCCGGACCCGGTGTGGGGGGAGCGCGGCGTCGCCTTCGTCGTGCCCGCCGCGGGTGCGGCGCTGTCGTCCGACGAGGTGCTCGCGCACGCACGGCGCCACCTCGCGGCGTTCAAGGTGCCGGTGGCGATCGAGTTCGTCGATGTGCTGCCGCGCTCCACGATCGAGAAGCTCGCACGGGCGCGCCTGCGCGAACGAGCTCAGCGCGTGATGGCCGGCGCGACCGGTGCGCAACGGAGGGATCGAGCATGAGCCTGCACGACAGCATCGACATGGCCGAAGACGAGGCGCCGGTGTCGTCGGCGACCGGCCGTCCGCTCACCAAGCGCGGCGAAGCCACGCGCACGCGGCTGCTCGAGGCCGCCGAGGCGGTCTTCGCCGAGCAGGGCTACCACGAGGCGTCGATCGTCAAGATCACGGAGCGCGCGGGCATCGGCCTGGGCACCTTCTACCTGTACTTCGACAGCAAGCAGACGATCTTCGAGGCGCTCGTCCTCGACCTCAACCGCCGCGTGCGCCGCTCGATGTCGGAGGCGATGGCCGGAGCGGGCTCGCGCCTCGAGGCCGAGCGTGCGGGCTTCGCGGGGTTCTTCCGCTTCACTGCTGCACACCCGGCCCTCTACCGGGTCGTGCGCGAGGCGGAGTTCGTCTCGCCCGAGACGCTGCACCTGCACTACACGCGCATCGTGGAGGGCTACGAGGCGGGGCTGCGTGCGGCGCAGCAGGTCGGCGACGTCGACCGCCGGCTCGACCCGACCGTCACTGCGTGGGCGCTCATGGGCATGGGCGAGCTCGTCGGCATGCGGTTCCTGCTGTGGGAGCGCGACGAGAAGGGCCGCCCGCCGGCCGAGCTCGACCAGGAGATCTTCGACGCGCTCATGCGCTTCATCGACAACGCACTCGCGCCGCGTGACGGCGCGGCATCCGATTCGTCCAAGGAAGGCGGCCGATGACCACCGAACACGACCTCGAAGGCCGACGCGCGATCGTCACCGGCGGAGCGAGCGGCATCGGACTCGCGTGCGCGCACGAGTTCGCGCGCCGGGGTGCACACGTGATCGTCGCGGACGTCGATGCCGAATCGGCGGATGCCGCGGCCGCAGCCGTCGGCGGCGAGCCGTGGGTCGTGGACCTGTCCGACACGAAGGCGCTCGAGTCGCTGTCGCTCGAGGCGGACATCCTCGTGAACAACGCCGGCATCCAGCGCGTCGCGCCGATCACCGAGTTCGACCCCGAGAACTTCCGGCTGCTGCTGAGGCTCATGCTCGAGTCGCCGTTCCTGCTCATCCGCGCGGTGCTTCCAGGGATGTACGAGCGGGGGTGGGGACGCATCATCAACATCTCGAGTGCCCACGGACTCCGCGCGAGCGCGTACAAATCGGCGTACGTGTCGGCGAAGCACGGCCTCGAGGGGCTCTCGAAGGTCACGGCGCTCGAGGGCGCGCCGCACGGCGTGACGAGCAACTGCATCAACCCGGCATATGTGCGCACCCCGCTCGTCGAGAAGCAGATCGCCGACCAGGCGCGCGTGCACGGGATCCCCGAGAGCGAGGTCGTCGAGAAGATCATGCTCACCGAGACGGCGGTCAAGCGCCTCGTCGAGGCCGACGAGGTCGCGTCGCTCGCGGGGTGGCTCGCTTCCGACAAGGCCGGGATGGTCACGGGCGCCTCGTACACGATCGACGGCGGGTGGACGGCTCGATGACGCACACGTATCGGACGATCGACGTCCCCGTGCGCGGGGGCGACCTGCGCGTGGGCGTATGGGAGCCGGACGGCGAGCACACCCTCGACGTGCTGGCCGTGCACGGCGTGACGTCGTCGCACCTCGCGTGGCCGTTCGTCGTCGAGGTGCTTCCGGGAGCACGCGTCATCGCTCCCGATCTGCGCGGGCGCGGCGCGAGCGCGGGGCTCGCAGGCCACGCCGGCATGAACGCGCACGCCGACGATCTGGCGGCCGTGGTCGACGCGCTCGACGTGCCGCGGGCGCTCGTCGTCGGACACTCGATGGGTGCGTTCGTGAGCCTCGTGTTCGCCGACCGTCACGCGGACCGCGTGTCGCGTCTCGTGCTCGTGGACGGCGGCCTGCCGCTCGACGTGCCCGAGGGCATGTCGCCCGACGAGGTGATCCAGCACGTGCTCGGCCCCACGGCGGAGCGCCTCGCGATGCGGTTCGCGACGGTCGCCGACTACCTCGACTTCTGGCGCGCGCACCCCGCGTTCGCGAAAGACTGGACGCCCGAGCTCGAACGCTACCTCGCGTACGACCTCGTCGGGGAGGAGCCCGAGCTGCGCCCCGCGACCTCGTACGAGACGGTCGCGGAGGACTCGATCGACCAGAACACGGGCACGGCTCTCGCCGACGCGCTCGCGGGGCTGCGGCATCCGACCGTGTTCCTCACCGCCGAGCGCGGCCTGCTCGATCAGGTGCCCGCACTGTACGCGGCCGAGCGGATCCCGACGCTGCTCGCGCAGCACCCGGGACTGCAGCACGTGGCGGTGCCGGGCGTGAACCACTACACGATCGTGCTGTCTGAGCGAGGGGCGGATGCGGTCGCCCGCGTCGTGCGCGAGGAGCCGGTGGTCTCGAGCCCGGGAGCCTGAACTCGGATCAGCGTCCCGCGGCCTGGATGCGCGACGTCAGCTGGTGCGCGTGGGCCAGGAGCGTCCGCGTGAGCTCGGGGAGCCGATCGGGTCCGAAACGGAACTCGACCCCCGTGATGCTGAGGGCCCACTGCGGATGACCCTCCTTCGTGAACACCGCGGCGCCCATGCCGTAGCTGCCCTCGACGATGAGCCCCGGGTTCAGCGCGCAGCCCCGCTCGACGGTCTCGCGCAGCCGCACGCGCAGGCGCGCCTCGCTGTGGGCGGCGCCCCACCGCTCGGCGAGCTCGGGGTGCCGCTCGAAATAGGCGTCCACATCGTGAGGCGGCAGGAACGCGAGGATCGCGAGACCGGCGGATGCCACGCCCAGCGGGAATCGCACGCCCTCGCTCAGCACGAACGAACGGATGGGGAAGCTGCCTTCCTCGCGCAGGAGGCACACCGTCTCATCGCCGCGACGCACCGAGAGGAACGCGCTCTCCTCGGTGCGCACGGCGAGCGAGCGCACGATGTCGCGCGCGATCGCGGTGATGTCGTAGCGGGATGCCGCGACGGTGCCCATGAGGTAGAGCTCGGGCCCGGGCATCCAGCGCCCCGTGCGCTCATCGAGGTCGACGAGCCCCTCCGCACGAAGCGCCGACAGCAGCCGATGCGTCGTCGGCCGCGTGAGCTGTGCGCTGCGCGCGAGCTCGCCGACCGGGGTGCCCTCGTCGCCGCCCGCCGTGACGAGCCGAAGGAGGCGCGCCGCACGCGAGACGGACTGTGTGCCCGGGATCGCGTTCCTCGGCATCGTGTCCACGATATGGACAGTAGGCGTCGGTTGATCCACATCGCAAGCCCCGGCGTGCGCGAGCGCACCGGCAGCGGTCACGATGGAGGGACACGGTGAATCGACACGTACGAAGGAGTACCGGGTGATCGACAAGACGTACCCGTCCGCCGCCGAGGCGGTCGCCGACATCCCCGACGGGGCGACCCTCGCGGTCGGCGGCTTCGGACTCTCGGGCAACCCGATCGCGCTCATCGAGGCGCTGCTCGCCCAGGGGACGACCGACCTCAGCATCGTCTCGAACAACTGCGGGGTCGACGACTGGGGCCTCGGGATCCTCCTGAACGCGAAGCGCATCCGCAAGATGACCTCGTCGTACGTGGGCGAGAACAAGGAGTTCGAGCGCCAGTTCCTCTCCGGTGAGCTCGAGCTCGAGCTGACACCCCAGGGCACGCTCGCCGAGAAGCTGCGGGCGGGCGGATCCGGCATCGCCGCCTTCTACACCCAGACCGGCGTCGGCACCCAGGTCGCCGAGGGCGGGCTCCCGCGCAGGTACGCCCCCGACGGCGGCATCGCCGTCGCGTCGCCCGTGAAGGACGTGCGCACGTTCGACGTGAACGGCGAACCGCGCGAGTTCGTGCTCGAAGAGGCCATCGTCACCGACTTCGCGCTCGTCCACGCGCTGCGCGGCGACCGCCACGGCAACCTCGTCTTCAACAAGGCCGCGCGCAACTTCAACCCGCTCGCGGCGATGGCCGGCCGTGTGTGCATCGCGCAGGTCGAGGAGCTCGTCGAGCCCGGCGAGCTCGACCCCGACAGCATCCATCTCCCCGGCATCTACGTGCACCGCATCGTGGAGGTCGGAACCGACATCGAGAAGCGCATCGAACGACGCACGGTCTCGGTCGCACAGACCGCCGCGCGCGAGATGCCGGAAGGAGCATGACCATGGCCCTGACCCGCAACGAGATGGCCGCGCGCGCCGCCCGCGAGCTCGCCGACGGCTCGTACGTCAACCTCGGGATCGGGCTGCCGACGCTCGTGCCGAACTACGTGCCCGACGACGTCACGGTCGTGCTGCAGTCCGAGAACGGGATCCTCGGAGTCGGTCCGTACCCCACCGAGGAGAACGTCGACCCCGACCTCATCAACGCAGGCAAGGAGACGGTCACGACGCTCCCCGGCGCCGCCTTCTTCGACTCGGCCACGAGCTTCGGCATGATCCGTGGCGGCAAGATCGACGCGGCGATCCTCGGCGCGATGCAGGTCTCGGTCGAGGGCGACCTCGCGAACTGGATGATCCCCGGAAAGATGGTCAAGGGACCGGGCGGCGCGATGGACCTCGTGCACGGTGCGGGGAAGGTCATCGTGCTGATGGAGCACGTCGCGAAGGACGGCTCGCCGAAGATCGTGAACGAGTGCTCGCTGCCGCTCACCGGCAGGGGCGTCGTCGACCGCATCATCACCGACCTCGGCGTCATCGACGTCACGCCCGACGGCCTCGTCCTCATCGAGGTCGCGCCCGGTGTGACGGTCGACGAGGTGATCGCCGCGACCGAGCCGCCGCTCACCGTGTCCGACCACCTGCACCTCGTGGACGGCGTCAAGGAGCCCGTGGAGGAGAACGCATGAACAACGACGACATCGTCATCGTCGCCGCCGCACGCACGCCGCAGGGGCGGCTCAAGGGCCAGCTCGCGCCGCTCACCGCGGTGCAGCTCGGCAGCGCCGCGATCCGCGGTGCGCTCGAGAAGGGCGGGATCCCGGCCGAGGAGGTCGACGCCGTCCTCGTCGGACAGGTGCTCCCCGCAGGATCGGGTCAGAACCCCGCGCGCCAGGCCGCGATCGGTGCGGGGCTCGGATGGGACGTGCACGCGTCCTCGGTCAACAAGGTGTGCCTGTCGGGGCTGACCGCCGTCATCGACGGCGCCCGCATGCTCGCGGCGGGCGACGCGACCGTCGTCGTGGCCGCCGGCATGGAGTCGATGACCCGCGCGCCGCACCTGCTCATGGGCTCGCGCGACGGCTGGACGTACGGCTCGGTCGAGGTGCTCGACCACATGGCCTACGACGGGCTCACCGACGCGTATGACCGCGAGAGCATGGGCGCCTCGACCGAGCGGCGCAACCCCGAGTACGAGGTCACGCGCGAGGAGCAGGACGCCGTCGCGGCCCGCTCGCACCAGCGTGCGGCGGCCGCGTGGGACTCGGGAGTCTTCGCCGACGAGATCGTCGAGGTGGAGATCCCGCAGCGCAAGGGCGACCCCGTGCGCGTGACGCGCGACGAGGGCATCCGCCCCGACACGACCGTCGAGACCCTTGCGAAGCTGCGCCCCGCGTTCGCCGAGGGCGGCACGATCACGGCGGGCAACTCGTCCCAGATCTCCGACGGTGCGTCGGCCGTCGTGCTCACGACGCGCGCTCACGCCGCCGAGAAGGGGTGGGCCGTCCTCGCGGTGATCGGCGCTTCGGGGCAGGTCGCGGGGCCCGACAACTCGCTGCAGGCGCAGCCCGCTCGCGCGATCGAGAAGGCGTGCGCGAAGCAGGGCATCACGCCGGCCGACCTCGATTTCGTCGAGATCAACGAGGCTTTCGGCTCGGTCGTCGCCGCGTCGCAGCGTCAGCTCGGCCTGTCGGACGACGTCGTGAACATCCACGGCGGCGGCATCGCGATCGGCCACCCGATCGGCGCATCCGGCAACCGCCTCGTCGTCCACACCGTGCACGAGCTCGTGCGCCGGGGTGGAGGCACGGCCGCGGTCGCGCTGTGCGGCGGCGGCGGGCAGGGCGACGCGCTCATCATCACGCGCTGACGCCTCGGAAAGACGCAGCACCGCCCGCGCGACCCGGACCCGGGCCGCGCGGGCGGTACCGTCGTCGGATGACCACGATCCACGACCTCACCGCGGCTGATCGCGACGAGTGGCTGCCGCTCTGGCGCGCGTATCTCGAGTTCTACGAGGCGACGCTTCCGGAAGCCGTCACCGAGTCGACATTCGAGCGTCTCGTCGCGGGCCGCGAGCTCCACGGTGCGCTCGCGCGCGACGCCGACGGACGGGCGGTCGGCCTCGTGCACTGGCTCGCGCATCCGGCGACGTGGACCACGACGACGTACTGCTACCTCGAGGACCTCTTCGTCTCACCGACGCCCGCGGCACGGGCGCCGGCCGGGCGCTCATCGAGCACGCGCGGGCGTGGGCCGAGGCATCCGGCTGCTCCAAGCTGTACTGGCTCACGCACGAGACGAACACCACCGCGCGCGCCCTCTACGACCGGGTCGCGAAGCACACCGGGTTCGTGCACTACGAGATCCGACTCTGATCCGCAGCCGGAGTGCGTCAGCTCCGAACGCTCTTGCGGAAGATCTTCGACTCCTTGCCGTGCACGGGGGAGTCGGCGGGAGCGAGCTCACCGTGGCGCGCACGGCGCACGTCGACGACCGCACCGATCGCGAGCGCGAGCGAGATGCCCCAGCTCAGCCACGCGAGCGCGGTGCGCCACGTGAACTGCTCGGTGCGGAGGCTGCGCAGCAGCGTGATGCCGCCCGTGATCGCGGTGAGCAGGCCGGTGCCGAACAGATACTTGCGCATGCGAACACGCTAGCGCCCACATGTCAACGCGGGCATCGGGGTTGCGGCATCGCGATAGCCTGGCTATTGCCGCGTACCCCCCGAGTGAGGAGCCCGCGTGTCCGGAGCCGAGTTCGTCGTCGTCGCCAATCGTCTGCCTGTCGACTGGGTGCCCGACTCGGCTGAGGGGAGTGATGGCGAGGGCTCCTGGCGGCGGTCTCCCGGCGGCCTCGTGACCGCACTCGAACCGGTGATGCGGCGCACCGACGGCGCGTGGGTGGGCTGGCCCGGCCGACCGGATCTCAAGGTCGATCCATTCGAGTTCGACGGCGTCAACCTGGTGCCCGTGACCCTCAGCGACGACGACGTCGAGCTGTATTACGAGGGCTTCTCGAACGACACGATCTGGCCGCTCTACCACGACGTGATCGCGGTGCCGCGCTATCGCCGCGTGTGGTGGGACGCGTACGTGCGCGTGAATCGGAGATTCGCGGATGCCGCCGCCGACGTCGCCGCCGAGGGCGGGACCGTCTGGGTGCAGGACTACCAGCTGCAGCTCGTGCCGCAGATGATCCGCGAATCGCGACCCGACCTCACGATCGGCTACTTCCATCACATCCCGTTCCCGGCATATGGCCTGTACTCACAGCTGCCGTGGCGACGCCAGGTGCTCGAGGGACTCCTCGGCGCCGACGTCATCGGCTTCCAGCGCGTCGCCGACGCAGGCAACTTCGCACGCGCGATCCGGCGCCTCCTGCACTACGAGACGCGCTCGTCCCGCATCACGGTGCCCGAGGCCGACGGCAGCACGCGCTCGGCCCTCGCCCGCGCATATCCGATCTCGATCGACGCCGAGTCGTACATAGAGATGGCGAAGCGCCCGGACGTGCAGGCCCGCGCGAAGGAGATCCGCGAGAGCCTCGGCAATCCGTCGAAGATCCTCCTCGGCGTCGACCGGCTCGACTACACCAAGGGCATCCGTCATCGGCTGAAGGCCTTCGGCGAGCTCCTCGAGGACGGCCTCATCGACGTCGAGGACACGACGCTCGTGCAGGTCGCGAGCCCGAGCCGCGAGCGCGTCGACTCGTACGTGCAGCTGCGGGACGAGATCGAGCTCACGGTCGGACGCATCAACGGCGACCACGACACGATGGGCCACACCGCGATCCGGTACCTGCATCAGGCGTATCCGCGCGAGGAGATGGTCGCGCTCTTCCTCGCCGCCGACGTCATGCTCGTCACGGCCTTGCGGGACGGCATGAACCTCGTCGCGAAGGAGTACGTCGCCTCGCGCATCGACAACCGCGGCGTGCTCGTGCTGAGCGAGTTCACGGGCGCCTCCGACGAGCTCGGGTCGGCGCTGCGCGTCAACCCGCACGACATCGACGCGCTGAAAGACACGATCATGCGCGCGATCGCGATGCCTCCGGCCGAGCAGGGGCGCCGCATGCGCGCGCTCCGCCGCAAGGTCATCGAGAACGACGTCGAGCGCTGGTCGAGGTCGTTCCTCGACGCGCTCGCAGCCGCTCGCGACGAGAAACGCCAGCGACCGAGGAGGGTCACCGCGTGAACATCCCCGACGACGCCGAAGAGACGCTGCAGGCCGAGCTGCGGCGGATCGCCGCATCCGATCACCTCCTCGTCGCCCTCGACTTCGACGGCACGCTCGCGCCGCTCCAAGACGTGCCGCTCGACGCCCGCATGCTGCCCGAGGCGGCGTCCGCCGTCGATGCGCTCGTCGGCGAGCCGGGCGTCTCCGTCGCGTTCGTGTCGGGGCGCAGCCTCGTCGACCTGCGGCACATCGCCGAGCACCGCGACGACTCGCCGATCTTCCTCGCCGGCTCGCACGGGGCCGAGTACTGGATTCCAGGGGAGGGGCCGCTCGAGCCCAGCGAGGACGAGGGCGAGATCGCGTTGCGCGACGAGCTGCGCGCGCACGCCGAGTCGATCGTGTCGAAGTACGACAACGTCTGGATCGAGCCGAAGACGTTCGGGTTCGCGGTGCACACGCGATTGACGGATGCCGCGACCGCCGCCCGTGCCGACGCCGAGGTCGACGACCTGGTGGCCGCCGAAGCGCCCTCGTGGCGGCGCCGCACGGGACGGAACATCGTCGAATACGCGTTCCGCGACGAGGGGAAGGACACCGCGGTCCGCAAGCTGCGCGAGCTCACGCACGCCGACGCGGTGCTCTACGCGGGCGACGACGTGACCGACGAGGACGCGCTCGGCAGCCTGGGGCCGGGCGACCTCGGGATCCTCGTCGGCGACCGGCCGTCGGCGGCGCGTGTGAGGGTGCCCGACATCCCCGCCATGGCGCGCGCTCTCGCGTCGCTCGCCCGCCTGCGCTCCGACGAGCGGGGCGCCGCGTAACGCCCTTTCCGCCTCGCGGCAGTCATCGGCAAGGCCGATACTTCGCATCGGCAAACCGTTCTTCCCTGATGGTTACGGCCATGCCGATAGTGGGTTAACTGCACCGGCACGCGCCCCGACGGGGACCGCGGCGGGTGAGTTCCGGATCCATCAAAGGAGATGAAATGGGACCTCGTCGACCCTTGCGCCGCTGGCGGAAGACCGCGATCGCCACGACCGCCGCTCTGTCTCTCACCGCGGTGTTCGCAGGCTGCGCCGGCTCGTCCACGCCGGCATCGAACGCCGGGTCATCCGACGCCGACGCGCCGGAGGTCATCTCGATGACCGTCGCGCGCGGTGCCGTCACGATCGAGAACTCGATCCTGGCGCACGAGAAGGGCTTCTTCGAGGATGCCGGGCTCGACGTCGATCTGCAGGTGACCGGTGGCGGCGGCGGCGCAGCGACGAACTCCGCGCTCATCGCGGGCGAGATGGACATCGCGGCGACGGATGCCGTGACCGCCGTCCGCGCGATCAACGAGCGCATGCCGATCGTGGTGGTCGCGGGGACGAAGTCCGCCGACCCGAATCAGGAGGGCGAGGCCTCCGATGGCCTCATCGTCCCTCCGGGCAGCCCGATCAAGGACTGGTCGGACCTGCGCGGCAAGAAGGTCGGCATCCCCGAGCTCGGTGGACTTCCTCACCTCACGGTCGTGGCCGCGCTCGAAGAGAACGGCATCCCGCTGGACGAGGTCGAGTTCGTCCCCATCCCGGTGGACGCGATGGTCGCCGCGGCGGCGAACGGTCAGGTCGACGCGATCTTCACGTTCAGCATCTTCCTCCTGCAGGCGGTCGACAACGGCTTCACGCGCGTCGGAACCGGCGTCCGCGAGTTCCTGCCGTACGCACCGCAGGTGGTGTGGGTCGCCAGCCGGGAGTACGCCGAGAAGAACCCCGTCGCGCTCGAGCGCTTCCTGGAGGGTCTCCGCGAAGCGACCGAGTTCTCCAACGCGAACCCGGACGAGGTGCGTCGCGTCTACCGCGAGAACACGGAGCTGCCGCCGCCCTTCGTCGACAACGTGATGATGCTCGATGTGCTGTCGGTCGAGCTCGACAAGGGCGGTTGGGACCGCATGCTCGAGGTCATGAAGACCCTCGGCGAGGTTCGCGACGACCTCACCTACGAGGAGCTGGTCTGGGAAGGGGCGCGCTGACCGGCGACGGCCGGCAGGTGAATTCACGATCGTGACCTGGACTCAGACCATCCGGGCGAGCGCGGCGGCGGACAACCGCCGCCGCGCCGTCCCGGCCATCGCGCTGTGGCGCGCGGTGGTGTTCGTCGGCGGGATCGCACTGTGGGCGGCGATCTCGGCATCGGATCTCTTCCCGGCCGGGCTTCTGCCCTCGCCGGCGGCGGTCGCCGTCGCTCTGGGCGAGCAGATCGTCACGGCGCAGTATTGGGAGGCGCTCGGGCTCACCCTGTGGGGCGCCGCAGTCGGACTCGCGGCGGCCGCTGTCGTCGGCATCGCGATCGGCATCCTCACGGCGGCGTCGAGTGCGGCCGAGCTGTCGATGCGCTTCCTCATCGACTTCGGTCGGGCCTTCCCGGCGGTCGCCCTCATCGCCGTGATGGTGCTGATCCTCGGCCGGGGAATCGAGCTCAAGGCGACGCTCGTGTTCGTCGCGGTGGTGTTCCTCATCATCGTGCAGACGCAGCAGGGCGTGCGCCGCATCCCGCCCTCGATCCTCGAGACCGCGCGCGCCTTCCGCACTCCCCGCGGACTCCTCGTGCGCAGGGTCATGCTGCCCAGCGCCGCACCCTCGATCCTGACGGGACTGCGGCTCGGCGCATCCGTCGCCGTTCTCGTCGCGATCTCGACCGAGGTCCTCAGCGGCTCGGCGGGAATCGGCAACCAGATCACGGATGCGCAGCTGGGCGCGAACCCGCCGGTGGCCTATGCGTACATCGTGACCGCGGGACTGCTCGGGTTCGGCGTGAACGCCGGTCTCGAGAGGCTCCAGTCGGCCATCGTGCGGTGGCGGCCGCCGGTGAAGGGGGAGGACTGAGATGAACGTCAAGTCGTACGGTCCTGTCTCGGCGGTCCTGCTGCAGGTGTGGCTGCCCGTCGTGCTGGTGCTGGCGTGGTTCCTCGTGTCGGCGCAGTCGACATCGGTGTTCTGGCCGCCGCTGACGACCATCCTCGCCGCATTCGGCGACTGGGCCGCATCAGGAACGCTGTGGAGCTCGCTCGCGTACAGCTTCGGCAACTACTTCATGGCCCTGATCCTGGCGACCGTCGTCGGTGTCGCGATCGGCACCGCGATCGGCCTCATGCCTCGCGTCGGGCAGGTGCTCTCGCCCTACCTGGACTTCTTCCGCACCCTGCCCATCGTGGTCTTCGTGCCCATCGTGATCCTCACGCTCGGCGTCGGGCGGGGCCCGAAGGTCTTCCTCATCTTCCTCGCGTGCGTGTGGCCCATCCTGCTCAACACGATCGAAGGAGTCCGCTCGATCCAGGCCAGCGTGTTCGAGACCGCGCGCTCCTATCGCATCCCGCTCGCTCTGCGCATCCGTCGGGTCGTGCTGCCGGGCGCGGCGCCGCAGATCGCGATCGGGCTGCGGCTGGCCATCTCCATCGGGATCGTCATGCTCGTGGTGAGCGAGATGTACGGGTCCACGGAGGGTGTGGGCCATTTCATCCTGCAGAGCGGACAGCGCTTCCAACTGCCCGAGACGTGGGCCGGGACGCTGCTGATCGGAGTCATCGGATGGCTCTTCACCGCGCTGTACATGTTCGGCGAGCATCGCGTGCTCGCGTGGACCCGGCAGGACGCGGAGACGCGACGTTCCGGGCGCGTCTCGAAGGGAGACAAGTCATGACCCGTGACATGGCGACGGATGTCGCGCTCAGCGCAGCGGACGTGGGCAAGTCGTTCGGAACCGGCGAGAGCCGCGTCGAGGTCATCCACGGACTGACCCTGCAGATCCGCACGGGGGACGTCACGTGCCTCGTCGGGCCGTCCGGCGTGGGCAAGACGACCCTGCTGCGACTGCTCGCGGGGCTCGCGGCGCCGAGCACGGGCTCGGTGTCGCTCGCCGGCGAGGAGATCACGGAACCGTCCGAGAAGATCGCGGTCGTGTTCCAGGACTACCGCGGTTCGCTCATGCCGTGGATGAAGGTCGCCGACAACGTCGCCTTCCCGCTCGAGGGCCGTGGCGTCGGCAAGGCCGAACGACGCCGGCGCGCGCGCGAAGCGCTCGAGGTGGTGGGCCTCGGCGGCAATGAGGACAAGTATCCTTGGCAGCTGTCAGGCGGCATGCAGCAGCGCGTCGCCATCGCACGGGCTCTCGCGTACGAGGCGCCGATCATGCTGATGGACGAGCCGTTCGGATCGCTCGACGCCCAGACCCGGTTCGACCTCGAGGACCTCGTGCTGCGCCTTCGCAACGAGATCGGGATCACCATCGTCGTCGTGACGCATGACATCGACGAGGCCGTGTACCTCGGAGATCGCGTGGTCGTCCTGGGCGGGCGGCCGTCGAGCATCGTCGACGACGTCGAGGTGCCCCTCGGTCGAGAGCGGACGCAGCTCACGACGAAGTCCACGCCGACGTTCGTCGAGCTGCGCACGCGCGTCCTCGGCGAGATCCAGCAGAACAGCCTGACGCCCGCGGCGGTGACCGATTGAGCGCGGGAGCGGAGAGTGTCGAGTGGATGGGGACGCGATGACGACACGAGCACCGGATGCCCCGTTCGCACTCGCACGGTTCCGAGACGACGCCGGCGTCACGCTCGGAGTCGTCCGAGGCGATCGGATCCGTCCGCTCGGTCCCGACGAGCTCGGCGCCGCCGATCTGAATGCGTTCCTCGCGGCGGCCGAGTGGGCCCGACTCGAAACGCTCGCGCACGCGGACGGACCGTGGCGAGCCCTCTCCGACGTGACGCTCACCGCACCCGTCGAGCCGCGCCAGGTGCTCCAGGCCGGTGCGAACTACCGCACGCACGTCATCCAGCTCGCGGTGGCGAGCATGACCCGCGGCGACAGCGGCATCAGCGAGGAGGAGGCTCGGGCGCGTGCGGAGCGCGCGATGGACGAGCGTGCCGCAAGCGGGCGTGCGTTCATCTTCATCGGCCTGCCCCAGTGCGTCGTCGGCGACGACGAACCGCTCGTCCTGCCCGCGGGCAGCGACCGGCACGACTGGGAGCTGGAGCTCGCCGCGGTCATCGGAGCGCCCGCCTTCCGGGTGACGCCCGAGGAGGCGGCAGCCCATGTCGCGGGGTACACGATCGTGAACGACATCACCACGCGTGACCTCGTGTTCCCGCGCGATGTCGGGGCGATGGGAGCGGACTGGTTCCGTTCGAAGAACGCGCCCGGTTTCCTCCCGACCGGGCCCTTCCTCGTGCCGGCGCCCTACGTCGATCCGGGCGACCTCCGCGTGCACCTCGAGCTGAACGGCCGCACGATGCAGGACGCCTCGACGGCCGAGCTCGTGTACGACGTCGCGCACATCGTCTCAACGGCATCTCAGACGATCCCGCTGCTGCCCGGTGACCTCGTCTTGACGGGCAGCCCGGCCGGCAACGGACAGCATTGGGATCGCTTCCTGCGCGACGGCGATGTGCTCACGGGCAGCATCACGCACCTCGGCACCCAGGTGGTGCGATGCGTGGCGGAGCCGAGTGCGTCGTCGCCCACGAGTGCGGCCACGCCGCACCCGCGACGATTGGGGGAGATCCGCGCATGATCACGGATGTGCATGCCCACGTTCTGCTGCCCACGCTGCATGCGGAAGTCGAGCGCCGCGAGCCCGACCTCGTGCGCGCCGCGGCGGAACTCGATCTGCGGCGCAACGGCGCCGCCAGCCAGGCGGTGTCCGGCCCCATGGTGGCCGCACGGATCCCCGCACTCGTCGACGTGGAGCATCGGCTGCGGCGAATGGACGAGCAGGGTGTGGACCGGCAGTGGGTGAGCGCGTCGCCGAACCATTTCTACCCTTGGGCGCCTCGCGCGCTCGCGACATGGGCGGCCCGAGAGGCGAATCGGCTCGTCGCAGAGCATGTCGCTGCGGCACCGGACCGCCTTGTGGGCCTGGGGCTCGTTCCTCTGCAGCATCCGGTTGAGACTGTCGCGGCACTGGACGACGCTGTGCTCGAACACGGGCTCGTGGGTGTGGAGATCTCGTCGTTCGCGGGCGACGTCGAGCTCTCAGATCCCCGGCTCGAGCCGTTCTGGGCACGAGCCGCGGAGTTGCGCGCAGTCGTCTTCGTGCATCCGTTCGGATGCTCGCTCGACGAGCGGCTGGACCGGTTCTACCTCGCCAACACCGTGGGGCAGCCGGTGGAGAACGCGGTCGCGCTGTCGCATCTCATCTTCGCGGGCGTGCTCGACCGGCATCCGGAACTGCGCATCGTCGCGGCACACGGCGGCGGGTACCTGCCCACCGCGATCGGTCGATCGGACCATGCGTGGCGTGTGCGCCCGGATGCCCAGGAGTGCCTCCGGGCGCCGTCCGAGTACCTGCGTCGCATGTGGTTCGACACGGTCGTGCACGATGACCGTGCGCTCAGACAGCTCATCGAGGTGGCCGGCGCGGAACGCGTCGTGCTGGGCAGCGACTATCCGTTCGACATGGGCCTCGATGACCCGGTCGGGTTCATCCGGGGCGCGGGTCTCGACGAGGGCACCGCCTCGGGGATCCTCGCGGACAACGCCGGCGCTCTCTCCGCGCGCGCGGCGCTGTGAAGCCCGCAGCGCGTCATTGGAGATCGCGCGCCGCTTCGGCGAACAGGCCGCGGAGCCATACGTGCTCCGGGTCGTTGCCGTGCGCGGGGTGCCACCACAGCGCCTCGATGAGCGGAACCGGCTCGAACGGGATCTCGCACACCTGAACGCCCCCGAGGCCCAGGACACGCGGCGCCAGCTTGCGCTGGATCAACGCGAAGCGGTCGGTCTGGGCGACGTAGAGCGGCAGCAGGGAGAAGCTCTCCACCACGGCTTCCACGCGCGGCTGGAGTCCGAGCTGCTCGAGCTGGCGGCCGACCGCGGTGAACGACGACCGCGTCTGATACGTGAACACCCACGGCGACGCCGAGAGCGCCTCCAGGCTCACGGTCGGCGTGGCGCGCGGGTTGTCCTCTGCCGCGAGGATCACCCAGTCGTCGCGCCACAGGTCCATGGACGGGCGATCGGCGGTGATGCCGTACGGCAGGATCAGGCCGTCGACCGACGCGAGCCGATTGAGGACGTCGTCGATGCCCATGCTGGAAGTCGGCACGAGCCGCAGGCGCACGCCGGGCGCCTGGGCGCTCACGAGGCGGGACAGCGTCGCGCCGATGACGGTGAGCGCGTAGTCGGAGCCGTGCACCGTGAAGGTGCGGGTGGATTGGGACGGGTCCCACCGGGACTGGCTCTCGAACACACGGCGCACGGCGCTGAGCGCATCGGCGGTGTGCTCGAGGAGACGGGTCGCGAGCGGCGTGAGCTCATACGTGTTTCCGCGCCGCGCGAGCAGGGGATCGTCGAAGTGCGCGCGAAGGCGTGCGAGCGCCGCACTCAGGGACGGCTGGCTCAGGTGCAGGCGCTCGGCCGCGCGCGTGACGTTCCGCTCGGTGAGCAGCGCGTCGAGCGACACGAGGAGGTTGAGATCGAGGCGGGAGAGCAACGGGTCGTCGGCCACCGTCTGCTCCTCTCTGAGTGGATGCCAGAAGTATCGGAAATACTGATGCCGATGATAGTGATTATGCCGTTCCCCAATGGTTCCACCTCGCCCACAATCGAGACGAGCTTGTTCCACGCCTGAAAGGATCGACGATGATCACCCTGCTCTCCCACCTGTCCTACGTCGCGTTGACGACGCGCGACGTCCAGGCATCCGTCGACTTCTACGTCACTCATCTGGGAATGACGGAGGTCGCACGCGACGGCGACCGGGTGTACCTGCGGGCGTGGGGCGACTACTACACCTACAGCCTCGTGATCGAGCAAGCCGAGGAGACCGCGCTGCACTCGATGGCGTGGCGCACGACGAGCCGCGAGGCCCTCGACGAGGCGGTCCGCCGCATCGAGGCGAAGGGCGTCGCGGGCGAGTGGTTCGACGGCCGCGACATCGGACGCGCGTACCGGTTCGTCGGGCCGTGGGGCCACACCATGGTGCTGCACTGGGACGCGGTGCACCACCGCTACACCGAGGGCGAGCTCGCCTCGACCTTCCCGGATCGTCCGCAGCGTCGCTCGCGGGTCGCGGGCGCCCCGCGTCATCTCGACCACGTCACGATCTGCGCGAGCGACGTGGACGCCTTCGCGCAGTGGTACAGCGAGGTCCTCGGGTTCCGGATCATGGCCCGCACCGTGCTGGAGGACGCGCCGCTCTCGGTGTTCTCGGTCCTCACGACGAACGAGAAGTCGCACGACCTCGGCGTCGTGCTGGACGGGTCCACGCGCTCCGGGCGCGTCAATCACTACGCGTACTGGTACGACACGCTCGAGGAGATGCTCATCGCAGCCGACCTGCTCATGGAGAACGGCGTGCACATCGAGTACGGGCCGACGATCCACGGCATCGGCGAGCAGTCGTTCCTCTACTACCGCGAGCCGTCGGGCATGCGCGTCGAGTTGAACAGCGGCGGCTACCGCAACTACGTGCCGGACTGGGAGCCGCAGACCTGGAAGACCTCGCAGGGCTCGTACGACATCTACCGCAACAAGACCATGCCGCTGTCGCTGACGGAGTCGTTCCCGCCGGCCGACGGTCCGACCGCGACGGAGCAGGGCGTTCCGGACGAGGTGAAGGGCGACCTCCTCAAGGGCAAGGCGTGATCGCCCGCCGGTCGGGGAGCAGGTCATGAGTTCGTTGTCGGAGAACCCCGCCGATCTCGATCGCGCGGATGCTCTGGGTGAAGTCGTGATCCGTGCCGAGGCGTACCGGAACTGGGGTCGGTGGGGCGCCGACGACAGGCTCGGGACGCTCAACTTCATCGATGAGCGCAAGCGGGTCGAGGCGGCACAGCTGGTCGCGCTGGGTCGAGCCGTGTCGCTCGGCCAGCCGTTCGACGAGGACGGGCCGCAGCGCGGCTGGAAGAAGCGGAACAACCCAGTCCACACGATGACGGGGACGGGACTCGATCACGAGCGCCATCCGTATCGCTTCTCGCATGGCATCGGCGGTGCGGACGACATGATCGTCATGCCGCTCCAGTGCTCGACGCAGTGGGACGGGCTCGGTCACATCTTCGACCGGGGCATGGCGTACAACGGTCGCAAGGCGGGCGACGTCGTGACGACCGAGGGCGACCTCGTCACGGGCATCGAGCACGCGGCCGCCACCATCGTCTCGCGCGGCGTGCTCCTCGACATGGGCCGCTTCCTGCGACCCGAGACCGGAGAGCTGGAAGACGGGTACGCGATCACGGTCGAAGACCTGGACGCGTGCGTGGAGCACCAGGGGGAGACCTCGCGCGTCGGCCGCGGGGACATCCTCCTGGTGCGCACGGGCCAGCTGGCTCGCGCCCGCCGGGACGGATGGGGCGAGTACGCGGGCGGACCGGCGCCGGGCCTGTCGATCACGACAGCCGGGTGGCTGCACCGCACGGAGATCGCCGCCGTCGCGACGGACACGTGGGGCTTCGAGGTGCGCCCCAACGAGTTCGACGACTCCTTCCAGCCGCTCCACCAGATCGTGATCCCCAACATGGGCCTCACGGTCGGCGAGATGTGGGATCTCGAGGAGCTCGGCGCGGTGTGCGCGGAGACGCGCCGCTACGAGTTCCTGCTCTCGGCGGCCCCGCTTCCCGTGACGGGTGCGGTGGGCTCTCCTCTCAATCCGATCGCACTGCTCTGAACACCGGGGCGGTGCTCGCCCCACCCGACTCTCTGAACAAGGAGGTTCCGAGATGCCAGCTGTCAGCAATGTCGCCGTCGTCGGCGCAGGCGTCTCCGGTCTCGCAGCAGCCATCCGGCTCGCGCGTGCCGGCATCGCCGTCGATCTGATCGAGGCCCAGCCCGAGCTCACGGCGCTCGGGTCGGGCATCTCGCTGCAGGCGAACGCGCTTCAGGCGTTCGCCGCGCTCGGCGCGTGGGAGGACGTCGCCGCCGCCGGCTATCCGTTCGACGGTCTCGTGCTGCGGGCACCCGGACCCGACGCGCCTGTCATCGCACGACGTGCGGAGGGGTCCGCGCCGGTGGCCGGGATGCCCTCGGCGATGGGGATGCCGCGTCCGGCCCTCGCACGCATCCTCTTCGAGCACGCGACGGCCGCGGGCGTGCGCGCGCGGTTCGACGTGCGTGCGACGGGCGTCCGCGAGGGGCAGGGCGTCGTGACCCTCGAGTCGGAGACGGGGGACGTGGGGACGTACGACCTCGTGATCGGCGCGGACGGACTGCACTCCGCGATACGCGCGAGCCTCGGGATCACGACCGGACCCGAGCCGACCGGCATGGGCATCTGGCGCGCGTTCGTCTCGCGCCCCGCCGAGGTGGAGACGACGGAGCTGTACTACGGCGGACCGGCCTACATCGCGGGATACACGCCCACCGGCGTGGACTCCATGTACGCGTTCCTCGTCTTCGACGCCGAGCGGCACTTCGACCTCCCCGCCGCGGAAGGCGCCGCGTACATGCGCGAGCGGTCGCGCGCGTACGGAGGACCGTGGGACAGCATCCGCGCCGACCTGGACTCGGGCGACGCGCTGGTGAACTACACGTGGTTCACGCGCCACGTCGTCCCGGCGCCGTGGAATCGGGGTCGCACGGTCATCATCGGCGATGCCGCGCATTCGTGCCCGCCCACGATCGCGCAGGGTGCCGCGCAGGCGCTCGAGGACGCGCTCGTGCTCACCGACCTCGTCGTCGAGGCGACGGAGATCACGTCGGAGCTGTGGGACGAGTTCCACCGTCGGCGCGTCGCGCGCGCGACCGCCGTGGTCGACGCATCCGTGCAGCTCGCGGAGTGGCAGCGCGACGGCGAGGACCATTCCGCCGAGATGCCGCGCCTGATCGCCGAACTGGGCGAGCGGCTCGCCCGCCCGCTGTGAATCGAGGAGGATCGCAATGAGGATCGCACGCTGGACGCATCGCGGTGAGGTCGAGGAGGGGGTCGTCGAGGCGGATGCCGTCGTGCGGTTCCCGGACGGGATCGCACTCGCCGAGGTGCTGCGACGCGGACTCGACTACGCGCACGAGGCGGAGGCCGCGACGACCGGTCGCCCGGGACGCGCCCTGTCGGACGTGGAGCTGCTCCCGCCCGTCGTCCCCGGAGCAGTGCGCGACTTCGCGGTCTTCGAGGAGCACGTCGAGGGCATGAGCGCCGACGCTCGAGGACGCCCGAACGTGCCCGCTCAGTGGTACGAGTCGCCCACCTTCTACTTCACCAACCCGCACACCCTCCACGGCTCGGGCGCCCGCATCCGCCCGCCCGCGACGGAAAGGCTCGACTACGAGCTCGAGGTCGCCGTCGTGCTCGGGGGCGAACCGGGGGAGGACCTCGATCCCGCGACGGCCGAGGGGCGCATCTTCGGCTACGTCATCATGAACGACTGGTCGGCGCGGGACATCCAGATCCACGAGATGAACGTGCGCCTCGGGCCCGCGAAGGGCAAGGACTTCGCCACCTCCCTCGGGCCCTGGATCGTGACGGCGGATGAGGTCGACGATCGCATCGACGAGGACGGATTCCTCGCGTTGCGCGCCGAAGTGTACGTCAACGGCGTCCTCACGGGCGCCGACCTCCTCTCCAACATGGCGTGGACGTTCCCCGAGCTCATCTCCTACGCTTCTCGCGCGTCGCGGGTGATGCCCGGTGACGTCATCGGCGCGGGCACGGTCGGCAACGGCGGATGCCTCGCGGAGCTGTGGGGACTCGCGGGCGGCGAGCTCGTCCCGCCGCCGTTGCAGGAGGGCGATGTCGTGAGCATGCGGGTCGAACGTCTCGGCGAGCTGGTCGGAATCGTGGGCGCCCCGCGCAGGCGCCCGCACGTTCTGCCTCCCGCGCGTCGCCGCCCTCAGCCGCGGGCGCGAGCGGTCGACGGCCGCGAATAGACTTCACATGTGAACCAGTCCGACAGCACTATCGACATCAAGCCGCGCAGTCGCGTGGTGACAGACGGCATCGAAGCCACGACCTCCCGCGGAATGCTCCGCGGCGTCGGCATGGGCGACGAGGACTGGGACAAGCCGCAGATCGGCATCGCCTCGAGCTGGAACGAGATCACGCCGTGCAACCTGAGCCTCGACCGGCTCGCGCAGGGCGCCAAGGAGGGCGTGCACGCCGGCGGCGGCTACCCGCTGCAGTTCGGCACGATCTCGGTGTCGGACGGCATCTCGATGGGCCACGAGGGCATGCACTTCTCGCTCGTCTCGCGCGAGGTCATCGCCGACTCGGTCGAGACGGTCGTCATGGCCGAGCGCCTCGACGGCACGGTGCTGCTGGCCGGATGCGACAAGTCGATCCCCGGCATGCTCATGGCTTCGGCACGGCTCGACCTGTCGAGCGTGTTCCTCTACGCCGGATCGATCGCGCCGGGCTGGGTCAAGCTCTCCGACGGCACCGAGAAGGAGATCACGATCATCGACTCCTTCGAGGGAGTCGGCGCGTGCCTGTCGGGCCGCATGAGCGAGGCCGACCTCAAGCGCATCGAGTGCTCGTTCGCGCCGGGTGAGGGTGCCTGCGGCGGCATGTACACCGCCAACACGATGGCGTCCGTCGCCGAGGCGCTCGGGCTCTCGCTTCCCGGCTCGGCCGCGCCGCCGTCGGCCGACCGGCGCCGCGACGCGTTCGCGCACCGCTCGGGCGAGGCGGTCGTCAACCTGCTGCGGCTCGGCATCACGACGCGCGACATCCTCACCAAGGAGGCGTTCGAGAACGCGATCGCGCTCGCGATGGCCCTCGGCGGCTCTACAAACGTCGTGCTGCACCTCCTCGCGATCGCGCGCGAGGCCGACGTCGAGCTGAGCCTGCACGACTTCAACCGCATCGGCGACAAGGTCCCGCACGTCGCCGATATGAAGCCGTTCGGCCAGTACGTCATGAACGACGTCGACCGCCACGGAGGCATCCCGGTGGTCATGAAGGCGATGCTCGACGAGGGCCTCCTGCACGGCGACGCGCTCACCGTCACGGGCAAGACGCTCGCCGAGAACCTGCGCGACCTCGACCCCGATCCGGTCGACGGCAAGGTCATCCACCGCTTCGACGACCCCATCCACGCCACGGGCGGCCTCACGATCCTGCACGGCTCGCTCGCGCCCGAGGGCGCGGTCGTGAAGACCGCCGGGTTCGACGCCGCGGTGTTCGAAGGGCCGGCGCGCGTGTTCGAGCGCGAGCGCGCCGCGATGGACGCGCTGGAGGCCGGCGAGATCACGGCCGGCGACGTCGTGGTCATCCGCTACGAGGGGCCGAAGGGGGGCCCCGGTATGCGGGAGATGCTCGCGATCACCGCCGCCATCAAGGGCGCTGGGCTCGGAAAAGATGTACTACTCTTGACGGACGGACGATTCTCAGGCGGCACAACCGGCCTGTGCATCGGCCACATAGCACCCGAAGCGGTGGACGCTGGTCCCATCGCCTTCGTGCGCGATGGTGATCTGATACGGGTCGATATCGCGGCTCGCTCTCTCGACCTACTCGTCGATGAAGCCGAGCTGAGCTCCCGCCGCTCTGGCTGGGAGCCCCTTCCTCCGCGCTATACCCGTGGCGTCCTTGCCAAGTACTCCCGACTCGTGCGCTCCGCTGCCGAAGGCGCCGTGACGGGGTGACCCCCGTCGGTCGTCGAGAAGCGGCGCTGCCGCACTTCGAACCCTGACCACAGATCCGAGGATCCATCACCATGCCCGCCGACTCCGCCCCGGCCGTTCCCCGGCCTCCCGCTCGCACCGCGTCCGCGCCCGTGCTCTCGGGCGCCGAGGCGGTCGTCCGCTCGCTCGAACTGCTCGGTGTGACCGACGTGTTCGGTCTGCCGGGCGGCGCCATCCTGCCCGTGTACGACCCGCTCATGGACGCGTCGAAGATCCGCCACATCCTCGTGCGGCACGAGCAGGGCGCCGGTCACGCCGCGGAGGGCTACGCCGCGGCATCCGGCAAGACCGGCGTCGCGATCGCGACGTCCGGACCGGGTGCGACCAACCTCGTCACCGCGATCGCCGACGCCTACATGGACTCGGTTCCGATCGTGTGCATCACGGGTCAGGTCTTCTCGAACCTCATGGGGACGGATGCCTTCCAGGAGGCCGACATCGTCGGCATCACGATGCCGATCACGAAGCACTCCTTCCTCGTGAAGCGCGCCGAGGAGATCCCCGGTGCGATCGCCGCGGCGTTCGAGATCGCCGGCACAGGTCGCCCCGGTCCCGTGCTCGTCGACATCACGAAGGACGCGCAGCAGAACGAGGTGCCCTTCGTGTGGCCGCCGAAGATCGACCTGCCCGGCTACCGCCCGGTCACGAAGGCGCACGGAAAGCAGATCCAGGCCGCGGCGCGGCTCCTCGCCGAGGCCAAGAAGCCCGTGCTGTACGTCGGTGGAGGTGTGATCCGCGCCCGAGCGGCCAGCGAGCTCCAGACCTTCGCCGAGTCGACCGGCGCCCCGGTCGTCACGACCCTCATGGCGCGCGGGGCGTTCCCCGACTCGCATCCGCAGCACCTGGGCATGCCCGGCATGCACGGAACCGTTCCCGCGGTGCTCGCGCTGCAGGAGGCCGACCTCATCCTCGCGCTCGGCTCGCGCTTCGACGACCGTGTGACCGGCAAGTCCGCGCTGTTCGCGCCGCACGCGAAGATCGTGCACGTCGACATCGACCCCGCCGAGATCTCGAAGATCCGCACGGCCGACGTGCCGATCGTGGGCGACCTGAAGGACGTCCTCGTCGACCTCGACGCGGCGTTCCAGGGCGTCACGGGCGGAACGAAGCCCGACACGACCGCGTGGTGGTCGTTCCTCGACGGGCTACGCGACGAGTTCCCGCTGGGCTACTCGCCGACGAGCGACGGTCTGCTCTCTCCGCAGTACGTGATCCAGCGCATCGGCGAGCTCACCGGACCCGAGGGCGTCTACGCCGCGGGCGTGGGCCAGCACCAGATGTGGGCGGCGCAGTTCATCAAGTACGAGCGGCCCAACGCATGGCTCAACTCGGGCGGCGCGGGCACGATGGGCTACGCGGTGCCCGCCGCGATGGGTGCGAAGGTCGCCGAGCCCGACCGCCCGGTGTGGGCGATCGACGGCGACGGCTGCTTCCAGATGACCAATCAGGAGCTCGCCACCTGCGCGATCAACAACATCCCGATCAAGGTCGCGATCATCAACAACTCGTCCCTGGGCATGGTGCGCCAGTGGCAGACGCTGTTCTACGACGGCCGCTACTCGAACACCGATCTCGAGACCGGCCACGGCACGGCGCGCATCCCCGACTTCGTGAAGCTCGCGGAGGCGTACGGATGCCTCGCGCTGCGCGTCGAGAAGGAAGAGGACGTCGACGCCGCCATCCGCACCGCGCTCGAGACCAACGATCGCCCGGTCGTCATCGACTTCGTCGTGAGCGCCGACGCGATGGTGTGGCCGATGGTGCCGCAGGGCGTGAGCAACAGCTACATCCAGTACGCGCGCGATCACTCGCCCGCGTTCGAGCAGGAGTCGTGAGATGCCGAGTCATGTGCTGAGCCTTCTCGTCGAGAACAAGCCCGGTCTGCTCACGCGCGTCGCAGGACTGTTCGCGCGTCGCGGATTCAACATCGAGTCGCTCGCCGTGGGCGTCACCGAGGTGCCGGGCCTGTCCCGCATCACGGTCGTCGTCGACGTCGAGGAGCTCCCGCTCGAGCAGGTCACGAAGCAGTTGAACAAGCTCGTGAACGTCATCAAGATCGTCGAGCTCGACCCCGCGGCATCCGTGCAGCGCGAGCACATGCTGATCAAGGTGCGCGCCGACAATCAGACGCGCTCCAACGTGCTCGAGGTCGTGAGCCTGTTCCGCGCCCAGATCGTCGACTACGCGCCGGACGCGCTCGTCGTCGAGGTGACCGGCGACAAGGGCAAGGTCGAGGCGTTCCTGCGGGCGCTCGAGCCCTTCGGCATCAAGGAGCTCGCCCAGTCCGGCCTTCTCGCGATCGGCCGCGGCAGCAAGTCCATCACCGAGCGCGTCGCGCGCGGCTGACCTCAGCGGTCCCTGAGCCCGCGGAAGGCCCGAAGCGACCACGACCCCTCGACAAGCTCGGGGACCGAACCACCACAAGGAGACACAACACATGACCGAGATCTTCTACGACGCCGACGCCGACCTGTCGATCATCCAGAGCAAGAAGGTCGCGATCGTCGGCTACGGCTCGCAGGGCCACGCGCACGCCCTCAACCTGCGCGACTCCGGCGTCGAGGTCGTCGTCGCGCTCAAGGAGGGCTCGAAGTCGATCGAGAAGGCGAAGGAGGCGGGCTTCGAGGTCAAGACCGTGGCGGATGCCGCGGCCTGGGCCGACGTGATCGTGATCCTCGCGCCCGACCAGCACCAGCGCGGCATCTACGCGGAGTCCATCAAGGACAACCTGAGCGAGGGCAAGACGCTCCTGTTCAGCCACGGCTTCAACATCCGCTTCGGCTACATCCAGGCGCCCGAGGGTGTCGACGTCGTGATGGTCGCCCCGAAGGGCCCCGGCCACACGGTTCGCCGCGAGTACGAGGCCGGGCGTGGTGTGCCGGTCATCGTCGCGGTCGAGAAGGACGCGTCGGGCAAGGCGTGGGACACCGCGTGGTCTTACGCGAAGGCCATCGGCGGCCTCCGCGCGGGCGGCATCAAGACGACCTTCACGGAAGAGACCGAGACCGACCTGTTCGGCGAGCAGGCCGTGCTGTGCGGCGGCGTCTCGCAGCTCGTCCAGTACGGGTTCGAGGTGCTCACCGAGGCGGGCTACCAGCCGCAGATCGCGTACTTCGAGGTGCTGCACGAACTCAAGCTCATCGTCGACCTCATGTGGGAGGGCGGCATCGCGAAGCAGCGCTGGAGCGTCTCCGACACCGCCGAGTACGGCGACTACGTCTCCGGCCCGCGTGTGATCGACCCGCACGTCAAGGAGAACATGAAGGCCGTGCTCGCCGACATCCAGTCGGGCGCGTTCGCGAAGCGCTTCATCGAGGACCAGGACAACGGCGGCGCCGAGTTCTACGCCCTCCGCGAGAAGGCCGCCCAGCATCCGATCGAGGGCGTCGGCAAGGAGCTGCGCGCCCTGTTCGCGTGGAAGCAGACGGACGAGGATTACACCGAGGGCTCGGCCGCGCGCTGACCTGACCTCGGCATCGAGACGGCCTGCCGATCCGGCACGGCTTCCCGCCGGTCGTCGTCGCCCCCAACCGGGGCGGCGGCGGCCGGCGTTCCTCGTCCCTTGTGCCGACCGCTCGCCGCGCCGCTGCGGCAGGCCGGGTGCGCGGCACTACGCTGGCACCGTGACAGCGGGACGCGACGACGACGCCCTGACGTGGGAGGGTGACGACGACCCCACGCTCGATGTCGGGGCGACCCCGCCGCCCGACGCCGAGCCTGAGCCCGACGCGACGAAGGTCCTCCCCGAGGGCTTCACCGCCGTGGGCAAAGGCAGCGAGGAGTTCGCCAAGGGCACGGATGCGGATGAGACGGCGGTCCTCGCCGACCGCGAGACTGCGGGCGGGGCATCCGCATCGCTCGGAAACGCCGGCCTCATCGGCCTCGGTGTCCTCGGGGGCATCTACCTTCTTTACGCGATCGGCTGGATCGTCGGCGGACTGCGGCTGCGCGGCACCGCGCAGTTCCTCGTCTCGCCCATCGCGTACGACGTCGCGATGTGGCTCGCCGCGGCGACCCCGATCATCTGGTTCGCCGCGGTCTATCTCCTCACGCGGACGTCGCCCGTGTGGATGCGCTTCGCATGGCTCGCCGCGGGGGCGCTCCTGCTCATTCCGTGGCCGTTCATCATGATGGGGGCGATCGGACGATGACCGACATGACGGATGCCGCGCCCTCGCGACCCATGCCGGTGTGGGTCATCGCGACGATCGCTGGTGTGTTCGGCCTCTTCTACGCGTACGCGGTGTGGAACGCACTCGCGTTCCTGCTCATCCAGGCGACCGGGCCGCTCGGGCTCAACGGGTACGGGTGGGCGCTTCTGCTCTCGGCGGTGATCTTCCCCCTCATCGCCTTCGCGATCGCGTTCTGGCTCGGCTATCGGCGCCGCGCGGGCGAGTTCGCCGCCGCGCTTCTCGCGGGTCTCGGGCTCGTCGCCGTGTTCTGGCTCAACGTGGTGGGGTACGCGACGGTGTACGGAGCGTCGCTCCTCGGTGGGTGAGACGTAGCGGAGCGTCACGGTTCAAGCCCGGCAGGTGCCTCGCGCTAGGCTTGGGGACGGCCTCGCCGCCTGCCGAACGCGGGCCTGAGCGAGGATTTCCACCGCACCGTCGCATCCGCATCGCTCTGGCATGCCCGCTCCGAAGGACCATCTCGTGACGAAGCCCGTCGTCCTCATCGCCGAACAGCTCTCTCCGGCCACGATCGATGCGCTCGGACCCGACTTCGACGTGCGCCACGTCGACGGAACCGACCGTCCGGCGCTGCTGGCGGCTTTGACGGATGCGCACGCGGTGCTCATCCGCTCGGCGACCCGCATCGACGGCGAGGCGCTCGCGGCGGCTCCGCAGCTCAAGGTCGTCGCCCGCGCGGGCGTAGGCCTCGACAACGTCGACATCAAGGCGGCCACGGCCGCCGGCGTCATGGTCGTGAACGCGCCGACGTCGAACATCATCTCGGCCGCCGAGCTCACCATCGGCCACATCCTGAGCCTCGCGCGCCACATCCCGGCGGCGCACGCGTCGCTCGCGGGCGGCGCGTGGAAGCGCAGCGCCTACACCGGCACCGAGCTCTTCGAGAAGACGGTCGGCATCATCGGCCTCGGCCGCATCGGCGGGCTCATCGCCGAGCGCCTGCGCGCGTTCGGCGTGCGCGTGGTCGGCTACGACCCGTACGTGACTCCCGCCCGCGCGTCGCAGCTCCAGGTCGAGCTCCTCTCGTTCGACGAGGTGCTCGCGCAGAGCGACTTCGTGACGGTGCACATGCCGAAGACACCCGAGACGACGGGCATGATCGGTGCTGAGCAGCTCCGCTCTATGAAGCGCACCGCGTACCTCGTGAACGTCGCGCGCGGCGGTCTCATCGACGAGGACGCCCTCTACGACGCGCTCTCCACCGGCGTGATCGCCGGAGCCGGACTCGACGTCTTCACGAGCGAGCCCCCCGTCGAGGGCGGCTCGGCGCACCGCCTGCTCACCCTGCCGAACGTCGTCGTCACGCCGCACCTCGGCGCGTCGACGGACGAGGCGCAGGAGAAGGCGGGCATCTCGGTCGCGCGCTCGGTCAAGCTCGCCCTCGAGGGCGACCTCGTGCCCGACGCCGTCAACGTCGCGGGCGGCGTGATCGACCCGTTCGTGCGCCCCGGCATCGCGCTCGTCGAGAAGCTCGGCCAGTTCTTCACCGGCCTCGCCCACGGAGCGCTCACGAGCCTCGACATCGAGGTGCGCGGCGAACTCGCCGCCTACGACGTGAGCGTGTACCGCCTCGCGGCGCTCAAGGGCATCTTCACGCGCATCGTGTCCGAGAACGTGTCGTACGTGAACGCTCCGCTGTTCGCCGAGCAGCGCGGCATCGAGACCCGGCTCATCGTCGAGGCCGAGAGCCCGCTGTACCGCAACATCACCATCCTGCGCGGCACGCTCGCCGACGGCACGGTCCTCACCGTCGCCGGCACGCTCGCCGGCACCCGCATGGTGCCCAAGGTCGTGGGCATCAACGGCTACGAGATCGAGGTGCCGTTCGCGCAGTACCACCTCGTCATGCGGTACCAGGACCGTCCGGGAATCGTCGCGATCTACGCGAAGGAGCTCGGCGACCAGAACATCAACATCGAAGGGCTCCAGGTCGCGCACCCCGACGCGAGCGGCCGCGCGCTGTCGGTGCTGACCGTCGACTCGCCCGTGCCCGAGGCCGTGCTCAACCAGATGCGCGAGGCCGTGGGCGCCGACCTGTTCCGGCAGATCGAGATCACCGAGGACTGACCCGTAGCCTGGAACCCTGCGCGTTCCCCGCGCACCTCACCCCGAGCAAGGAGAGCAATGTCGCGCGTCGTGAAGCTCGCTGTCATCCCCGGTGACGGGATCGGACCCGAGGTCATCGCCGAGGCCGAGAAGGTGCTCGACGCGGCGACCGCGGACAGCGGCATCCGGTTCGACAAGACCCGGTTCTCGCTGGGAGCCGCGCGCTACCTCGAGACCGGCGACACGCTCACCGACGCCGACCTCGACGCGATCAAGCAGCACGATGCGATCCTGCTCGGAGCGGTCGGGGGAGTGCCGGGCGACCCGCGACTGAAGGACGCGAACATCGAGCGCGGGCTGCTGCTCAAGCTCCGGTTCGAGCTCGACCACTACGTCAACCTGCGCCCGTCGAAGCTCTACGCCGGCGCGCCCGGCCCGCTCGCCGAGCCGGGCGAGATCGACTTCGTCGTCGTGCGCGAGGGCACCGAGGGGCCGTACGTCGGAAACGGCGGCGCCATCCGCAAGGGCACGCCGCACGAGGTCGCCAACGAGACGTCGGTCAACACGGCGTTCGGCGTCGAGCGCGTCGTGCGCTACGCGTTCGACCTCGCCGAGCGCCGGCGCAAGAAGGTCACGCTCGTGCACAAGACCAACGTGCTCGTGCACGCGGGGTCGATGTGGAAGCGCATCGTCGACGACGTGGCGCGGGAGCACCCCGAAGTCGACGTAGACTACCTGCACGTCGACGCGGCGACGATCTTCCTGGTCACGAACCCGGGCCGCTTCGACGTGATCGTCACCGACAACCTCTTCGGCGACATCCTGACCGATCTGGCCGGCGCCGTCACAGGAGGCATCGGCCTCGCCGCTTCGGGCAACATCAACCCCGACGGCGCGTTCCCCTCGATGTTCGAGCCCGTCCACGGTTCGGCGCCCGACATCGCAGGTCAGCAGAAGGCCGATCCCACCGCTGCGATCCTCTCCGTCGCGCTGCTGCTCGATCACCTCGGGCTGCGCGACGAGGCCGCCCGCGTCACCCGCGCGGTCGAGGCCGACATCGCGGCACGCGGCACCGCCGGCCGCACCACCGCCCAGATCGGCGACGCCATCGCCGCCGCCGTCCAGGCGTAACCTGGAAGCTCCGGCACGTCGCCACACAGAACCTCAGGACGTGACATGACCCTCATCGACTCCGACCCCGACACCGGACTCGCCCCGCTCGAGTTCACGGTGCACCGCAACCTCCAGGCGAAGTCCGCCGCCGAGCGCGACAAGATCCTCGAGAACCCCGGCTTCGGCACGAACTTCACCGACCACATGGTCGACATCTGCTGGTCCATCAACGGCGGGTGGCACCGTCCGCGCGTCCAGCCGTACGGGCCGATCGCGCTCGACCCCGCCGCTGCCGTGCTGCACTACGGCCAGGAGATCTTCGAGGGCATCAAGGCGTACCGCCACGCCGACGGGTCGATCCACACCTTCCGGCCCGATCAGAACGGGCGACGGATGCAGCGCTCCGCCCGTCGCCTCGCGCTGCCCGAGCTTCCCGTCCCGTACTTCATCCAGTCGCTGCGCGAGCTCATCGCCGTCGACGGCGACTGGGTGCCCTCAGGCGAGGACCAGAGCCTCTACCTGCGGCCGTTCATGTTCGCGAAGGAGGCGTTCCTCGGCGTGCGCCCCGCGCACAAGGTCGCCTACTACGTGATCGCCTCGCCCGCCGGCGCCTACTTCAAGGGCGGCGTGCAGCCGGTGTCGATCTGGCTCAGCGAGGAGTACGCGCGCGCCGGCAAGGGCGGCACGGGTGCGGCCAAGACCGGCGGCAACTACGCCGCGAGCCTGTTGCCGCAGTCCGAGGCGTACGAGAACGAGTGCGACCAGGTCGTCTTCCTCGACCATGACGGCAATGTCGAGGAGCTCGGCGGCATGAACGTGGTGTTCGTCTTCAAGGACGGCACGCTCGTGACGCCGCAGTCCGACTCGATCCTCGAGGGGATCACTCGCGACTCGATCCTGCAGCTCGCGCGCGACCGCGGGCACAAGGTCGAAGGTCGTGCGATCTCGCTCGCCGAGTGGCGCGAGGGCGTGGCATCCGGTGACATCGTCGAGGTGTTCGCGTGCGGCACGGCCGCCGTCGTCACCCCGATCGGCGTGCTGAAGGGCAAGGACTTCTTCGACGAGCAGCCCGTCGGCGAGCTCGCGCTGTCGCTGCGCGAAGAGCTGACCGACATCCAGTACGGGCGCCGCGAAGACAAGCACGGATGGCTGCTTCGCCTCGACGATTGACCGTCCGCGGCCGTGCGGCGTCGGAGCGGGTGGATAGGGTGATCCGGTGAGAATCGCGCGCTTCAGCCACCAGGACTCCATCCGGTTCGGGATCGTCGACGACACGGATCTCGTCGTCCTGTCGGGCGACCCGATGTTCGCGGGCTACGACACGACCGGCGAGCGCGTGCCGATCTCCGACGCCGTGCTGCTCGCCCCGGTCATCCCGCGGTCGAAGATCGTGTGCGTGGGCCGCAACTACCGCGACCACGCCGCCGAGCTCGGCAACGACGTGCCCGATGCACCGCTCCTGTTCTTCAAGCCCAATACGTCGGTGATCGGGCCTGGCGACACGATCGTGCTCCCGCCGCAGTCGTCGCGCGTCGACTTCGAGGGCGAGCTCGCGGCGGTCATCGGCCGCATCGCGAAGAACGTGCCGGCCGACAAGGCGCTCGAGTACGTGTTCGGCTACACGATCGCGAACGATGTCACCGCGCGCGACCTTCAGAAGACCGACGGGCAGTGGGCGCGCGCGAAGGGCTTCGACACGTTCTGCCCGCTCGGCCCCGCGATCGAGACGGACTTCGACGTCGCCGGCGACGCCGTCATCACGACACGCGTCAACGGCGAGGTGCGCCAGCAGGGCCCGATCAGCGACATGATCTTCTCGCTCGCCGACGTCATCGCCTACGCATCGGCTGCGTTCACGCTCCTGCCCGGCGATGTCATCCTGACGGGCACCCCCGCCGGGGTCGGTCCGTTCGCGGCAGGCGACACCGTCGAAGTCGAGATCACCGGTCTCGGCACGCTGCGCAACTCGGCGCGCGCCGCCTGACGGCGCCGTCACGGCGACATCATGAAGACGGATACCGCGACTCTCACGGTCTCGGACGTCGGGCGCATCCAGCGCCGCACCGTGTGGGTGCTCTCGATCGGGCAGATCCTCGGCGGTCTCGCGTTCGGCGCGACGGTGTCGCTCGGTGCGGTTCTCGCCGCCGAGCTGTCGGGCGACGAGGCGTTCTCGGGGCTCGCCGCGGCCGCGATAACGCTCGGAACGGCCGCGCTCGCGGTGCCGTTCGCGGCCTTCGCACGCGCGCGCGGACGCCGCCCGTCGCTCGCGCTCGGCATGACGATCGCGCTCGTCGGCGTCGTGCTCGTCGTGCTGAGCGTTGCGCTGGACTCGTTCCCGCTGCTGTTGATCTCGTTCGGGCTGGTCGGGGCGGGGCAAGCCGTCAACCTCCAGACGCGCTTCGCGGCCGCCGATCTCGCAACCGACGCGACCCGCGGGCGCGACCTCTCGCTCGTCGTGTGGGCGACGACGATCGGCGCCGTGCTCGGGCCGAACCTCACCGGACCCGGCGAAGACCTCGGGCAGGCCCTCGGCATGCCGCCGCTCACAGGGCCGTACCTGTTCACGGTGATCGCGCAGGTGCTCGGGATCGCGCTGTACCTGGTCGCGCTGCGGCCCGATCCGCTCATCCTCGCGCAGCACCTCGTGGCGCGCGACGCCGGCAAGGCCACACGTGCGATCGCCAAACCCGACCGGCCCGTCGTCGCGCGGTACGCGATCTTCGCGATCGCCGCCGCGCACGGCACGATGGTCTCGGTCATGGCGATGACTCCCGTGCACCTGCTGCACCACGGTGCGTCGCTCACCGTCATCGGCACGACGATCAGCCTGCACATCGCCGGCATGTTCGCGCTGTCGCCCGTCTTCGGCATCCTCGCCGACCGGATCGGACGCGTGCCGACGATCCTCATCGGTCAGGCGCTGCTCATCGCGTCACTCCTCACAGCGTCATTCGGCGAAGCGTCCACGGTCGCGGTGACGGTCGCGCTCGTGCTGCTCGGGCTCGGCTGGAGCGCGTCGACCGTCGCCGGCTCTGCCCTGCTGACCGAGGCCTCCGCCGAAGACCTGCGCACGCGGCGTCAAGGCCGCAGCGACCTCATCATGAGCCTTGTCGGCGCCGTCGGCGCGATCGCCTCGGGCGTCGTGCTGTCGTGGATCGGCTACGCGGGGCTCGCGCTCGTCGCGGGCGTGCTCGTCGTCGCGACGATCGCACTCTCGCCGCTCGGCCGTCGTCCGGAGTCAGCGACCGAGCGCGGCGAGGGCGATCTCGACGTCGACATCGTCGTTGAACACGTGGAACGCGACACGAGCGCGCCCGGCTCGTCCTGACGCGGTGATGCCTGCGGCCGTGAGGCGCGCGAGGTCGCATCCGTCGGGGTCGTCCCATGTGACGATCGCGCTGGGGATCTGCGGGATCTCGAGCCCGAGTCCGCGCCGGAAGATCGCCGCGAGACCCGTGGTGTAGTCGTGCACCGCTTCGAGGTCGGCGGTCGCGAAGAGCTCGAGCGCCGGCTCCGCGCCGACGAACGCCTGCCACGCGGGCGACACATCGAACCGCGTCGCGTCGTCGGCGAGGTCGACCTCGTGCCCGTAGCACGAGGTCCACGGGTCGCCGCCCGCGTACCAGCCGGCGAACAGCGCGGGCAGCTCGCGCTCGAACTCCTCCGAGAGCGCGAGGAAAGCGACGCCCCGCGGTGCGCACAGCCACTTGTACGCGTGGCACACGAGGGCGTCGAATCCGGATGCGTCGACCGGCAGCCACCCGACGGCCTGCGTCGCATCGCAGAATGTGCGGGCGCCGTGGCGTGCCGCGGCCGCGCGGATCGCGCGCTCGTCGGCGACTTCGCCGGTTGCGGACTGCACGAGCGAGAACACCACCATTGCGGTTTCGGAGGTGACGGAGTCGGCGAGCTCGCCGAGCGGAACCGCGCGCAGGCGGAGTCCCTGCGGCGCGTGCACGAACGGGAGGAGCAGCGAGGCGAAGTCGTTCTCGACGCAGAGCACTTCGCCACCGGCGGGAACGGATGCCGCGACCAGCGCTGCGGACACGGAGGTCTGCGATCCGATCGCGACCCGGGAAGGCGCGACGCCGACGAGGGCGGCGAAGTGCGCGCGCGAGCGCTCGGCGGCGGCGGAGTAGCCCGCGACGTCGACGCGACCGCGGGCTGCGGCATCCGCATCGGCGACCATCGCGGCATGCGCCGCGCGAGTCGGAAGCCCCGCCGTGCACGCGGCGAGGTAACCGCGACCACCCGCGAACCGCTCCTGGACGTCGGCGACGTTCAGGCCGCGCCGCGGCGCGTCGTCGCGCGCGGGACGGGGGAGGAGAAGTGCCTGGACCATGCGAACGAGTGTGGCCCCGCTCATTTCATTCGTCTACAGCAAGTATTCGATGCAACACATGACATGGACTTATGATCTGATCATGACCGACACCACTATCGATCCGTTCGACGCCGACGGGCTCGGTCTCGACGTGCAGTCGCTCCGCCTGGTGAAGGCCGTCGCCGACGAGGGGTCGATCACGGGCGCGGCGGCGGTGCTGGGGTACAGCCAGCCGGCGATCAGCCAGCACCTCAAGCGCCTCGAGGCCCGTTTGGGGGTTCCGCTCGTCGAACGGGTCGGCCGGAGCGTGCGCCTCACCGAGGCCGGGCGGGTGCTCGCGCGGCACGCCCCGGCGGTGACGACCGCCCTCGACGCGGCGGCGGGCGAGCTCGCCCAGCTGCGCGGCGGGCGCACGGGGCGTGTGCGGCTCGTCTCCTTCCCGTCCGCGTCACCGACCGTCGTGCCGCGGCTGCTGCGCGAGCTCGCCGAGACGAACCCCGGCATCCAGGTCACGTACGTCGAGGCCGAGCCGCCCGAGGCGGTCGAGGCCGTGCGCGAGGACCGCGCCGACCTCGCGCTCACGTTCAGCTACCCGGGCGATCGCGACGACCCGCACGGCGCGAGTGCGCGCGGGCTCTCGGTGCGCACGGCGGGCCACGACGACATGCTCGCGGTGCTGCCGCTGGAGCATCCGGCGGCTCAACATGACGACTTCGACGTCGCGACCCTCGCGTCGGAGAACTGGATCGCCGGATGCCCGCGCTGCCGCGGCCACCTCATGGAGCTGTGCGGGCGGGCGGGGTTCGAGCCGCGCATCACGTTCGAGACCGACAACTTCGTGGCGGTCGAGGGCCTCGTCGCTCAGGGGATCGGCGTCGCGACGCTGCCTCGCCTCGCGGTGGAGGCGTTCCCCAAGCTCGGCGGCGTCGTGACGCGGCCGCTGCCGGAGGGCGAGCGGCGCACGCTGCATCTCGTGACGGCGCACGGCGCGGAGCGCGTGCCGTCGATCCGGGCCGTGCTCGACACGATGATGCACGTGCTCCCGACGGTGCTCACCGGCAAGGGCGACGAAGGTTAGTCGACTAAAATCGATCGAATGGCCTCCACCCCCGATCCCCGCACCACCACCGCGACCGGCGCCGACGTCCGGGTGCGCTTCTGCCCGTCGCCGACGGGGCTGCCGCACGTGGGTCTCATCCGCACGGTCCTCTACAACTGGGCGTATGCGCGCCACAACGGCGGCAAGCTGATCTTCCGCATCGAAGACACGGATGCCGCGCGCGACAGCGAGGAGAGCTACCTCCAGCTGCTCGAGGCGCTCAAGTGGCTGCAGATCGACTGGGACGAGGGTGTCGAGGTCGGCGGCCCGCACGCGCCGTACCGGCAGTCCCAGCGGCACGAGATCTACCGCGAAGTGCTCGACAAGCTCATCGAGACCGGCGCCGTGTACGAGAGCTACTCGACGCCCGCGGAGATCGACGCCCGCAACGAGGCCAACGGCCGCGCGAAGCAGCTCGGCTACGACAACTACGACCGCTATCTCACCGAGGAGCAGAAGGCCGCGTTCCGCGCCGAGGGTCGCGAGCCCGCATGGCGCCTCCGGGTCCCCGACGAGGACCTCACGTACGTCGACCTCATCCGCGGCGAGGTGACCTTCCCGGCGGGCTCGTTCCCCGACTTCGTGCTCGTGCGAGCCGGGGGAGTGCCGCTGTACCCGTTCGTGAACCCGGTCGACGACGCGCTCATGGGCATCACGCACGTCATCCGCGGTGAAGACCTCATGCCGTCGACGGCCCGGCAGCTCGCGCTCTACCGCGCGCTCATCGACGCCGGCATCACGACGTTCGTACCGCGCTTCGGGCACATGCCGCTCGTGCTCGGCGAGACGGGCAACAAGAAGCTCTCGAAGCGCGACCCGAAGGCCGACCTGTTCCTCCAGCGCGAGAAGGGCTTCATCCACGAGGGCCTGCTGAACTACCTCGCGCTCCTCGGGTGGTCGATCGCGCCCGATCGCGATGTCTTCACGCTCGACGAGTTCATCGCGGCATTCGACATCGCCGACGTGAACCCCAACCCGGCCCGCTTCGACCAGAAGAAGGCCGAGGCGATCAACGGCGACCACATCCGGATGCTGCAGCCCGCCGACTTCGCGGAGCGGATCGTCCCCTACCTGGCGTCCGAGGGCCTCGTCGCCGAGCCGCCGACGCCCGAGCAGAAGGCGCTCATCGAGGCATCCGCCCCGCTCGTGCAGGAGCGCGTGCAACTGCTCGGCGAGGTGCCCGGTCTCCTCGGGTTCCTGTTCACGGACTCGATCACGTACGCCCAGGATGCGCTGAAGTCTCTGCCCGAGAACGCCGCCGAGGTCGTCGTCGCGTCCGTCTCGGCGCTCGAGCTCATCCCGGAGTCGGAGTTCACCGCGGCCGCGGTGCAGGAGGCGCTCGCGGGCGCGCTCGTCGAGGGGCTCGGTCTCAAGCCCCGCGTCGCGTACGGTCCGCTGCGGGTCGCGCTCACCGGCCGCCGCGTCTCGCCTCCGCTGTTCGAGTCCATCGAGCTGCTCGGCAAGGGCGAGACGCTGCGTCGTCTCGCGGCGTTCGTCGACAGCCGCGGCTGACGACGCGCGCGGGATCCGCTCGGTTTGGAGGAGGGGTGTCGGTCGTCTAGACTTGATCCTCGGCACGACCCCGGTCGAAACCGGTGGGGTATGGTGTAATTGGCAACACGGCTGATTCTGGTTCAGTTGTTCTTGGTTCGAGTCCAGGTACCCCAGCAAGACAGAAACCCTCGATTGATCGGGGGTTTTCTTGTTTCGGCGGTCATGCCGGCGCGCCCGTTCGAGCGGCTTCGGCGCGGTTCCGCCGCTGTGTCACGGCTCGCTCGCGGACGGAGATAATGGGGGGATGACCGCATCGTCGCTGTCGCCCGAGCGCATGGATGAGCTCGCTGCTCTGCAGCGGCGTGCGTACGGCCCGGACGCCGACATCGAGCAGGATCAGGACGCGGTCGCCCGCCTGCGGGAGCTTGAAGACCTGGCGCGTCGCGGCGCGATCGCAGACGAGGTCGCTCCGGTCGCGGGGGAGCCTCCCGCGAGTGTCGAGGCTCCGGCCGAGGAGACTGCGGCAACGGACGAGGCTGCGCCTGCCGAGGTCATCGACGTGGGCGATGTTCCGCCCGCGCCGGCCGATCCCCAGCCCGCACCGGCCGATCCCCAGTCCACACCGGCAGGCGAGGCATCCGTGTCGTCTGACGACACTCAAGGCGAGGCGGATGCCGCATCCGCAGCCGCGACCGATGGCGAACCGACTGCACCGGCCGCCTCGACTGCTCCGAAGGGCTTCTTCGGGCGCGTCGCCACCTGGTGGCGACGCATCCCGCGGTGGACGATCGCCGTCGTCGCCGTCATCGCGGGCGCGGTCGTGAGCGTGGGACTCGGCGCGGCCGCCGCGGCGCAGCCGGCCGCGCGGCTCGGGATCGACTCCTCGCGCGCGGGGTCGGACATCGTGTTCCTGCCGGACGGCGCGCTCGTGTACTACGAGCTCGAGCAGGAGGACATCCGCCTGCACGAGATGTTCGGCGACCTCCAGGTGGTCTCGGGCATCAACGACTCCGACCAGGAGTGCCTGTTCGCGGCGGTGGGCGACCGCTGGCTCAACGGCGGTTGCGCGCCCGCTGAATTCGGCGCGGTCTTCGACATCACGGATGACTACGGGTTGCAGGAGCTCACCGATCCCGACCTCCCTCAGAGAAGCACGATCCGGCTCATCCTGAAGGGCGAGGTGGTCGAGGTGTGGGTGCACATCGGCGAGGGCCCGAGGATCATCGAGGGCTGAAGCGCTACGCCGTCGCTTCGGCGAGGGCCTCAGCGCCGAGCGCGGCGTACTCGGGGTTGTCGTCGCTGTGATCGAGGAGAATCGCGGCGACCGCCACCGCCCATCCCCGAGCACGCGTCCACGTGGCCTCGTCGTGCCGGTCGGCGAGCATCGCCATGAAGCGTTCCCGACCCGCCGCGTCGAACGCGAGCCACGCGATCGCGAGGTCGTACGCGGGGTCACCCGCGGTCACATCGCCGAAGTCGATGATCGCGGCGAGCCGGCCGTCGTCGGCGACGAGGTTGCCCGGGTGCAGATCGCCGTGGATCCAGACCGGAGGGCCGGAATGGGCGGACGCCGCGACCGCCGCGCGCCATATCTCCTCCGCCGCGCGCAGACGCTCCTCGGGTGCCGCCCGTCGGGCGCGCACCGCTGCGAGGCGCGCTTCGACGGCGTCGTCGCGATCGGCGAGCGGCACGCCGCGGAACGGATTCACCGGATGCGCCGACGGCGCCTCCACGTGCATGAGACGCAGCGCACGGGCAAGGTCGGGTGCCCACGCCGCGCGCTCCGCGCGCGGGACCGACAGCGCACTCGTGCCGGCGAACCACGGGACCACCGACCATCGCCACGGGAACCCGCCCGACGGCAGGCCTCGAACCAGGGGGGCGGGCACGCCGACGCCGCTCGGCGCGACCAGCCCTGCGAGCGTCGGCAGGACCTCGTGCTCATGGACGAGCAGGTTCGCGGCAACCGTGCGTCGCGGCATCCGCACCGCGAGGTCGTCGCCGAGTCGCCACATCTCGCAGTCCCACCCGGTCTCGGCGAGCGAGAGCGGACGGCTCGCCGCATGCGGGACGACATCGGCCGCCTGCTCGGCGAGCAGGGTGCGGATCAGGTGCTCATCGATCGCGACCTCGGCCGCAGGCTTGTCGGGCATCCCGCCGACGATACCGGTTCGGTCAGACGTCCGCGCTGTCGCGCGGGTCGAGCTCGAGGAACTCGCCGCCGTTCTGCTCCGTGGCCCACTTGAGGCGCTGGCGGTGCATGCCGCGGCCGATGACCGACAGGGTCATGTCGTGCGTGCCGAACGCGCGGCGCGGCTTGACCGCGAGCACGAAGTCCATCGCCTCGCCGATCTTGAGCCACGGCGCGCCGAGGGGCGCGGCGAGCAGCTTCACGTCGACGCCTTCGGGCACCGCGTACGAGTCGCCCGGGTAGTAGAACGTGTCGTTGACGAGCACGCCCACGTTGTCGACGACGGGGATCGACTCGTGGATGACGTTGTGACGACCGCCGAAGAACCGCAGCGTGAAGGGGTCGACGGTCACCGTCTCGCCGGGGCTGACGACGGTGATGTCATACCCACCGGCGGCGTCGGCGACTCCTTGCGGCCCGAAGATGGGCGTGTCGGGGAACTTCGTGAGGAGCCGTTCGAGGTGGTCGGGCGTCCAGTGGTCGGGGTGCTCGTGAGTGAGCATGATGGCGACGACGTTCTCCAGTTCGTCGAGAGGGTTGGTGAACGATCCCGGATCGATCACGAGGGTCTTGCCGGAGTCCTGCACGGTCAGCGCCGCGTGCTCATACTTCGTCACTCGCATGTGTTCGAGTCAACCGGCCGCGAGGCGGCGTCGGCAAGCCGGACGCCCCATCCCGGCCTCGATTTGGTCGCCCTCATCCCGCATGGCATACTTGAACGGCTGACAAGCGGCCCCATCGTATAGCGGCCTAGTACGCCGCCCTCTCACGGCGGTAACGCGGGTTCGAATCCCGCTGGGGTCACCACCGAAGACAGAAGCCCGGTCCACTGGACAGGGCTTCTGTCGTTTCCCCTTCACCCCTTCAAGCCGCTGGTGCTCACCCCCTGGATGATCTGCCGCTGCCCGATGAAGAACACGATGATCATCGGGATCGTGGCGATGACGCTCGCGGTGACGATGATCTCCCAGTGCCATTCGCCGCCGAAGCCGAAGGCGTCGACGAGCGACTTGAGACCGCGGGGGATCGTGAAGGTCGACGAGTCGCGCAGGTAGATGAGCGCGCGCATCAGGTCCGTCCAGACGGCCTGCACCTCGAACACGAGGGTGACCGCGAGAGCGGGCTTGCACAGCGGCAGCGCGATGCGCCAGAAGAGCGTCCACTGGGACGCTCCGTCGACACGTGCCGCCTCGAACAGGTCGCGGGGCAGTCCGAGCATGAACTGCCTCAGCAGGAAGACGTAGAACGCGCTCGCGAAGAGGTTCCCCGCCCACAAGGGCACGAGGGTCCCGACGAATCCGAGGGCGTTCCAGATGAGGAACGTCGGGATCATCGTGACCGCGCCAGGGAGCATCATCGACGCGAGCACGAGCCCGAACAGCACGCCGCGTCCGCGGAAGCGGAAGTATGAGAAGCCCCACGCGACCATCGCGCTCGAGATGGTGACGGTGACGGCCGCGAGCACCGTCACCAGCAGCGTGTTGACACAGCCAGAGCCCGAGCGGCGCCTCCTGCCACACCGTGATGTAGTTCTCGAACGTGAACGTCTTCGGGATGAGCCGGTTGTCGAAGACCTCGCCGCGCGGCTTGAACGACGCGCTCACGAGCCAGATGAACGGATAGGCGAACACCACTCCGAGCACGACGAGCGCGGCGATCACGAGTCCGCGCAGGATGGGCCTGCGGCGCCGGTACGCCGCGCCGGCATCCGATCGCCGTCGCAGCTCGCGCGCATTCGGCACCTTGATCGAGTCGAGCGTCGTCAACGGTCCACTCGGCAGCGGATCGGTCTCGTACTCGCGGTCGGGTGCGCCGTGGGGGAGGACTCTGCTCACTTCGGCGCCTCGCCCTCGTAGTAGACGAGCCGCCGCGACACGATGAGCTGCACCGCGGTGACGACCATGATGATCGCGAACAGGATCCACGCCATCGCCGAGGCATAGCCCATGTGGAGGAACTCGAACGCCTGCTGGAACAGGTAGATGACGTAGAACAGCGCCGCGTCGTTGCTGTAGGTCGTATTGCCCGATCCGAAGAAGGCGGTGTACGCCTCATCGAAGGTCTGCAGCCCCGCGATCGTGTTCACGACGATGATGAAGAACAGCGCCGGGCTGATCATGGGGAGCGTCACGCTGAACGACTGCCTCCAGAACCCCGCCCCGTCCAGCTTCGACGACTCGTACAGCTCGGTCGGCACGTCCTGGAGGGCGGCCAACAGGATGATGACGGATGCCCCGACCGTCCACAGGCTCATGAGGATGAGACCCGGCTTGACCCACGCCGGGTCGGTCGTCCACGCGGGTCCGGCGATGCCGAACCACCCGAGCACGGTGTTGATGAGCCCGTTCTGCCCGTTGAACAGCAGCAGGAAGAGGATGCCCACCGCGACAGGAGGGGTCATCTTGGGGAGGAAGAAGAACGTGCGGAAGAACCCCGCGCTGCGGCCCGCTCGATCCAGCAGCAGAGCCAGCAGCAGCGACACGATGACGTAAGCGGGCACCTGCAGCGCCGAGAACAGCAGCGTGTTGCCGATCGCCAGCGCGATCTTCGGGTCCTCGAACAGCTGCGCGTAGTTCTCGAACCCGATGAACCGCGGGTCGTTGATCACGTCGTAGTCGGTGAGCGACAGGTACGCGCTGTACAGGATCGGCCACGCGGTGAACACGGCGAACCCGATCAGCCACGGCGAGAGGAACAGGAAAGCGGATGCCGCGTTCCTCCGCCGCGCGCGGCGGCGCGACCGCTGCCGCTCCGGCGTCATCGCCGGCGCGGCAACGGCGGTCGAGGCGTTCACCTCGGGTCAGTCCCTCGACTCGAGGTCGGCCCACGCCTCGTCGAGCGCGGACTGAGCCGTCTCCTGCGCGCTCGCGAGCGCCTCCGCGGGCTCCGCCTGGCCGTTGAGCACGGCGTTCACGGCGTCTTGGAGCGCCTGCTCGAACTCGGCATCGGCCGGGTTGGCCGGCATCGAGAACGTGGCGTCGTTCGCCTCGTACATCTTCGCGACCGCGGTGTCCCACGGCTCGCCGCCCGAGGTCACCATGCCCGAGATCATCTCGTCGGCCTGCGCGTTGCCCGTCAGGATCCCCGTGAACGGCTTGCCCTCGCCTTCGCGGACCTCGATGCGCGCCTCGGCCGCTGCCTGCCACGCGTCGATCGACGTCATGACGCGCGCCCAGCGGCACGCGGCCTCCGGGTTCTCGCTGCCCGCCGGGATCGCCCATGCCGAGCCGGATGCATACGCGAGCGTCTCACCGTTGCGGTCGCGGACCGTGTCGAACGCCATGGGGGCATCCGGCGACACGTCGTTGAGCACGTTGACGTACCACTGCTCCATCGGCATGGCGCCGAGCACGCCGGTCGCGAACTGGTTGCCCTCGCCGAAGAAGTCGGCGGAGTCGCGATAGGCCTTGACGGCGCTGAAGCCGCCCTGGTCGTCGTAGATCGAGACGGCCCACTCGAGCGCCTCGACGACCTCCGGCGCGTCGAGTTGCGCGGTCCTGCCGTCCTCCGAGATGAGGTCGACGCCGTTCGCCTTCGCCCACAGCGGCAGGAATTCGGGGAGCTTGCTGTCGACGCCGATGACGTTCAACCGGCCGCCGTCAGACTTGGTGAGGGCCTGGTTGGCGGCGCTCATCGCCTCCCAGTCGGAGCCGTTGACATCCTCGATAGTGACGCCGGCCGCCGAGAGCAGGTCGGCGTTCGCCATCGTGAGCTGCACGGTGTTGAACTCGGGAATGCCGTAGACCTCGTCGTCGAGCGTGACCTGGTCGATCGCCGCCTGCACGAACTGACCGGTGTCGATGCGCTCGCCCTCGATGCAGTCTTCGAGGGGGAGCACCGCGCCACGCGCGGCGAGCGAGCCGATCTGGTCTCGGTCTGCGTAGACGATGTCCGGCGGCGAGCCGGTCGCCACCGCCGAGAGGAACTGCTGCAGATCGAGGTCGCCCTCGATGAGATCGACGGTCACCTCGCCCAGAGCATCCTCGGCGAGCTCCATGCGCGACGTCGCGACCTCGTCGACCCCCGAGAAGCCCATGACGCTCAGCGTGCCGCTGAGCTCGGCATCCGACGAGAAGTCGATGTCGGCGGTCTCGGACTGGCCGGTTCCGACGGCGCATCCGGTGACCGCGATCGCGGCGGCGCTCACGAGGATCAGCCCGCTGAACGCCTTCGAGTTTCCGCTTCTCACGTTCCCACCTCCGACCGCCCGTAGAAGTGAGCGGAGCGGCCACCGTAAGAATCGGGTCGGTCAGCACAAAGGGGCTTGACCAGGCGACGTCGATGTGCCTCGCGGACCCGCTGATCACGCCGGGGGAGCGGGGTACTGCTGCTCCGCGAGGAGCTTCGCGAGATGCGCGGTGTTCCGGGCGAGCGTCGCGGTCGCGTCGGCGACTTCCTGCGGGGTCTCGTCGAGGTCCTTGAAGTCGACGGTGTGCATCGCCTCGCCGTTCCAGTACGTCCCCGCCTGGGCCGCGACGCTGTATCCGACGTCGACGAGCGCTTGATACAGGTCTGCGGTGATCTTGTGCGCACCGTCCTCGTTGCCGACGACCGCCGTCGCGGCGACCTTGCCGGTGAGGATCGGCCGGCCGTCGGCATCCGTCTCGGACAGCTCGGCATCCAGCCGCTCCAGCACGCGCTGAGCGATGCTCGACATGTGCCCCATCCACGTCGGGGTGCCGACGATGAGGATGTCGGCGGCGAGGACGCGCTCGCGGAGCTTCGGCCATTCGTCGCCGTCGCCCATGTCGGCCTCGACACCGGGACGCACGTCGTGGTCGACCACGCGCACGTGTTCGCCCTCGACGCCGTGCTTCGCCAGCTCGGTGAGCACGAGGTCGAGGATCACGCCGGTGCTCGACTCGGACGGCGAGGGCTTGAGCGTGCAGTTGAGTGCGAGGGCGGTCACCACGATGAGGCTCCTTCGATCGGCGGACACGGGTTCTCGCGACGTCACGCTACGGCGGGTCGTCGCTGCGATTCGAGGGGGTTGACACGCGCGCGGCGGGGCGGCGACGGTGGTGGCTCGCACCGGCGGAGGGAGACCCATGACCCCACGAGATCCGGGTCTGCGGCCCGGCGACGTGCGTGTCGGCACCTCCGGCTGGAGCTACAACCACTGGAAGGACGTGCTATACCCCCGCGGCACGCCGTCGGGCCGCCGGCTCGAGGTGTACGCGGAGAGCTTCGACACGGTCGAGCTCAATACGAGCTTCTACCACTGGCCCCGCGCCGACGGCTTCCGGGCGTGGGAGGCGCGCCTGCCCGACGGGTTCCTCATGACCGTCAAGGCCCCGCGCGGCCTGACCCACGCGCGCAAGCTCCGCTCACCGCAGCTGTGGACGGAGCGCCTGGCGGAGGGGATGGCCGCCCTGCGCGACCACGCGGGTCCACTCCTGCTGCAGTTGCCCCCCGACCTCGAGCGCGACGACGTACGACTGTCGGCGGCGCTCGACGCGCTGCCCGAAGGCGTTCCGGCCGCGGTGGAGCTGCGGCATCCGTCGTGGGTCCACGACGACGTCTTCGCGCTGCTGGAGCGGCATCGCGCGAGCTACTGCGTCATGAGCGGCGCACACCTGCGCTGCGAGCTCCGCGCGACGGCCGAGCTCGTGTACGTGCGGTTCCATGGTCCCGACGACGAGCGGCTCTACGTCGGCAGCTACTCGGACGCCGACCTCGACTGGTGGGCGGAGCGCATCGCCGAATGGCGCGGCGCCGGGCACAGCGTGCTCTGCTACTTCAACAACGACGGCGAGGGTCACGCGGTGCGGGACGCGCTCAACCTGCGTGCACGTCTGGACTGACGGATGCCGCGCCTTCCGGCGCGAGCAGGCCGTCGATCACCGTGTCGACTGTGCGCTCCGCGTGCTCCCACACCGCCGCGCGCGGCGCTCCGCGCAAGGGTCCCGTGAGAGCGAGGGAGGCGAAGCCGTGGACCGCCGACCAGCACGGCCACTCCGCTCCGGCACGCGCCTCGGAGGCGAGAAGGCCGGCGTCGGCGAGCGCGTCGAGCGCTTCGACCAGCAGGATCAGGGGAGGGGCCATCCCGCCCTCGTCCGCCGATCGCGGCCCGTTGTCGATGCGGCCGAACGCGACGGCGAACCACCCCGGCTCGTCGAGCGCGAACGCGATGTAGCCGAGGCCGACCGCTCGCAGGCGGTGTCGCGGGTCGGCAGCGCCGAGGCCGTCCACCTCGAAGGCATGCATGCGCTCGGCCATGTCGGCATGGATGCGTGCGGCGACGGCCGCCAGCAGCGCATCGCGGTCGGCGAAGTGGCGGTAGGCGGCGTTGGGCGAGACGCCGAGCCGTCGAGCGACGTCACGTATGGCGAGCGCGTCAGGACCGCCCGAGCGAGTCACTTCGAGACCTGCGCGGATGAGCGCGTTGCGCAGATCGCCGTGATGATAGGTCTCTCGTGCCACCGCGTCACCCCCACCCCTTGACGTGTCGCGACCGATGTGTACGCTGTCAACTTAGCATGTGGACGCCGACCCCATTGGAGGATGCATGTCCAGCACGGCCCAGCCCACCGCATTCCCTCCGGTCGTCGACCGCGAGACGTGGCAACGCGAGCTCGACGAGCTGAGAGCGCGCGAGAAGGCAGCGACACGCGAGCTCGACGCGATCGCGGCGCAGCGCCGGCGGCTCCCGATGGTCGAGCTTCCCGACTACACGCTCACGGGACCGAACGGCCCCGTGCGGCTGGTCGACCTCTTCGACGGCCGGTCACAGCTCATCGTCTACCACCACATGTGGCGTCCCGGAGCCGAGTGGCAGTGCTCGGGCTGCACCGGCTACACGTCGCAGTTCACCCGGCTCGACTTCCTCGACGCGTACGATGCGCGCTTCGTGATCGTGACGCAGGGCCCGATCGAGGAGGCGCTCGCCTACAAAGAGAAGGTCGGCAACCGCATGGAGTGGTATTCGACGGCCGACAGTCCGTTCGGCGCCGACATGGACGCGCCTCCCGGCGGCGAGTTCGCTCTGAACGTCTTCCTCCGCGTCGGCGACACGGTCTACCGCACGTGGCACACGACCGGGCGCGGGATCGAGCAGCTCAGCCACACCTTCCCGCTCATCGACGTGCTCCCGTGGGGTCGCCAGGAGGAGTGGCAGGACGTGCGCGAGGGTTGGCCCCAGGGCCCCGCTTACGCCGGCTGGTTCGAATCGTCCGATATCGGAAGGCTCTACGGCCCGTCGGCGGACTGAGCGGATGCCTCGGCCGAGGCATCCGTCCTGTCCTTGCGGCGGCGACGCCGCACGAGCGCGACGATGCCCCACACGATGAGCCCGACCACGGTGACGACCGCGATCCAGGGGATCAGGAACCCGAGGCCGACGACGATGCCGTTGATCGTTGCGACGAGTCCGTTCCACCCGGCGGCGAGACCGTCGCCGAACCCGGCCGGGTTCGCCTCGACCGGCTCCGGCGCCGTCCTGAGCGTCACCGTCAGCGTCGACATCTGCACCTGTCCCTCGAGCGACTCGAGCTGCTGCTGATACGACTCGAGCATCGCCTGCCGCTCCGACAGCGCGCGCTCGGCCTCGATGAGGTCGCTCAAGCTTCCCGCCTGCGACATGAGCTCGGTGAGCCGATCCACCGATGCCTGGGTCGCGTCGATGCGTGCGCGCAGGTCGACAGCCTGCTCGGTCACGTCCTCGCGTTGGATGGCGGATGAGGTCACATCGCCGAACTCGGAAAGGTCGCTCGTCAGCGACGCGAGCTGATCGGCCGGCACGCGCACGGTGATCCACGCTCCGTCGATCGGCGTGGGGTAGGGGACGATCAGGTCGTACTCAGCCCCCGAGCCGCCTACGACGCCGGTGTTGCCGACGCGCATGGACTCGACGTAGCCGCCGCGCGCCTCGGCTGCGGCCCCGATCGCACGGGCGGCCTCTTCGGGGTCGTCGACGACCACGGTCGCGGTCGCCGTCGTGATGATCTCGCGCGTGCTCGCGCCCTCTTCGGTGGCGCTGCCCTCGGCGGAGGCCGCGTCGTCTCCGCCGGGGGCGAGGTCGACGATTCCGCCGTCGGCGTCACCCGTGTCGGGCGCGACGCCGCCCAGCTCGGGTGACGACTGCGTGCCGATGAACGCGCTGTCGCCCGCGCCCTGCGGAGACATGACCGAAGAGACAACAGGTGGGAGGACCGCCGCCGCGACGACGACGACCACCGCCGCTGCACCGCCGGCCATCAGCCAACGGCTCCGGCGCGCGCGCCGCGCCGTGCGCTCGCGTGCGATGTCGGCGAAGAGCGCGTTCTCGATCTCGTCGATGCGCTCGTCGGTGAGTTCGGGAAGCGTGGCGCCCGAACGGGCCTGGGTGGGCTGTTCGGTGTTCATGTGCTCTCCTTGACGACGGTCCGCAGTCTCGTGCGGATGCGGGAGAGACGATTGCGCACGACGCCGTGGGCGACACCCAGCTCATCGGCCGCAGCCTGGTACGCGTACCCCTCGGTCGCGCACAGCCGGAAGATCTCGCGATCGAGCGGGCTCAAGCCCGCGACCTCGCGCAGGATCCGGTCCGCGAGCTCCGCGTCGACGACCTGCTGCTCGACGTCGACCGTCGACGGGATGGTCTCGTCGGCCGCCGCGGCGGTGTGTCGGCGGTCGCGTTGCTGCGCCCGCATCCGGTTCGCCGCCTGGAAGCGGCACACCGTCGCGAGCCACGGCAGCAGCGAGTCACCCGCGAGCTCGAGGCCCGGGAGCTTCCGCCACGCCACGAGGAAGGTCTCCTGCGTAACGTCCTCCGCATCGGACGCGTCGTGCAGCAGCCCGTGTGCGAGCCAGTAGATGGGACGGACGTACGCGCGATACAGCGCGCGGAAGGCGTGCTCGCTCCCGCGCGCGGCCAGAGCCACGAGCTCGGCATCGTCATGCGCGTCGTGTGCGTCCATCCCCATCCCTCGGCTCGCACCGCGCGCCGCCGTGATGCGTCGTCGCGGAGCACCATTGTCTCTCACAGTGTTGGTGTCGGCGAGGAGCGGATCGTCTCACGCGGCCCGGGAATCCCGGCGGTCGCCGCGGGGCGTGAAAGCGTCGGGCTCGATTGCGCTGAGCGCGGCCCGCGGGCGCCGGTTCGGCGGTTTGGTCCCGACGCTTTCACATCGGCGGCGCGATGACGGCGGCCGGGCGTCGCGCCGCGCCGGGCGATATGCCGCAGCGGTGAGCGGGACATCCGCGATGGCCTTCGAACCGCCCGCCGGACTGTATCCTGAAACCCGCGAAAGGGAGTATCCCGTCATCGCCGTCCGTCATCACGGGCCCCGTCGGAGGGGCCCCGGGCGTGCGACGCAGCTGCGGTCCTGCTGCGGGGAGAGACTTTCCAGACGTTTCAGACCCCTTCGCACGAAAGGCCCGCATGGACCTCGCCCTTCCGCTCTGGTTCGAGATCGGCTCGCTCGTCGGGCTGTCGCTCATCCTCCTCGCAGACCTGCTGCTGATCCTCAAGCGCCCGCACATCCCCTCGACGAAGGAATCGTCGCTGTGGGTCGTGTTCTATGTGACGCTCGCGCTCATCTTCGCGGGTCTCATGTGGATCTTCGCCGGCGGCGAGTTCGCCGGCCAGTTCGTCGCCGGCTGGCTCACCGAGTACAGCCTCTCGATCGACAACCTGTTCGTGTTCGTGCTGATCATGACGCAGTTCGCGGTGCCGCGCCGCTACCAGCAGGAGGTGCTGATGGTGGGCATCATCATCGCGCTCGTGCTGCGCGGCTTGTTCATCCTCGTCGGTGCGACCGTCATCGAGCACTTCAGCCCGATCTTCTACGTGTTCGGCGCGTTCCTCATCTGGACGGCGATCCGCCAGGCGTTCCCCGGCGGGGACCTCGACGACGACGTCAAGCAGGAGAACTTCGTCGTGCGCCTGCTCCGCCGCGCGATCGACATCTCGGACCACTACGACGGCGCGAAGCTGCGCACCGTCGTCGACGGCAAGAAGCTGTGGACGCCGATGATCATCGTGTTCGTCGCGATCGGGGTGACGGACCTGCTTTTCGCGATCGACTCGATCCCCGCGATCTTCGGCATCACGCAGAGTCCGTTCATCGTGTTCACGGCGAACATCTTCGCCCTCATGGGCCTGCGCCAGCTCTACTTCCTGCTGGGGGACCTGCTCGACCGGCTGCGCTACCTGCACTACGGGATCGCGTTCATCCTCGCCTTCATCGGCGTGAAGCTCATCCTCCACGCGATGCACGTGAACGAGTTGCCGTTCCTCAACAACGGGGAGCCGATCGAGTGGGCGCCCGAGATCTCCACGTGGATGTCGCTCGGCGTCATCGTGCTGTCGATGACCGTGGCGACGGTTGCGAGCCTGTGGGCGTCGGCGCGCGACCGTCGTGCCGCATTGGCCGCCGCGGATGCCGCGCGGGCCGCTCCCCGGGAGACGGGGTCCGGCACGGACTCCGACGCCTGACTGGGAAAGCACTCAGGACGTTCCCGGGCTTCTTCGCGGCTCGTTGCGCGCGCTCCCGTCGACATTCCGACCTCCTTGGTCGATGCGAGAGCCCTCGGAGCGCTTTCCCCCGGTGTTCCTCCGCACGCTACGCGCGCGACGCGCGACTCGACTTCCTCTCACGCCAGGTGCGGATGAGTCGGGCGACCTGACGCGCGCCGCGGCATCCGGAGCCGGTGGTAACCTTGCCGGGTGCGGATCGCTCGCCTTCTCCTTAGCGGCCGCGACGAGTCCTAGTTCTCAGGCCTCTCTCGTCGCGGAGTTCGTCGCGGGCCCGATTCCAGCGGGGCACTGCCCCCATCCGAGGAGAACGACCAACCAATGAGCACCCCTGTCCCCGGTATCCCCGACCACCCGCGCACGCTCGCCGAGAAGGTGTGGGACGACCACCTCGTCGTCAAGGGAGAGAACGGCGAGCCCGACCTCATCTACATCGATCTGCACCTCGTGCACGAGGTGACGAGCCCGCAGGCGTTCGACGGACTGCGCGCCGAGGGTCGGCCCGTGCGGCGTCCGGATCTGACGATCGCCACCGAAGACCACAACACGCCGACGCTCGACATCGACAAGCCGATCGCCGACCTCACCAGCCGCACCCAGATCGAGACCCTGCGGCGCAATGCCGCGGAGTTCGGCGTGCGGCTGCACCCGCTCGGCGACCGCGAGCAGGGCATCGTGCACGTCGTCGGCCCGCAGCTCGGTCTGACGATGCCTGGCATCACGGTCGTGTGCGGCGACAGCCACACCTCGACGCACGGCGCCTTCGGCGCGATGGCCTTCGGCATCGGGACGAGCGAGGTCGAGCATGTGCTCGCGACGCAGACGCTGCCGCTCAAGCCGTTCAAGACGATGGCGATCACGGTCGAGGGCGAGCTCAAGCCCGGGGTGACCGCGAAGGACATCATCCTCGCCGTCATCGCGAAGATCGGCACGAACGGCGGTCAGGGCTACGTGCTCGAGTATCGCGGCAGCGCCATCCGGTCCCTCTCGATGGAGGGCCGCATGACGATCTGCAACATGTCGATCGAAGCCGGTGCGCGCGCGGGCATGGTCGCCCCCGACGAGACGACGTTCGAGTACCTGAAGGGCCGTCCGCACGCGCCCAAGGGCAAGGACTGGGACGACGCCGTCGCGTATTGGCGCACGCTCCCGACCGACGAGGGCGCCGTCTTCGACGCCGAGGTCTTCATCGACGCGACCGAGCTGGAGCCGTTCGTCACGTGGGGCACCAACCCCGGTCAGGGTGTGTCGCTGTCGGGCGTCGTCCCTTCGCCCGACGACTTCGACGACCCGAACGAGCGCGCCGCCGCCGAGCGCGCACTGGAGTACATGGACCTCGAGCCCGGAACCCCGATGAAGGAGATCCCGGTCGACGCGGTGTTCATGGGCTCGTGCACGAACAGCCGCATCGAGGACCTGCGCGCGTTCGCGTCGATCGTGAAGGGCCGCAAGAAGGCCGACGGCGTGCGCGTCATGGTCGTGCCGGGGTCGGCACGCGTGCGCCTGGAGGCCGAGGCGGAGGGGTTGGACAAGATCTTCGAGGAGTTCGGCGCCGAATGGCGGTTCGCCGGGTGCTCGATGTGCCTGGGCATGAACCCCGACCAGCTCGCGCCGGGGGAGCGCTGCGCGTCGACGAGCAACCGCAACTTCGAGGGCCGCCAGGGCAAGGGCGGTCGCACGCACCTCGTGTCGCCGCTCGTGGCCGCCGCCACCGCGATACGAGGTACCCTGTCGAGTCCGGCGGATCTCGATGCGCCGGTCCTGGTCGGGACGGAGGCCTGAGCATGGAGAAGTTCACGACCCACACGGGCGTCGTCGCACCGCTGAAGCGCTCCGCCGTCGACACCGACCAGATCATCCCGGCCGTCTACCTCAAGCGCGTCACCAAGACCGGCTTCGAGGACGCGCTGTTCGCGAGCTGGCGCCAGGACCCCGAGTTCGTGCTCAACCAGCCCGTCTTCGCAGGCGCGAGCATCCTCGTCGCCGGCCCCGACTTCGGCACGGGCTCGAGCCGCGAGCACGCCGTGTGGGCGCTGCGCGACTACGGCTTCAAGGTCGTGCTGAGCCCGAAGTTCGCCGACATCTTCCGGGGGAACGCGGGCAAGCAGGGTCTGCTGACGGGAGCCATCTCGGACGCCGACCTCGAGGCGGTATGGGCGGCGATCGACGCCGAGCCCGGCATCCGCATGACCGTCGACCTCGAGGCGCGAACCGCCACTCTCGGCGCGCTCACGGTTCCGTTCGAGATCGACGATTACACTAGGTGGCGGCTCCTCGAGGGTCTCGACGACATCGGACTCACGCTGCGCAACGAAGACAAGATCGCGCAGTTCGAGGCGCGCCGCGAGGCATGGCGGCCGCGGACACTTCCCATTCCGTAAGCCAGGGCTCCGCCCCACGAAGGCGGCTCCGCCCGACCCGCGCCCTCGAACAATCAAGTGAGGTTCACCGCATGAAGACCCCCCTTCTCACCCCGTCGACCGACCCCGCGACAGCAGAGAAGGAGGCCTCCGGTGAAACTCTGCGCATCCGAGGCGGGCAGCCGCTGACGGGCCGCGTCGAGGTCAAGGGTGCGAAGAACCTCGCGACCAAGGCGATGGTCGCGGCGCTCCTCGGCGAGTCGACGAGCACGCTGCGCGACGTGCCGAGCATCAGCGACGTGCAGGTCGTCCGGTCGCTCCTCGAGGTCCACGGCGTGACCGTCATCGACGGCGACGAGGAGGGCGTCCTCCACCTCGACCCGAGCGGCGCGGTGTCGGCTCACATGGAGGAGATCGACGCCCACGCGGGTGCGTCGCGCATCCCGATCCTGTTCTGCGGTCCGCTGCTCCACCTGCTCGGCCAGGCGTTCATCCCGGATCTGGGCGGATGCCGCATCGGCGACCGCCCGATCGACTTCCACCTCGACGCGCTGCGCGCCTTCGGCGCCATCGTCGACAAACTCCCGAGCGGCATCCGCCTGTCGGCGCCCAACGGCCTGCACGGCGCGAACATCCAGCTGCCGTACCCGAGCGTGGGCGCGACCGAGCAGGTGCTTCTCACGGCCGTCCGTGCCGAGGGGGTCACCGAGCTGCGCAACGCGGCGATCGAGCCTGAGATCATGGACCTCATCGCGGTGCTGCAGAAGATGGGCGCGATCATCTCGTACGAGCCCAACCGCGTGATCCTCATCGAGGGCGTGAAGGAGCTGCGGGGCTACGACCACCGCTGCATCTTCGACCGCAACGAGGCCGCTTCGTGGGCGTGCGCGGCTCTCGCGACCGACGGAGACATCTTCGTCGGGGGCGCGAAGCAGCAGGAGATGCTGACGTTCCTCAACGTCTTCCGCAAGGCGGGCGGCTGGTTCGACATCCACGAGGACGGCATTCAGTTCCGTCGCGCGGGTGCCCTCAAGCCCGTGATCGTCGAGACCGACGTGCACCCCGGCTTCATGACCGACTGGCAGCAGCCGCTCATCGTCGCGCTGACCCAGGCCGAGGGCGAGTCGATCGTCCACGAGACGGTGTACGAGAACCGCTTCGGCTTCACCCAGGCGCTCGTCAAGATGGGCGCGGACATCGTCGTGCACCCGCACGGCCTCGAGGGAGGCCACCGCCGCGTTCCGCGACGCGCGCTCGAGCAGGCGGCGGTCATCAACGGACCCACGCCGCTGCACGGCGCCGACATCGTCGTGCCCGACCTGCGCGGCGGCTACAGCCACGTGATCGCAGCTCTCGCGGCCGAGGGCGAGTCGATCGTCCGCAACGTGGGCATCATCCGCCGCGGCTACGAGAAGCTGTTCACCAAGCTCGAGACGCTCGGCGCCGATTTCGACATCATCGGCTGACGGCGGTGATGACGCACGACCGGCCTCGCGCCACACCCGAGAAGTCCAGGCCCAGCATCTTCTGGCCGCTCGCGGCGATCGTCGTGCCGATCATGGGCCTCATCACGAAGATCGAGATCGTCGACGGGCACAAGCTGCCTCGCGAGGGCGCGTACATCCTCGCGCCGAACCATTACAGCGAGTTCGACCCGCTGATCGTCGCGGTCGCGACCTGGAGGCTCGGGCGTGCGCCGCGGTTCCTCGCGAAGGAGAGCCTGTTCCGCATCCCGGTGCTCGGGTGGATCCTGCGCCGCACGGGCATGGTTCCCGTCGCGCGCGCGTCGTCGGCCTCGGCTGCCCGCCAGACGCTCGAGGCGTCTGCCCAGATCATGGAGCACGGACGCGGGGTCATCGTGTATCCGGAGGGCAGCCTCACGCGCGATCCCGACATGTGGCCCATGCGCGGAAAGACGGGAGCGGTGCGTCTCGCGCTCGCGCAGGGCATCCCCGTGATCCCCGTCGCGCACTGGGGAGTGCAGCAGATCCTGCCCCGCTACGGCAAGCTGAGTCTGTGGCCGTTGCGCAAGCCCGTGAAGCTCATCGTCGGCGACCCCGTCGACCTGTCGGCGTTCGCCGGCAAGCAGTCGTCGCAGAGCGCGCTCACGGAGGCGACCGACATCGTGATGGCGCGCATCTCCGATCTGCTCGCCCGGCTGCGCGGCGAGCCCGCCCCGCCGGAGCGCTGGAACCCCGCGGCGCACGGCCAGACCGAGACGGGGCGCCTTGAGTCGTAGGGACGCCTCGCTGCCCCGCGTCGCGGTGATCGGCGCGGGCAGCTGGGGCACGACCTTCGGCAAGATCCTCGCGGACGGCGGCGCGCACGTGACGATGTGGGCACGCCGACCCGAGCTCGCGCACGAGATCGCCGAGGCGAAACGCAACAGCGAGTACCTGCCGGGTATCAACCTGCCGCGCAACATGACCGCGACGCACCACCTGTCCGAGGCGCTCGACGGTGCCGAGCAAGTGTACCTGTCGATCCCGAGCCAGGCGGTGCGCCAGAACCTCAAGGCGGTCCGGCCGCTCGTCATGCGCACCGAAGCGCCGATCGTGTCGCTCATGAAGGGCGTCGAGCGCCGCACTGGTCTGCGCATGAGCCAGGTCATCGAGCAGGAGCTGCACTGCGATCCGGCGCGCATCGCCGTGGCATCCGGCCCGAACCTGGCCCTCGAGATCGCGCGCGAGCAGCCTACGGCGGCCGTCATCTCGTCGACGAGCCAGGAGACGGCGGATGCGGTCGCGCGCCGTGCGCGCAACCGCTACTTCCGCACGTTCGTGAACACCGACGTGATCGGCACGGAGTTCGGCGGCGTGTTGAAGAACCTCATCGCCGTCGCGATCGGCATCGTCGACGGCGTGGGCTACGGCGAGAACACGAAGGCGTCCATCATCACGCGCGGCCTCGTCGAGATGACGGACTTCGCGGTCGCCTTCGGCGCCCACCCCGAGACCCTGCAGGGCCTCGCGGGGCTCGGCGACCTCATCGCGACCTGCCAGTCGCCGCTGAGCCGCAACAACACCGCGGGGCGGCTCCTCGGCCAGGGCTACCGCTTCGACGACGTCGTCAAGCAGATGAACCAGACCGCCGAGGGCCTCGCCTCGGTCGCCCCGATCCTCCAGCTCGCGCGCGAGGTGGGCGTCCACATGCCGATCGTGGAGCAGGTGAAGATGGTGCTCGACGGCACCATGAACCCGAAGGACATCGCTCCGCATCTCACGACCGACGACGACACCCCGAAGGGGGAGAGGACTCAGAATGGACAAGCCGGCGGTGGCGGTGCTCTTTGGCGGTCGCTCCAGCGAGCACTCGATCAGTTCCGCCACGGCGGGAGGGGTGCTGCGGGCGATCGATCGTGACCGCTACCGCGTGATCCCGATCGGGATCACGCGCGACGGCGCGTTCGTCCTCGAGGACGACGACCCCGACAAGTTCACGCTCGACCCCGAGCGGCTTCCCGAGGTCGTCGACAACGGCACGCGCATCGTGTGGCCGGACTCGGCCCTCAGCCGCGAGCTCAAGGTGAAGGACGCCTCGGGAGAGCGCTCGCTCGGCGACGTCGATGTGGTGTTCCCGATCCTGCACGGGCGGTTCGGCGAGGACGGCACGATCCAGGGCTTCCTCGAGCTGATCGACATCCCGTACGTCGGAGCCGGCCTTCTCATGTCGGCGATCGGCATGGACAAGCACGTGACCAAGAGCATCCTGAAGGCTGCCGACGTGCCCGTCGTGCCGTGGGTCTCGGTCACGCGCGCCGACCTCGCGCGCGAGCGCAGGTTGTGGGAATCTCGGATGCGGGCGCTCGGGCTGCCCGTGTTCGTGAAGCCCAACCGCGCCGGCTCGAGCGTGGGCGTCTCCAAGGTGTCGGACTGGTCGGAGCTCGACGCGGCTCTCGACACCGCCTTCGCCGAGGACTCGACGGTGCTCGTCGAGCAGGCCGTCGTGGGACGCGAGGTCGAGTGCGGCGTGCTTCCGGGTCGCGACGGCGCGCTGCCGCGCGTGAGCGTCGCGGGCGAGATCGTCGTCACCGGACGCGACTTCTACGACTTCGAGGCGAAGTACCTCGACGCCCCGGGCGTCGATCTCGTGTGCCCGGCCGACCTGCGCGAAGGCGAGCTCGCCGAGATGCAGCGCATCGCTGTGCGCGCGTTCGAGGCGATCGGCGGCCAGGGGCTCGCGCGCGTCGACTTCTTCTTCACGGGCACCGAGTTCTACGTGAACGAGCTCAACACGATGCCGGGTTTCACACCGATCTCGATGTTCCCGAAGTGCTGGATCGCGTCGGGCATGACGTATCCGCAGCTCATCTCGGAGCTGATCGACACGGCGCTCGAGCGCGCGGCCTGACCGAGGACGTCAGCCTTCGGGCGGCGCCTCGGGAGCGGTGCACGCACGCGTCGCCGGGATCATCGAGACGGCGCGGCTCAGGTCGTCCAGCGCGTCGTTCGGCGAGACGAGCTCATTGTCGAGGTAGACCTCGACGGCGGGCGTGCGCCCATACGTCGTCAGCCGGAAGCGCGGCGACTCGGACTCGTCGACGAGCCAGTCCACGCCCCCGATCGTGATGCACCGCAGGGTAGACGGCCCGGGCGGCTCGAGCCCGCACGTGAGCAGCACAGCCGCCGGGTCGCCCCACGCGCCGGTCGCCTGCGAGTCGGTCCACCGCCTCGCCTGTCCGTCGACGGTCGACGGAAGCCGCACGATGACGTCCGCGCACAGCGGATCGTTCGCTCCCGGGGCGGGCTGCATCGCCACGGTCGTCGAGCACCCCGTGAGCGCGGTCGCGGCGAGTGCGACGAGCACCACGACGGAGGCACGGAGCGAGCGGGTCACCTCTCCAGGCTAGTCCGGCCGGTCGGGTGGTCCGGGTCGGGGAGAGGGGCGCGGATGCCGCGTGGCGGGAGGCGCGGCATCCGTTTCGCTACCGTGGTCAGGTGACCGAGCACGATTCCGCCGTCGGCGACCTGAGCGAAGCGGCCGTCCTCCGGCGGATCCTCGACCGGCTCGGTCCGAGCGACGCGCTCGTCGGGCCGGGGGACGACGCCGCGGTGCTCGCGGCTCCCGACGGGCGTGTGGTGGCCACGACCGACACGCTCGTGCACGGGCCGGACTTCCGGCTCGCGTGGTCGACGCCGTTCGACCTCGGGTGGAAGGCGGCGGCGGTGAACCTCGCGGATGTCGCGGCGATGGGTGCGCGACCGACGGCGCTGCTCGTCGCTCTCGCGATGCCCGACGCGACGCGGGTGTCGGTCGTGGAGGGCCTCGCCGACGGCCTGCGGGCCGCGTGCGACGCGCTCGCGCCCGGGTGCCGCGTCGAGGGCGGCGACCTCACGGTGTCCGACACGCTCACGATCGCGGTGACGGCGCTCGGCTCGCTCGACGGCCGCGACCCGGTGCTGCGCAGCGGCGCTCGCGAGGGAGACGTCGTCGCCGTCGCCGGAGCACTCGGGCATGCCGGTCGCGGGCTCGCGCTGCTGTTCGAGAGGTTCCGCGACGATTCCGGCACCCCGGTCGCCATCGACCGCTCCGCCCTGTCTCCCGCCGATGTCGTCGACCTCGACGCGCAGCTGCGGCCGTCGCCCCCGATCGCGTTCGGACGTGTCGCGGCGGATGCGGGTGCGACCGCGCTCATGGACGTGTCGGACGGACTCGTGCTCGACGCGAGCCGGATGGCCGCGGCATCCGGCGTCACGATCGCGCTGTCGACCGATCGGCTCGGTCACGACCCGGCCACCGCCCTCGCGGGGGGCGAGGACCATGCGCTGCTCGCGACCTTCCCCTCCGACGCGCCGCTGCCCGAAGGCTTCGTCGCGATCGGCCGGGTGACCGCGGCCGGGACCGACGCCGTGCTCGTCGACGGGCGGCCGCACGCCGGGCGCGGCGGGTGGGATCCGTACCACGATTGGGACGCCGGGCGAGGCTGACCGGACCTTCGCGGACCGTCTCAGCCGGCGGCCGCCCACCACAGGGTCGTGTCGCCGTAGCGCTTGTCGCGCGTGTGCTCCAGCCCCACGGGGAGGCAGGGCTCGGGCGAGCGCGACGCCCGTTCGATCACGACGATCGCGTCGGGCGCGAGCGCCGGCACGAGCAGCTCGAGCGTGGCGGTCAGCTCAGCCTCGCGCACGTCATACGGCGGGTCGAGGAACGCGATGTCGTACGGTCCGCGGCCCGTGCGCAGGAACGCGTCGGCGGACGACCGGTGCACGCGGATCGTGCCGTCGCGCCCGATGGCCTTTTCGACCCTGCGGGCGTTGCGGGTGGCGACGGATGCCGCGCGCGGCGCCTTCTCGACGAGGTCGGCCGACGCCGCACCGCGGCTCATCGCCTCGAGGGCGAGCGCCCCCGAGCCGGCGTAGAGATCGACGACCGATGCCCCGTGCAGGACACCCGCCGCATCGAGCGCGCCGAACAGCGACTCGCGCACACGGTCGCTCGTGGGTCGCGTGCCGGCGTCGGGCACGTCGAGCACGATCGAGCCGGCCCTGCCCGCGATGATCCTCGTCACACGCACCACCCTACAAACGCCGCGGCCGACGGGTCGGAGGCGGTGAATAGACTCGTGGGCATGCCCGCCCTCACGCTCGAATCGCGCCTCGACGGCGCCGTGGGCGGCAAGACGTCGGCGGCCCTCGCGCGGGCGTTCGGCATGAAGACGGTCGGCGATCTGCTGGCCCACTACCCGCGACGATACGCGCGTCGCGGAGAGCTGACGCCCATCTCGTCGCTGCCCGTCGGCGAGCCTGTCACGATCGTCGCCGAGGTGCGCCGCGCGAACGAGCGGCGCATGCAGAACCGCAAGGGCTCGATCCTCGAGGTCGTCATCAGCGACGGGCACGGCGACCTGTCGCTCACGTTCTTCAACCAGTCGTGGCGCATGAAAGACCTGCGTCCGGGGCGTCGCGGCATCTTCGCGGGAAGGGTGGGCGAGTACCGGGGCGCCAAGCAGCTCGCGCACCCCGACTACGAGCTGTTCGACGACGAAGACGCGGCGCGTCTGAACGCCGAGGCGTACGCGAACCTGCCGATCCCGATCTATCCCGCGACGGGCTCGCTCGCGAGCTGGCAGATCAAGCGCATCGTCGACCTCGTGCTCGATGGTCTCGGCGACGTGCCCGACCCGCTGCCCGACGACCTGCGGGCCCGGCACGGGCTGCTCGACGCGCGCACCGCGATCGAGCGCATCCACCGACCCGACTTCATCGAGCAGGTCGAGCAGGCGCGCGCGACACTGCGCATGCACGAGGCGTTCGTGCTGCAGGTCGCGCTCCTGCAGCAGCGCGCGTTCGTTCGCGCGATGTCGGCGACGTCGCGTCCGCCGGGCACGCTGCTCGAGCGCTTCGACGCGGCGCTCCCGTTCGAGCGCACGCCCGACCAGATCGCGGTGGGCGACCGCATCTCACGCGATCTGCAGGGCGATTGGCCCATGAACCGGCTCGTGCAGGGCGAGGTCGGCTCGGGCAAGACGCTCGTCGCGCTGCGCGCGATGCTGCAGGTCGCCGAGAGCGGGGGCCAGTCGGCGCTCATCGCGCCGACCGAGGTGCTCGCCGCCCAGCATGTGCGGTCGATCGCACGGATGCTCGGGCCCGAGCTCGCGCCCGAGCTGATGCCCACCCTCTTGACCGGCCAGCAGCCCGCCGCCGAGCGTCGAAAGGCGGCGCTGCGCGTGGCATCGGGTCAGGCGAAGATCGTCGTCGGCACGCACGCGCTGCTGAGCGAGACGACGACGTTCGCCGACCTCGCGCTCGTCGTCGTCGACGAGCAGCACCGATTCGGCGTCGAGCAGCGCGAAGCGCTGCGCGCGAAGGGCTCCGCCCCGCACGCGCTCGTGCTCACCGCGACGCCCATCCCGCGGACGGTCGCGATGACGGTCTTCGGCGACCTCGACGTGTCGACGATCCGCACGATGCCGACCGGGCGTGCCGGCATCCAGACCTTCGTCGCGCCCCTCGCCGAGCGCCCGGCGTGGTTCGCACGCGTGTGGGAGCGCATCGCCGAAGAGGTCGCCCAGGGGCGACAGGCGTTCGTCGTGTGCGCCGCGATCGACGCCGAGGCGCTGACGAAGGACGACACGGCCGACGAGCCCGTGGACGACGTCGAGGGGGAAACGCCGCGCACGCGGTGGGGCGTCGTGCAGGTCGCGGAGCTGCTGGCGCGGCATCCGTCGTTCTCGTCGATACGGGTCGAGATCCTGCACGGCAAGATGCCCTCCGACCAGAAGGACGCGGTCATGCAGGCGTTCGCGCGCGGCGAGGTCGACGTGCTCGTCGCGACGACCGTCGTCGAGGTCGGCGTCGATGTGCCGAACGCGTCGACGATGGCGATCCTCGAGGCCGACCGTTTCGGTGTGTCGCAGCTGCACCAGCTGCGGGGCCGCGTCGGTCGCGGCGGCGTCCCGGGCCTGTGCCTGCTGGTCACCGAAGCCCCCGAGGGCACGCCCGCACGCGCGCGGGTCGACGCGGTGGCGGCGACCCTCGACGGGTTCGAGCTCGCCGAGGTCGACCTCGAGCTGCGCGGCGAAGGCGATGTCCTCGGCGACGCGCAGTCCGGCGCGAGATCGTCGCTGCGACTGCTGCGCGTCGTGAAGGACGCCGACATCATCGCCCACGCGCGGCAGGCCGCCGAGGCCGTGCTCGAGGACGATCCGGCGCTCACGCGGCACCCGGGTCTCGCGCAGGCGCTCGAGCGCCGCGTCGGCATGGAGGAGCGCGCCGCCCTCAGCAAGGCGTGACTTCCAAGCACCGGAACCGGCGGCCGGTCGCCTCTCGTGCGGCCGATAGGCTGTCGCCATGAACAGCCGGATCGCCGTCGTCCCGGGCTCCTTCGATCCCCCCACGCTCGGTCACATCGACGTGATCCGTCGTGCGGCTCGCCTCTACGACCAGCTCCACGTCCTCGTCGTGCACAACCCCGACAAGGAGGCGATGCTGCCGATCGCGCAGCGCCTCGCGCTCCTCGAGCAGTCGATCGCCGAGGACGAGGACATCGACGGCGACGTCATCGTCGCGTCGTGGAGCATGGGGCTGCTCGTCGACTACGCGACCGACGTCGGTGCCGGCGTGCTCGTGAAGGGCATCCGGTCGCAGGTCGACGTCGCCTACGAGACCCCGATGGCGATCGTGAACCGTCACCTCGCGCACGTCGAGACGGTGTTCCTGCTGCCCGATCCCGCGCACGCCCTCGTGTCGAGCTCGCTCGTGCGGCAGGTGGCGGCGCTCGGCGGCGACGTGTCGCCGTACGTTCCGGCGGCGGTCGCGCGGTTCCTCGACACGGGCGCGCGCGACATCATCTGAGCCGCGCTGAGCGCCGCTCCGCGCTCGGAGCGGGGCGGAGCGCATCCGGCCCTCGTCCGACACCCGGCCGGTACGATGGTGGATCGTGAAAAAGCATCTCTCGGGGCCCCTCGTGATCCCTGTTCGCGACATCGCCCACAAGCCCGGCGAGATGCGCGAGCACTCGATCGAGCTCCCCGCGCCCGAGAAGTGGGGCGAAGGGCTCGTGTCCATCGCCGAGGGCGAACCGGTCGTCGTCGACGTGCGGCTCGAGTCCGTGCACGAGGGCATCCTCGTGACGGGGCACGTCGACACCGAGTACACCGGTGTGTGCGGTCGGTGCCTCACCGACGTCGCCGAGGCCGTCCAAGTCGAGTTTCAGGAGCTTTTCGCGTATCCTGGAGCGGAAGCAACTGACTTCGAGGTTCAAGACGACCACGTGGATCTTGAAACTCCGGTCAGGGATGCGATCGTCCTGTCGCTTCCGTTTCAGCCGGTGTGTCAGCCGGATTGCCCCGGCCTCGACCCGGCCACGGGCGAGCGTTTGGCCGACAACGCCGGGTCAGAGCCCCGCGCTCCCATCGATCCACGCTGGGCGGCGCTCCAGGACTACACCACAGACCACGATGAAGCAGCGCGCGCAGCGGGCCGCGACGTCGAGAACACAGAAGAGAGCTAGCCATGGCAGGTAACCCCCCGAAGCGGAAGGTCTCCCGTTCGAACACCCGCTCGCGCCGCGCGCAGTGGAAGGCCGAGGCCCCGAAGCTGGTCAAGACCGTCGAGAACGGCAAGGTCGTCTACAGCCGCCCCCACCACGCGAAGGTCGTGACCGACTCGCAGGGCACCGAGCTGTTCCTCGAGTACAAGGGCCGCAAGGTCGCCGACGTCTGATCCGCGCCTGCGGCACGACGTGACCGACGTCATTCCCGAGCGCGAAGCGCTCACCGAGAAGCTCGGGGTCGAGATCGACCCCGAGCTTCTTTCGCTCGCCCTCACCCATCGCTCGTACTCGTACGAGCACGGCCAGATCCCGCACAACGAGCGCCTCGAGTTCCTCGGCGACTCGGTGCTCGGACTCGCCGTCACGGTGCGCCTGTTCACGCAGCATCCCGACCTCGACGAGGGCTCGCTCGCGAAGCGACGGGCCGCCGTCGTCTCGACGGTCGCGCTCGCCGAGGTCGCGCGCGGCATCGGGCTGGGCGAGCACATCCTCCTCGGCCGTGGCGAGAACATGACCGGCGGCCGCGACAAGGACTCGATCCTCGCCGACACGATGGAGGCGCTCATCGGCGCCACGTACCTGTCGGCGGGTGCGGATGCCGCGACCGCGCTCGTGCTTCGGCTGGTCGGCCCGCTCCTCGACGACCCCGAGCGCTACGGCGCGGCGATCGATCCGAAGACGAGTCTGCAGGAGCTCGCCGCGAGCACCGGCCGCACGCCGCCGTCGTACTCGGTCACCGCTGAGGGCCCGGATCACGACCGCACCTTCACCGCGACCGTGAAGGTCGGCGACTTCACCGCCGAAGGAACCGGCTCGAGCAAGAAGCAGGCCGAGATGGCGGCCGCGCTCACCGCGTGGAAAGAGCTCAGCGGGCGTGCCTGAGCTTCCCGAGGTCGAGGTCGTCCGATCCGGCCTCGCGCCCGCGGTCACGGGTGCGACGATCGTCGGCGTCACGGTGCTCGACGAGCGGGCGCTGACGCGGCATCCGGGTTCCGCCGCCGACTTCGAGGCCCGCCTGACGGGCCGCACCGTGCGCGCCGCCGGCCGACGCGGCAAGTTCCTGTGGCTCGCGCTCGAACCGGCGGACGACGCGCACGCGCCGGCGAGCGAGGCCGTCGTGGGGCACCTCGGCATGAGCGGGCAGCTCCTGCTGCGTCCTGCGGGTGCCGCACCCGAGCGCCACGAGCGCATCCGGTTCGACATCCACCATCCCGAGCACGGCGAGCTCGCGGTCGTGTTCGCCGACCAGCGCACGTTCGGCTCGCTCGCGATCGACGAGCTGATCCCGACGCCGGATGCCGCGCCCGGCGGTCACGGGTGGGGCGAGGCATCCGTCCCGCGCCAGGTGTCGCACATCGCGCGCGATCCGCTCGATCCCGCTTTCTCAGACGCCCGGTTCCGCGCGCTGCTCGCGCGCAAGGACTCGGCGATCAAGCGCGTGCTCCTCGACCAGACAGTGGTCAGCGGTGTGGGCAACATCTACGCGGACGAAGCCCTGTGGGCGGCGCGCCTCCATCCGGAGACCCCCGCGAAGGCGCTGTCGACCCGCGCCGTGAACCGGCTGCTCGCCGAGATCCGCGCGGTGCTCGAGAAGGCTCTCGCCGAGGGCGGCACGAGCTTCGACGCGCAGTACGTCAACGTGAACGGGCAGGCGGGCTACTTCGCCCACTCGCTCAACGCGTACGGCCGCACCGGCGAGCCGTGCCCGCGGTGCGGCCGTCCGATCGTGCGCGTGTCGTTCATGAACCGGTCGAGCCACTACTGCCCGCGGTGCCAGCGGATGCGGATGCCTCGGCCCCCGCGCGCGGCGTGAGCCGAGGCATCCGTCACACCGTCTTCTGCCAGTCCGCGATGTAGCGGGTGGACGTGAACCCCATCGCCTCGTTGATCGCGAGCATCGGGCGGTTCTCCTCGGCATTCCCCGTGACGATGCGCTCGCCCTCGGGGAACTGCTCCCGTGCGCGGATCAGCGTCTCGCACTTCACGAGCGCGCCGAGCCGGTGTCCGCGGTGCTCCTTCAGCACGAGCGTGTCGTCCTGGTCGATGGGCTTGCCCGGCACGCGGAAGCTCGACAGCTCGGTGAACGCGACGAGACGGCCGGACGCGATGTGCTGCGCCGCCCCGACGAGCCGCTCGTTGCCCGACCGGACGGAGATCTCCTCCATGCGGCGCACGCGCGCGGCGTCCCAGGCCTCCTCGTCCATCTCCATGTCGGCGGTGGGCGCATCCGTCGACATGCGCGCCTTCATCCACGCGTAGTCGTCGATCCACTCATCCGGCGTCGGCGACGTCCAGCTCACGTAGCGGTAGCCGGCGGATGCCTCGCGTGCATCCGCGAGCAGCGCGTCGAAGCCCTCGACGGGGCGGGTCAGGTCGAGCGTGCTGATCCGGTACACCTGCTCGAGCGCGTAGCCGAACGACAGCAGGAAGCGCGCGAAGCGGTCCTCGGGCATGGCGCCGGCGCCCGACCGGGGCACGAGCGTCTGCTCGGCGCCGGCCGGGTGCACGGTCATCGCCTGGAGGACGGTCCGACCGAACTCGCTCGCGCGTTCCTCGGCGAACGCCATCGCCGCACGACCGTACCCGCGTTCCCACGCCTCCGGCACGACCTCGACGCGGATCATCACCCGCCGAGAGCCCGGTTCGCGGGGCATGTCGAGCACGACGCGTCCGACGACCTCGTCCTCGGCGCGCACGAGCCAGCCGTGCAGCGCCACGTCGGTCTGCTCTGCCCATGTCGGCAGCACCTGCTGCGGCGCCGCGTCCAGCGCGTCTTCGCCGAAGAGTGCGGACGACACCCGGTTGCGCACGCCGACCATCGCGCGGAAGTCGGCAGCATCCGGGGCATCCGGATTCGCCGGTATCGGGATCGGCGTGATCGCGACGGTGACGCCCGTCCGGCTCACGCGAGGACCTTCTTCCATGCGCCCGCGTACGAGACGGGCACGAAGCCGATCGCCTCGTTGATGTCGAGCATGTGGCGGTTCTCCTCGGCGTTGAACGTCGACACGCGCGGCGATTCGGGCGCGATCTCGCGCCACCGCAGCAGGTTGGTGCACTTGATGATGACGCCCAGACGGTGACCGCGGTGCTCCTTCACGACGAGCGTGCCGAACTGCTGCGTCGCCGCCGTGGGGTCCTCGCCGATGACGAGCTCGTTGTACGCGACGATTCGGGCCGACGGCACGTGCTCGACGCACGCGACCGACACGGTCAGGCCCTGAGCGCGGAGGCGGGCGTCGCGCCGGCGCACGCGGTCGGCGTCCCACACCTCCTCCTCGATCACGAGACCGCCCGCGGGCACGTCCGTGGACATCCGCGAGATCACGTACGCGAAGCTGTCGATGTGCTCTTCCGGCGTCGGCGACGTCCACGTCACCACGCGGTAGTCGCCACCGGCTGCGGCGAGGGCCTCCGCCAGCATCCGCTCCACGAGGTCGAACGACCCGTGCAGGTCGAACGCGCTGTTGCGCTCCACCTGCTCGAGCGTGAACCCGTTCGCGAGGTGGAACACCGTCTGCGGATCGTCGGCGGGGATCACACCCCAGCCGGTCGACGGCCGCATCGGCTCGCTCGGGGGATCCGGTCGGTGGAGCGTCCACGTCTGGATCACGGATCGTCCGAGTCGGCGCGCCTCGTCCTCGATCGCGGCGAGCAGCGCCTCCTCGGCGCCCTCACCCCGCCGCCCGGGGTCGACCATGAGGTCGAACTCGAGCGTGTCGGAGTCGGCACGCTGCGCGTAGATCGACGTCACGGCGCCGATGATGCGGCCGTCGCGCTCGACCGTGAACCCCGAGTGGCCCCAGTCCTCCTGGTGGTGCCAGGGTCCCAGCATCTCGGCCGGCTCCTGGTCGAGGTAGTCGTGGCCGGCGTCGTGCCGGCATACGGCGTTCGCGAGGCGCACGGTCTCGAGGAACGGACCGGCGTCAGGAGCGTCGACCGACGCGGGTGCGACCAATCGAGCGACCGTCAGCGGGTGTGTGGCGATGTCAGTCATCGAGCACCTTCTTCCAGGCCCCCTCGTACGAGACCGGCGTGAAGCCGATCGCCTCGTTGATGCTGAGCATGGGGCGGTTCTCCTCAGCGTTGTAGGTGATGACGCGCGGGGAGTCGGGGGCGATGTCGCGCCACGCGACCAGTCCCGCGCACTTGACGAGCAGTCCCAGGCGGTGTCCGCGGTGCTCCTTGAGCACGAGGGTGTCCTCCTGGTGGGTGACGCCGGTGCGGTCCTTGCCGATCACGAGCTCGTTGAAGGCGCACAGCTGCCCGGACGCGATGTGCTGGGCCGCCGTCACATGGATGACGCGCTGCGACGCGGTGTACTGCTCGTCGTGCTTCGCGATGCGCGCCGCGTCCCAGGTCTCTTCGGGCATGTCGAGCCCTGCCGACGGAGCATCCGTCGACATGCGCGCCTTCATCTGCGCATAGCCGTCGGCCCACTCGGGCGGAGTCGGCGCGAACCACTCGACGACGCGATAGCCCTGCGCCGCCTCGGTCGCCTCGGCGAGGAGCCGGTCGACCGTGTCACGCGATGTGCTCAGGTCGAGCGCGCTGAATCGCTCCACCTGCTCGAGCGTGTAGCCCTTCGAAAGGTAGAAGCGTGCGGCGTGGTCGAGCGGGATGCTGCCGAAGCCGGTGGGCGGGTCGAGGCGCGGGCCGGATGCCTCGGGGTGCTTCGCCCACGACTCCAGCACAGTGCGGCCGTGTTCGCGGGCGACCTGCTCGACGAACTCGTACGCGGCAGAGCCGATGCCCTGGCCCCACACCTCGCGCTGCAGCTCGATGAGCCAATACAGCGCCTTCGAGTCGCCCTCGAGCGGGATGTCGATGCCGATGCGGCCGACGACCGCGTCGTCCTTCACGACGGTCCACACGAAGCGCAGTTCGTACTCGTCGGGCTGGTAGAAGGGAAGAAGCTCGTCGGCCGTGATGTCGTTGTCGTCACGTCCGGAGATCTGGCGGTAGACGATGTTGCGCACGCGCACCATCTCGGCGAAGTCGGCCGCCTCTGGGGCGTCCATCGACTTCGGGATGACAAGGGGCCGGAAGGCGATTCCGGCCGGGGCGGTGATCATGATGTCCTCGGTTCTCGCGTCGAAGTTCGGGGGAGCGGTTGTGGGGCCGGGGCCGCCGGCGCAGCGGCCCCGGCTCACGTGCGCACGCTGAGAACAGCGTGCTTGCGGAGAGCGTCGTGCTCGCGATCGGTGCGCGCACGGGTCTGCTCGAGGAGCAGAGCGCGTGCCTCTGTGTCGCGTGCGGAGTGGTTGCGGCGGGCGCTGCGCAGCAGCAGCCACAGACCGACCCGCAGCTCCAGCCTGTCGAGCGGCGAGAGCCGCGCGACGTCGGAGAGCGACGTCGCCAGGAGCGCATCGGTATCAGGAGGACGAACGCGGGCGAGCGTGTCGTTCATGATGATCTCTTTCCAGATGGAGCCTCGGTCGAGGCAGAACGGGATGGATGCCCGAAGCGGGCGCGGAGGCGCGCGAGAATGCGCGCGAGTGGAAGGGGCTCAGCAGGAGGAGGGCCGCGCGGCGGTCCGCGAGCATGCGGAGAGCACGGGGCGAGGCGCCCGATGGGCAGAGTCCTCCTGCGCGGCTGGTGTCAGCCTGCGGCGCAGAGTGTGACGCCGAAGGAACCAGTCACCGGAGCGACCCCTCCGAACGGGGTGTGCGTGGCCGGGGCAATGCCGGCTGCGATCATGTGCATCATCGGTGACCTCCTTTCGACTTCGACGCGAGGAGTCACGTTAGCGCCGTCCTGATACGCACGTCAAGGACTTCTCCGAGATTCGTGTGAAACCGGATGCGGCGAGCACCGCGCGCGTCGCGATGGGGTAGCGCGGCGCGGCATCCGTTCACCCCTCGGCTCGCCTGCGCGGGACGACGCGCCCGCTCAGGTACCTTTGAGCGGTAGTTCGACGGGGTGGAGGGGCATTCATGCACCTGAAGAGCGTGACGCTCAAAGGGTTCAAGTCGTTCGCCCAGCCGACCACCTTCGCGTTCGAGCCGGGCGTGACGTGCATCGTCGGACCCAACGGATCGGGCAAGTCGAACGTCGTCGACGCGCTCGCATGGGTCATGGGCGAGCAGGGCGCCAAGACGCTGCGCGGCGGCAAGATGGAGGACGTCATCTTCGCCGGCACCGCGACGCGCGGACCGCTCGGCCGCGCCGAGGTGCAGCTCACGATCGACAACAGCGACGGCGCACTGCCGATCGAGTACTCCGAGGTGACGATCAGCCGCACGCTCTTCCGCAACGGCACGAGCGAATACGCGATCAACGGCGAGAACTGCCGTCTGCTCGACGTGCAGGAGCTCTTGAGCGACTCCGGCCTCGGCCGCGAGATGCACGTCATCGTCGGCCAGGGCCGGCTCGACAGCGTGCTCCAGGCGACGCCGGAGGATCGCCGCGGCTTCATCGAGGAGGCCGCAGGCATCCTCAAGCACCGGCGGCGCAAGGAGAAGACCGTCCGCAAGCTCGAGGCGATGGAGGCGAACCTCACGCGGCTGAACGACCTCGCCGGTGAGCTGCGGCGTCAGCTCAAGCCCCTGGGCCGCCAGGCCGAGATCGCGCGTGAGGCGGCCACCATCGCCGCGATCGTGCGCGACGCGAAGGCGCGTCTCCTCGCCGACGAGATCGTGGGCCTGCGCGAGCAGCTCGCGGCCCACGCGCGCTCCGAGCAGGAGCGCACGACGGAGCGACTCGTGCTGCAGGACGAGGTCGAGAACGTGCGGGCGCGCATCGAGCGGCTCGAGCGCGAGCAGCAGTCCGAGGCGGTCGACGAGGCCCGCCGAGTGCTGCACGGGCTCGAGCGCGTGCAGGAGCGACTGCGCGGGCTGTACACGCTCGCCGGTCAGCGCCTCGCGCTGCTGGGCGACAGCGAACAGGACGATGTCGGCGAGCACACGACCGTGACGCAGGCGACGATCGACGAGGCGCGCGCCGAGGTCGACGAGATCGCGGCGGGCCTCGGAGCCGCGCAGGACGCGGCGGCGGAGGCGGCGCGCGAAGTCACGCGCGCCCGGGCCGAGCTCGACGCGCTCGACGCCGACATCGCGGCCCAGAGCGCGCTCGTCTCGGAGCACGACATGCGCATCACCGCGCTCCGCGGAACGGCGGAGGCCGCGGCATCCGCCCTCGCCGCCGTGCGCACCGCCGTCGAGCGGCAGCAGAAGGCGCTCGACGCCGCGCTCGCCCGTCGTGTCGAGGCGGAGGAGGCGCTCGCGGGCCTCGACCCCGACCTCGAGCCCGAGGGCTCGTCGGCGGAGTACGCGTCGGCGTACGAGCGCGCGCAGCGCGACGCGAACGACGCCGAGGCGCAGGTCGCCGGGCTGCGCGACCGACTGCACGCGGCCGAGCGCGAGGTCGAGGCGCTCACGGCGCAGACGGCCGCGCTGAGCCGCGCGCTCGACGTGCAGAACGGGGCATCCGCCCTCATCGCGGAGGGCCACGCCGGCGTGCGCGGCCTCGTCGGCGACGCGGTGCAGGTCCAGCCCGGCTTCGAGGCGGCGATCGCCGCGGTGCTCGGGCCGCTCGCGGAGGGTGTGCTCGTCGAGCGACGAGACGACGCCTTCGCGCTCGCCGAGCACGTGCGCGGGTCGGATGCGGGTTTGGTCGACATGGTCATCGCCGATGCGGATTCCGTGACGCCGGCGTTCCCGCGGATGCACGGCGTCGTGCCGGCGCGGGACGTCGTGACCGCTCCCGAGGGCGTGCTCGGGCTGCTGTCGCACGTCGTCATCGCGGACGACCTCGACGCGGTGCGCAAGGCGGGCCCGGCGCTCGCGGCCGCCGTGGTGGGCTCTCCCGTCACCGTCGTCACGCGGGCGGGCGAGGTCTACACCGAGTACTCGCTCCGCGCCGGCGCAGGCGCTTCGCGATCGCGCCTCGAGCTGTCGGCGGAGCGCGACGCGGCCGCCGAGCGACGCGACGAGATCACCGTCGTCGCGGACTCTCTGCGCGAGGCGCTCGCCGACGCGACGAAGGAGTTGGAGAGCGCGCGCAAACGCACCAAGACGGCGCTCGAGACGCTTCGCGCGCACGACGCCGCACTGGCCGCGCACACCGAGCAGGTCAACCGGGCGACCGTCCGGCACGAGGCCGCGGTCGCCGAATGCGAGCGCCTGTCGGCCGGCCTCGCGCAGGCGCAGGCGGCCGTCGCGGATGCCGAGGCCTCCGCGCGCGTGGCCGACGAGCAGCTCGCGGCGGCGCTCGAAGCACCGCGACCGATCCTCGACGCGTCGGCGCGCGAGGGCGTGCTCGCGGCGCTCGAGGAGGCCCGCGACGCGGAGATGCGCTCGCGCCTCGACGTCGAGACGCTGCGGGAGCGGATCCGTGCCGGCGAGGCGCGGGTCGCGCAGCTCGAACGGCAACGTGAACGGGAGCGCGAGGCAGCGGCTGCGGCGGCGCGCCGTGCGGTCATCCGGCGTGCGCAGCGCGAGCTCGCGGAGCAGGTCGTGTCGCAACTTCCCGCGGTGCTGGACTCAGTGGATCGATCGGTGGCGCAGGCGCGCGTCGAGCTGGCCACCGCCGAGTCCGCGCGCACCGCCGTGACCACCGAGCTCGCCGACCTGCGCCGTCAGGAGGCCGGCGTGCGCGAGCGCCTCGCGCGGCTCGCCGAGAGCGTCCACGGACTCGAGCTGCAGATCCACGAGAAGCGCCTCCACGTCACGGGGCTGCTCGAGCGCGCAGAGTCGGAGCTCGGCCTGGACGAGAATATTCTCGTTTCGGAATACGGGCCTGACCAGCCGGTTCCTCTCGACGACGCGCCGAGCGCGGCCGCATCCGACGAAGAAGACGCGGATGCCGCATCCGATCGTCCGCCCGCCACGGAGCCCTACGACCGGGCGCGCCAGAAGCGCCGCCTGCAGGAGGCGGAGCGCAAGCTCGCCCAGCTCGGACGTGTGAATCCGCTCGCCCTCGAGGAGTTCGCGGCGCTCGAGCAGCGGCACAAGTTCCTCACCGAGCAGCTCGCCGATCTGACGCAGACGCGCAAGGACCTGCTCACGATCATCGAGGAGCTGGACGAGCGCATGCAGTCGATCTTCCTCGCGGCGTTCGAAGACACGAAGGCGGCCTTCGGCGAGGTGTTCCCGGTGCTGTTCCCCGGTGGAAGCGGCTCGATCTCGCTCACCGACCCCGAGTCGCCGCTCACGACCGGCATCGAGGTCTCGGTGCGTCCCGTCGGCAAGAAGATCGAACGCCTGTCGCTCCTGTCCGGCGGCGAGCGGTCGCTCGCGGCGGTCGCGCTGCTCGTCGCGATCTTCAAGGCACGGCCGAGCCCCTTCTACATCCTCGATGAGGTGGAGGCAGCGCTCGACGACGCGAACCTCGGCCGACTTCTCGGGGTGTTCGAGCAGCTGCGCGAGACGAGCCAGCTCATCGTGATCACGCACCAGAAGCGCACGATGGAGATCGCCGACGCGCTGTACGGCGTGTCGATGCGGCAGGACGGCGTCTCGGCCGTCGTCGGCCAGCGCGTGCGCGAGCGCGCAGCGTCCTGATGCGGCATCCGTGGCACGCCCTCGGCGCCTCGTGTTCGCCGGCAGCAGTGCGCGCGTGCGCGGGTTCCCTCCCCGCGCCCGCCTAGGCTGGAGTCATGGCGGAGAACTCCTGGTCGCTCGGCCGCGCCCTGCGCGGCATGTTCGTGAAGCCGACGATCGACGAGTCGACGTGGGAAGACCTCGAGACAGCCCTCATCACGGCGGACTTCGGCCCCGACATCACCGAGCGCATCGTCGAGGAGCTCCGCGAGAAGGTCGACCGCTACCGCACGACAGACCCGCGCGACCTCAAGCGCATGCTCGTCGAGACGCTCGAGGAGCACTTCGCGAAGTTCGACACGACCCTCAAACTCACCGAGCGGCCCGCGGTGGTGCTCGTGGTGGGCGTGAACGGCGTGGGCAAGACCACGACGATCGGAAAGTTCGCGAAGTTCCTCCAGCGCTACGGCCGGTCGGTCGTCGTCGGCGCTGCCGACACGTTCCGCGCCGCTGCGGTCGACCAGCTCGCCACATGGGCGGAGCGAGGCGGCGCCGCGATCGTGCGCCCCCAGCAGGAGGGTCAGGACCCGGCATCCGTCGCATACCAGACCATCGAGTACGCCAAGCGCACCGGCACCGAGATCGTCCTCGTCGACACCGCTGGTCGCCTGCACACCAAGGGCGGGCTCATGGACGAGCTGAGCAAGATCCGCCGCGTCATCGAGAAGCAGGCGCCGATCAGCGAAGTGCTCCTCGTGCTCGACGCCACGACGGGGCAGAACGGCGTCATGCAGGCGCAGGCGTTCCTCGAACACGCGGGGGTCACGGGCCTGGTGATCACGAAGCTCGACGGCTCGGCCAAGGGCGGCTTCGTGCTGGCCGTCCAGGAGCGTACGGGCATCCCCGTGAAGCTGCTCGGACAGGGTGAGGGCATCGGCGATCTCACGGGCTTCACGCCCCACGTCTTCGCCGCCTCGCTGGTCGAATAGGGGTCCTTCGCCGACCGATCCCGGACGCGTTTCCTCCCACGGGTGCGTCGGACTATCGCACCGGGCAAGAGGCTGGTTTCATGGGGTCATGGCGATCGAGCACGACTTCTTCGGCCTTCTCGAGTCGGGGCCGGACGGGTCGATCTTCTGGTCCGAGAACGTGGAGCTCGGAGACCAGACGGTCACGGTCGACCTGACCGCTCCCGACCAGGACGACGTGTCCGAAGCGGCCCTCGACGTGGCCGCGGCGCTCATCTCATCGCTCGAGACGATCGACCGCAGCGCCCGCAACGCGATGGTGAACGAGCTCGGCGATCGCACGAGCGAGGTCACCGAGTACATCCTCCAGCAGCAGGAGACGCTCGGCGACGACCTGCAGGACATGCTCATCGACATCTCCGGCGACACGCACATCGACGTCATCCGCTCGCTGCAGCTCATGAGCATGACGATCCTCGCCGACGAGCACGGCGGCGCCGACCCATTCGCGGTGCTCGAGTACGCACTCGATCCGGATGCCACCGACGACGTGCTGCTCGTCAACCTCGACTCCGGGGGCGACGTGCTCACGGTGACGAGCGCGGACTAGACCGCCTGAGCGAACGACGCCCCTTCGGCGGCGATGTCCTGCGCGAGGTGCGCCAGGTGCGGCGGGATGTCGCGGCCCTTCGCGATCATCGACGTCGCCCACAGGCGCCCCGCGCGGTACGACGAGCGCACGAGGGGTCCGGCCAGCACGCCCAGGAACCCGATGCGCTCGGCCTCCTCCTTGAACTCCACGAACTCCTGCGGCTTGACCCACCGGGCGACCGGCAGGTGGCGCGGCGTCGGTCGCAGGTACTGCGTGATCGTGATGATGTCGGTGCCGGCGTCGTGGAGATCCTGCAGCGCCTGCACGACTTCTTCGGGCTCTTCGCCCATCCCGAGGATGAGGTTCGACTTCGTGATGAGCCCCGCGTCGCGGGCCCGCGTGAGCACGCCGAGCGAGCGCTCGTAGCGGAACGCCGGCCGGATACGCTTGAAGATCCGCGGGACGGTCTCGACGTTGTGGGCGAACACCTCGGGGCGACTGTCGAAGACCTCGTCGAGGAGGGCGGGGTCGCCGTTGAAGTCGGTCGCGAGGATCTCGACGCCCGTGCCGGGGTTCTGCGCGTGGATCTGCCGCACCGTCTCGGCGTGGAGCCACGCTCCGCCGTCGGGGAGGTCGTCGCGGGCGACGCCCGTGACGGTCGCGTACCGCAGCTGCATCCGGGTCACGCTCTCGGCAACGCGTCGCGGCTCGTCGGTGTCGTACTCGGCGGGCTTGCCGGTGTCGATCTGACAGAAGTCGCATCGTCGCGTGCACTGCGAGCCGCCGATGAGGAACGTCGCCTCGCGGTCCTCCCAGCACTCGTAGATGTTCGGGCACCCGGCCTCCTGGCACACCGTGTGCAGGTCCTCGCTCTTCACGAGCGAATGCAGCGCCTGATACTCGGGTCCGAGTTTCGCCTTCGTCTTGATCCACTCCGGCTTGCGCTCGATGGGCGTCTGCGCGTTGCGCACCTCGAGGCGCAGCATCCGTCGCCCCTCGGGAGAAGCGGCGCTCACGCGGTCACCCCCGCGTACTCGGCGGCGAAGACCCGCGAGACGGTGTCGACGATGTCGGCGGGGGAGACATGCGCGCCCGCGACTTCGCTCACCGTCGTCACGCCCGCGTCGGTGATGCCGCACGGGATGATCCCGCGGAATGCCGCGAGCGAATTGTCGCAGTTCACCGCGAACCCGTGCATCGTGGCGCCCCGCTCGACGCGCACGCCGATCGCGGCGACCTTGTCCTCCGAGAGGGGGCGGCGCACCCACACGCCGCTGCGCCCTGCGACCTGGTATCCGTCGACGCCGTGCTCCCGCAGCACGTCGATGAGCAGTCGCTCGAGTCGTCGGACGTGCGCGACGACGTCGACCGGCTCGGGGAGCCGGACGATGGGGTAGCCCACGAGCTGGCCCGGACCGTGCCATGTGATCTTGCCGCCGCGGTCGACATCGATCACGGGGGTGCCGTCGGTCGGACGCTCGTGCGCCTCGGTGCGCCTGCCCGCGGTGTAGACGGACTCGTGCTCGAGGAGGATGAGAGTGTCGGGGCGATCACCCGCGACGACGTCCGCGTGGATGCGGCGCTGCAGCTCCCACCCCTCGAGATAGGGGACGTAGTCGGGCGCGAGCCCCGCGGGCAGGATCTCGAGCATCGTGCTCCTTCGCTCGTGGCGTTATTGGATCGCGTCTAACAATACGTCACGACATGACGAAGGCGAGTCGGATGCCGCGCCCGCGCGTCACCCGTCGGCGGCGAGCCGATCGCGGGGCACGCCCCACTGCGCCTCGAGTGCCGTCCACCCCGCGCGCGTGATGCGCAGGCCGCGTCCGTCCGGGATCCGTGCGACCCAGCCCGCGTCGAGGAATCGTGCGGCGACGGCGGCGCCGAGAGCGCCGGCGAGGTGAGCCCTGCGCTCCGTCCAGTCGGCGCACCGGCGAGCGATACGGCGGCGCGACGGCAGGGCGTCCAGGTCGATGCCGCGCTCCGCGAAGGCTTCGCGCGCGGCGGGTGTCGGTGCCAGGTCGGCCCCGTCGAGCCACCCGGCTTCAATCATCGCGTCGGTGAGCGCGACTCCGAGCCGCCCGGCGAGGTGGTCGTAGCAGAAGCGCGCCTGAGCGAGGGCGCGCGCGTCGCGCGACTGCCGGTACGTCACCGCCGGTGCATCCGGGCAGAGGTTCCCGAGATGCTCGAGTCCCGACGCGACGGCTGCGTCGGCGAGCCGGTAGTACCTGCGTCGACCGCGCGGCGTGCAGGTGACGAGCCCGGCGTCGGTCAGGACGGCGAGGTGCTCGGATGCCGTCGCCGGCGACACTCCGGCGGCGGAGGCGAGCTCGCTCGCCGGTCGCGACGACCCGTCCATCAGCGCGTTGATCATGTCGGACCTCGCAGGTGTCGCGAGGGCGCGACCGATCACGGTGAAGTCCTTCGCCATGCATCCGAAGGTAGTCGTGCACACTTCGGCGCGGGCCGAAACGATCTCGTCCTATCGTCGCGGCATGACACAGCACACCTATCGCGCACTAACGACGTGGACGGGGTCGACCAGCGGTCCGTACGCCGCGTACGAACGGACCCACGCCGTGTCGACGCCGCCGGCCGAGCCACCCCTGCGCCTCAGCGCCGACCCTGCGTTCCGCGGGGACGGGAGGCTCATGAACCCCGAGCAGCTGCTCGTCGCTGCGGCGAGCTCATGCCAACTGCTGTCGTTCCTCGCCGTGGCCAACCGCTCCAGGATCGAGGTCGTCCGGTACACCGACGACGCGCACGGCGTGATGGACCTTGCGGATGCGCCGGCGCGCATCGGCTCGATCGTGCTCGCCCCGACCGTGCACGTCGCGCCGGGAACGGATCACGCACAGGTCGTCGCGGCGGCGCACCGCGCGCACGAGATGTGCTACATCGCGAACTCGCTCAAGACACGAATCTCGCTGCAGGTCGCGGTGGTCGACGCCGTGCCCGCAGGGGCGGTGTCATCGTGAGCGGTCTCGTCGACCTCGGCATCGAGCTCGCGGCGCGCCCCGGAGCGCTCGCCGACTTCGGAGCTGTGCTCGGCGCCGCGGGAGTGAGCCTCGCGGGCGGCGGGGTCTTCACGCACCGCGGCGTCGGCGTGGCGCACTTCCTCGTCGCCGATGGCGACCGCGCCACCTCCGCCCTCGCATCCGCGGGACTCGGGCGCGCAACGGTGTCACCCGTCGTGATGCTGCGCCTCGACCAGCAGACGCCGGGCCAGCTCGGCCGATTCACCCGTCGGGTGGCCGATGCCGGCATCGACATCCTCGTCCAGTACAGCGACCACGACGGGCGCCTCGTCCTCGTCGTCCCGCCCGAGCGCCATGAGGAGTGCGTTGAGATCGCGCGCCAGTGGGACACGGAGCGGGCCGCTCGTCCGCGGTGAGAATCGATGCGACCCCCGCCGGCGGCGCTGTCTAATCTGGACGGATGGCGCCTTCCGACTCCGCATCCCGCACCGGACGTCCTCGCGCGTCCTCACGAGAGACCCTCGCCGAAGCGGCCTGCGAACTCTTCCTCGAGCGCGGCTACGCCGAGACATCCGTCTCCGACATCACGAGCCGCGCCGGTGTCAGCCGCTCGAGCTTCTTCAACTACTTCGCCTCGAAGGGCGACATCCTGTGGGCCGCGTTCGACGAGCGCATCGGCGCGGCCTCGAGCGCGCTCACCGTGGGCGACGAGCCGGTGCGCTCCGTCCTCGAGGCCATCGCCGACGGCTTCGCACCCGACAGCCTCGCGCTCGCGATCGCGAACGCCGACGCGATGGGAATCGCCGACGAGCTCATCCGCGAACGGGCCGTGCGGCAGGCACGTCTCGCACGGGCGATCGCCGACCGCCTGGCGCGCACGGGCGCGGACCGCCTGACCGCCGAGGTGCAGGCCGCCGGGCTCGCGGGCGCCGTGCTCGCGGCGGTGTGGGAATGGGCGGATGCCGGACCCGGCCGCACCCGGCTCGGCGAGTTCCTCGCGCGGGCCCTCGACGCCGCGTCGCGCGGTGTGCCCGTCGCCTCGCGCGGCGACGTGCGCCAATTGCGGGTCGTGGCCCGCGCCGAGGACTTCGAGGAAGCGCTCGCGTTCTATCGCGACGTCGTCGGCATGCCGCAGGCCGAGGCGTACGAGGCGGACGGCGGCGCACGCGTCGCGATCCTCGACGCAGGGCGCGCGACCCTCGAACTCTCGAACCCGGCGCAGGTGGACTTCATCGACCGGGTCGAGACCGACGGCGGCCGCAGCGACCGCATCCGCATCGCCCTCGAGGTCGACGACACGGCGGCGGCGCAGGCACGACTCGCGGATGCCGGCGCCGAGGTCGAGGCATCCGCTCGCGTCACCCCGTGGCGATCGCTCAACGCACGCCTGCGCGGAAAGGCCGACCTGCAGCTCACGCTCTTCCAGGAGCTCGGGCCCGAGCCGCAGAGCGGCGACGCGGGTTCGCTCGCGTAAACTTGCCGGATCATGG